>CAKUIV010000060.1 GCA_934661105.1 uncultured Ellagibacter sp. | reverse complement strand
TGTTTGAGGAAAGGTTCCGCTCTCTCGTCGACTCTCTGACCTCCCACGCTCCAAAAAAGTCCGCGATTTGCGCAGGTTTTCCCGGCGCGCCAAAGAAGCCGATTGATCCGATAAGTTGCGACCTGGGCTTTTGCTGACGCGTAACAGCCATAGCTCGCGCCCAACAAGCAAAACCTGCGCAAATCACGGACTTTTTTGTTTTCAGGCCCCAGCCTGACCCACCAACTGTTAACTGGAATCAACCGCGAGACGACCTCGACGTCCCTTCGCCGATCATCGATAATGAAAATCACGATTCCCCCCGGTTCTAAGGCGAGCGCAATATGGCTGGCACATACGAATACAGCATTATCGACTTCACCGAAAGCTTGCAGGCAAGCTTTATCGGGCCAGATCACGACTCCGACGAACGCTATGCC
The DNA here is from genome assembly GCA_934661105.1 of uncultured Ellagibacter sp. Classification (GTDB taxonomy): domain Bacteria; phylum Actinomycetota; class Coriobacteriia; order Coriobacteriales; family Eggerthellaceae; genus Ellagibacter. The sequence continues at coordinate 11,101 of CAKUIV010000060.1, read as the reverse complement.
CCTCGCATCCTCGCAAACGACGGGAACCGTGGCGCAAACGTGCTCGCCACGCTCAAATCAGAGCTTGCGACTGCACAAGCTTTGCGTTTTCGGTGGCCTTCATCACCTCAAGCGGAATGCAGGTTCTCGTCGACATTCTTTCCGAGCTCAAAGAAAGAAACATCCTCGGACGCATCCTCACTTCGACATACCTGAACTTCAACGATCCCGACGCACTACGAAAATTGCTGGAGTACCCGAATATCGAAAGCCACGTTTACCAGGGAAATCTCCATGCGAAAGGCTATTTCTTCAATAGAGGGCAAATTTCAACGATCATCATAGGTAGCTCGAATCTCACACAAAAGGCTCTGACGTGCAACAAGGAATGGAATATCCTTTTTCGCTCGTTTCCTAAAGGAAACATGCTTTTAGAGGCGAAAGAGGAATTCGACAAGCTTTGGCTCGACGAGGAAACGACGCCGCTAACGGCAGCATGGATCACCGACTACGAAAGATACCTCGCTCAACCGAAAACGAAAACGCAACCGGCCAAACCATCCGCTCCGTTTCACCGGTCCGGTAGCGTCGAACCACCACCGACGACGAACGCCGATGGCAGCCATCGGTCGAAAATCACCCCGAACAAGATGCAACGAAGCGCGCTTGAGGCGCTCGCGGTCCTCCATGGCAGAAACGAACCGCGGGCCTTGCTCGTTTCGGCAACTGGAACGGGGAAAACCTATCTTTCCGCGCTCGATATCGAACGGCAAAAGCCTCACCGCATCCTCTTTATCGCTCATAGGAGGAGGAGGATCCTTTCGGCCTCCCAGGCAAGCTTCGAGCGCGTCCTCGCGAACCGCTACACATACAGCACCTACCAAGGCGCTGAGAGAAACGACGACGCAACTTGCGTATTCGCCATGATCGAAACGCTCGCACGGCACCTCGATGACTTCCCGCCCGATGCATTCGACTACGTCGTCATCGACGAAGCGCACCGCACAGGTGCTGTAGGATACCGGAAAATCCTCGACTACTTCGAGCCGAAATTCATTCTTGGAATGACCGCAACGCCGAGCAGAACGGACGGATACGACGTTTACAGCCTGTTCAACCACGTTATCGCCTATCGAATCACTTTGCAGGATGCGTTGGAGAACGATATGCTCTCGCCATTCCATTATTTTGGGATAGCCGATCTCGAAATCGACGATAACGCCTACGACGACATATCGCTTTTCAACAAGCTCGCCAGCGAGACGCGTCTTGGCCACATCATAAAAAAAGATCAACGAGTACACTGTCGATAAGTCGCACCGGAAAGGCCTTGTTTTCTGCGGCAGAAACGAAGAAGCCTCTTTTTTCGCGCACGCTTTTTGCGAGCGCGGCCTTCCTTCCGTCGCGATAAGCGGCGCGTCGAGCGACGCCGAGCGCGATAGGGCGATTCATCAGCTCGAACAAGGCGAAATAGAGTTCATCTTCTCGGTCGACATCATGAACGAGGGCGTCGACATCCCTTCCGTCAACCAGATCATCATGCTCCGAAAAACGGAATCGGCCATTGTCTTCGTCCAACAACTCGGTCGCGGCCTGCGGAAATGCGACGGAAAAGAATTCACGCTCGTTCTTGATTTCATCGGAAACTATCAACAGAACTACCTTGTTCCAATCGCGCTTTCGGGAGATCGGACCTACAACAAAGACACGCTTCGGAAGGTCGTGAAGGAAGGCAGCACGATCATTCCCGGCTGCTCGACGATTTCGTTTGACCGCATATCGGAGAAGCGCATCTTCAAGGCACTCGAAGAGGGCCGGTTCAGCGACGCAAAGCTCATAAAGAGCGAATACGTACATCTCAAGCAGCTTCTCGGACGAATTCCCAGCCTTCGCGACTTCGACGAAAACGAGGCGATCGACCCGCTTATCATCATTAAGAAATACGGATCGTACGCGGCGTTTCTGCCGAAAATCAAAGAAAACGTTCCGAGCGCGCTCGACGAGAAGGCCCTCGGCTACTTGAAGTTCATCTCGAAGAAGCTCGCAAGCGGCAAGCGAAAAGAAGACCTTGTCGTGCTCGAGCAGCTCATCGCCCAGCATAGCCCCTATCCTTTCGCCTCGATGGAAAATCGCGTCGGGCGCGAATGCGCATGTTCGGTGGGGCAAATGCTCACCGGCGAGTTCTCGACCGCAGGTCAGCAAATCGCCATCAGCGAACATGGCTCCTTGCGTCTCAGCCCTGGTTTCTCTCGAGCATTGGAAGACCCGTATTTCAGGCAATGCGTCATGGACGTCGTGCGATTCGGCCTCGCCCGCGCAGAGGCTCGCTACGGCGATCTCTACGACGATACGAACTTCGTGTTGAACGAGAAATACTCACGAGAAGATGTCGCTATCCTTCTGAACTGGGAAAAAGAACCGAATTACCAGAATATCGGCGGGTATTTCTACGACGAGAAGACCAATACGTTCCCCGTTTTCATCGACTACGAAAAAGACCCCTCTATCAGCATCACGACACAATACGAAGACCGATTCGTAACCGACCGCAAGATCATCGCCATCTCGAAAAGCAATCGCACCATCGAATCTCCCGAGATCAAACGACTTGGCAACGAGAGGCAAAACGGGATGCGCTGCTATCTATTCATCCGCAAGAACAAAAACGACAAGGATAACGGCAAGGAGTTCTACTTTCTCGGAAAAATGCATCCGACCGGAGAATTCAAAGAGATCGTCATGGAGGACGGGAAAACAAGCGCCGTCGAGATCACGTACGCGCTCGAACAGCCCGTCCGCGCCGATCTCTACGACTACCTGCTAAGCAATCTCGACGTTTAGAAAGAGCCCCTCGCCTCAAGGGCGTTCACGGCTTTCACGTCGGCAGGAAGCCAATCGACGCTTTCGATGTGCTTCATGTCGAGCCATTTCGCCGCGTGATGCTCAAGCAGGTGGAACGACGGATCGTCGAGCGAGCACAGGAAGCACTTCATGCTCAAATGAAACGATGGGTAATCGTGTTCGACCTGGACAAAGAAATCATTCACGACGATAGAGGCGTCGAGTTCCTCTTTTATCTCGCGAATGATAGCCTGCTCAGGCGTTTCCCCGTTTTCGACCTTTCCGCCCGGGAATTCCCATCCACCTTCGAATTCGCCGTAACCGCGTTGCGTTGCGAGGATCTTGTCGTCTTTGACGATAACCGCGGCAACCACATCTATCGTTTTCATGCCAGCTCCTAGCGCCTCTATCCCAGATCGTGTTGATTGATCGTGCGTCCTTTCCCACAGGATAGCACGACGATCTTGGTATCCTCTCTTTCCGCCGCATACCGGTTTCGGGACTCGGCAGACAAAAGCACCGTACCGTTACCGAGGCGAAAACTCCGCCTTCCCCAAGACGCCTACAATAGGAAACCGACCGTAATCCCATCAGCAATTCGAAGTGATCCCATGCAAGAACAGGCAGCCGTTGAAAAACCCGCCCGCGCAGGCGGTTTCCTCCGTCAGGTCGTAACGTACGGCGGCGTTTCCATCGCCCAAACCTTCGTCGAGTTCGGCGTGTTCGCCGTGTTGCAGCTCATCGGCCTTGCAACCGGAATCGCGAACGGCATCGCCGTGGCGTGTTCGGGCACGTTCAACTTCCTCATGAACCGCAACATCACGTTCAAATCGTCGAGCAACTTCTGGCGCAGCGTCGCGCTGTTCGTCGCGCTCTACGTGTGGAATTTCCTCTTCGGTACCTGGTTCATCGGCGCGACCTCAGCAGCCTTCGGCTTACCGCAGATAGCGGGCAAACTCATAACCATGGGCATGCAGGGAATTTGGGGGTTCTGCCTCTGCAAGTGGGTCATCTTCAAGTAGCACGCGATGTGCATACGTCCACCGGCACGTTTGCCGCATGCTCGCGTTTCAGCTTTAGGACAAGCGTCTCCCGAAAGCACTCAAGAGCCCCTTTTGGCCGACCGACCCTCTCTTTTGCAATTATCCAAACAGAAAATAATTCAAGTGCGAGGGTATGAATATTCTTCTTGCAAAGAAACCACCTTGCGCTTTGAAAAACACCTGGTCACAAAGTTACACTTTTTGACGCTGCCCAGCTAAAACGCTTATGCCCTCGCACTTGAATTGTTCTTCAAATAGATAATCATTCCTCGCCTAGCGTTGCCGATCAGAACTGCGGTAAAGCTGCATCTAATTCGAAAGCAACAAGAAAATGCGCCAACGCCACATAGAGTGAAAATGGTGGGGCGCGCCAACGCCCCCCACCATTACTCCGCACACTACACGTTGGCCTTGCGCTCGACCGATTCGTATTCGGCGAGCGATTCGGCGAGGGTACGCGTCATGTACAGCGTCGAGAAGAAGTACACGTCCCCGTTCGACGCCTCGCAGCGCTCGATGTCGGGATACTCTCCCGACTCGACGAGCTTGCCCCACGTTTCCTCGACCTTGCTCGCGCTCATGCGAAACGGCTCATTGGCCAGGTCGGACTCCGAAAGCGGGCGTGGGTAGACACGCCCCTCCTCGCGCACGCAGTCGACGAACGTCGCAAGCGGGTTATCCTCCGCAGACAGAAACGACCAGTGCGCATAGGTATCCGTCATCAAGTCGGAGTCGTACAGGTAATAGCTGTGCTGCCCGACAAGCGTCACGATATGCTCGCAGCGAATCTCCTTGCGCGCAGGCTTCGCGTCCTCGTCGGGCACGAGCACGTATTCGCCCTCCAGCTCGACGAGCTTATAACCGTCGGGAATTCTCAAGCCCGCAAACGGGTCATCGGAATCGTCGGCGGCAGAAGGAGACGCAGCTTCAGCTTCTTCGGGCTCCACCTCGACTCGAGCATCCTGCGCCAGCGCTTCCTCCCGCTGCTCGACCACTTCGGAAACCGATGCGCCATCGGCTTTGAGCGCCTCAGCCACGTTCGCCTTCGGATCGCCTTCCGCCTCGGAGCTATCGGCGGCCTTCTTTTCCTCCGCGGCCTCCTCATCGGCCTCGATCTGGGCAAGACGCCTATTGGGGATCTTCGGCGGCACGCCGACCGCACGCGTTGCCGAGCGAACCGAGCTGCGTTTGGCCGCACGCTCGCGCTTCTCCTGCTCGATCTCGTCCTTGTGCTCGCGCCGGTAGTTCTCCAAATACTCGTACACGAGCATCTCGAACTCGTCCGCCGTCATATGACCGGGAACGAGCCCCTGCTCAACCCACCGATCGGGCGTGACGAGAGCGCTGTCCGCCGACTGCTTGCGAACATCGTCGAATACGTCGGCGAGCGCATTGTTCTCGGCAAGCTCGCGCTCTTCGGCGGTCGGCTCATGGGCATCCGCGCCCTCGCCTACCGCATCATCGTCCGAAGACGCAGCGTGCTCGCCCGCAGATTCGCCAGCAGGTTCGCTCCCACGCGACAAGACCTCGCCTGCAGCGTCCGAAGTCCCCTCTTCCGCCGCATCCGCAGACTCCGCCATCGCCGTGTCGGGCGCAGCTTCATTCGCCTCTTCGGCTGCAACGCTCGCGTCGCGCACCTCGTCTTCCCCGACCATTACGAAACCGCCTCTTTCGCGCGCGCCTCATCGACCAGCATGTCGAGTCGCGTGTCGCGCAGCGAGCAATGCTCGCACATGATGCACGCCACCGAGCTCTGATCGCATGGCAGCTTCTCGTCAAGGTCCGCCAGCTTGGCGCCCGAACGGTACATCCAATCGCCCACAAGGCAGCGCACGCCCTCAACGGCGAAAACGGTCGTATGCACCTTGTCGTAGGGCACGCCGTCGACCGCGTCGCGCACTTCATCGGGCGTGATGGCGAGCGCCTCCGAAAACGTTTTCCCCTCGATCATCGAGCAGATGACGCTTGCGCACGCCGTCATGGCCAAACATCCACGCGTCTTGAAGCCAGCCCTCAAAAAGCGAGGCTCGCCGCCGTCTTCGGGCTCACCCACCACGGCGAACAATCGAAGCGCGACCTCGCCGCGCTTCGACTTGCCCACCATTCCTTCGGCGTTGTACCCCTCCGGTTTGCCGCTGTTCGTGAAATTGGCGACGATCGAGAGCAGCGTGTCGGAATACCCGGCAACACCTTCGTCAAGATTGGTTTGGTACACATCGGCCGTGCGAATGAGCGCGCGGTCCGCCGGTTCATTGTAGATATCGCGTCCTTCCCCCATAGCTTCCCCCTCTGATTAATTTTTTTAATATCAAAGTAAAGCCAAGTTGAGTAAATGCCTTTTACTCTTGCTTCGTGTTAAGATGATGCCGTTTTTTCAGACGAGACGATACCCTCTTTAGGGATAAACACACGCCAACCAGGCTATTTCGCATAAACAGATCCAGCAACGCCGAAACTCGAGGGGAGGGACGACATGGAGGCGAAAACCGATACCGCGGCAACCGAAGCAGAATGGAAAAGCGGGAAAACCGAAGCCGCGATCGAGCCGCTCTTCGGAGTAGCACGCTCGGCGACGGCGTCGGGAGAAGACGCGCCCTCCTTCATCGACGCGTTGAAAAAGCATCGGGTTCTTCTCCCGTCGATCCTCGGTCTCGCGCTCGGCCGAACGGGCATCATCGTCGGCAGCTACGGCAGTTACCGCCATACTGACGAGGGATTCTTCTCGGATGGAGCGACGCTCGTCGCCGTCGCCGTGTTCGCGGTGCTCGTGCTCCTCATTGCCGCGACCAACTGCCACCTCAACAAGAAAACAGTATGGAAAATCGCCGTCTGCTCGTTTCTCGTAGAAGCGACGACGCTTATCGGGATGTTCTCGCTCGACTTCGTTTCGCTCGAGAGCCACTTCTCGGTGCACTTTCTCCTGAGCGCTCTCTGCACGATCAGCGGCCTTGGCGCGCTCACATACTGGCTCCGGAAGGCGCGCGGCTCATCGAGCCTGAACGCGGTCATTTACACCTTCGGCGCGCTCATCGTAAGCGAGATCTTCATCTACATAACGGCCATCGTGCCGCGAGACATTTCCCTCCTTATTGCGATTGTACTGGTTTTGGGACAGTTTCCCTGCATGAAGCTGTCCCAAAAGCGCCCCTTGGCGAAAGACATCCCCGAGCTTTCGAGCGATTCGGATTTCTTCGGATTCACCAAAACCGTCATGTCGAGCAAGATGTTTCTCACTACCATCGCCGCGAGCATCGGCGTGCTCGCGGTGGCCGACGGCTTTTTGCGAGGATACCCTGACGGCGCGCCGATCCTCTTCACACCGGCAACGCGTATCGCGCAGACGGTGCTCACCATCGCAATCGCAGCCGTTGTCATCTACCTGGTGTCGAAGCAATACCAGCGCGTCATGACAGTCGGCGTCTTCCTCGTCTTGGAAGCCCTCGCGGTTTTCGCGCTTATCCTGTACTCGGCCTTCCCCGACGCACTCGACATCGGCGCCGTCCTCTCGGACACGCTGAACGCGATTCTCGTTGCGCTTACCTGGTACATCATCATCGCCTTCATGACCTACGGCTGGAGATGCCCCTATTATTACGCGCTCGGCGGCTGGATCGTGTGGCTGGGATGCCGCGCCGTTGCGCGCATCGCGCTTCTGAGCATTCCCCTGATCTCGGAAAACGATCTGCTCATGCTGTCGTTCGTGTTCGCCATGATCGTGCTGTCGACGCAAGTCACCTTCACGCAGTTCCTGAAGGTGCGAAAGTTCGAAGCCGAAACGCCCGAAGAGCAGCAGCGTCAGGCCGAGGAATCGCGCAAGCATGCCGTCGCGAAGATCATGGGCCTCGACGAGCACGAAAGCCTCGCCGAAATCAGACAGGCGACCATGCGCCACAATGCCGAAGAGGTCGGCAAGCAGTTCCTTCTCTCCGAGCGTGAAATCGAGGTGCTCGCCCTGTACGCCCTCGGATGGACGCAGAAGCGCGTGGCCGAGGAGCTCTACATCAGCCCCGGCACCGCGCATGCGCACATCAAACGCATCTATGCGAAGACGGGCCTTCATTCGCGCCAGGAAATCCTTGATTACATGGAGAAGTACACCTCGTAAGAGCCGTGTCTTACCTTGTGCGCAACGTCTGAAGCGGCGCATTCCCAAAGGCAGCGCAGCGAGCCCGCATAGGCGCATCCTCAGACGACGCCCCAAGTGCGCGATCGCAGCCGCGACCCCGCACATCGCGGCTCGTTTCCCCGCTCAACAAACACCGAGGGGGTTTCAGGTCGCACCCGAAATCAGGCGCTCCCGAAACCCCCTCGGCTTAAAGAGACAGCTTACGGTGTCTGCTTATTCCCCCTTGTATTCTTCCATGAGCGCCTTGAACGCCGGCATCGAGCGCTTGATGACGTCGGCCGGCACGCAATAGCTCACGCGCACCCACCCGTGCGACTTGAAGCACGTCGCGGGGACGAGCAGAAGCTCATGCTTCTTCGCCTTCTCGCAGAACGCCTCGTCATCGGGTTCGAGCGCCTTGACCCATAGGTAGAACGCGCCGTCGGGTTCCACGAATTCGTAGCCGAGATCAGAAAGACCCTGCGTCAGAAGCTCGCGGTTCGCGCGGTACGCCTCCACGTCGGACGGCTCGTTCACGCACTGCTCCATCACGCGCTGGAACAAAACCGACGCGCAGATGAAGCCAAGCGCACGCCCAGCGCCGCACACCGCGGTGTAGACGTCCTTGGCGTTGTCCATAAGGTCGGACACGTAGATGTAGCCGATGCGCTCGCCGGGAAGCGACAGCGACTTCGAGTACGAGTAGCACACGATCGTGTGCTTGTAGAAGCAGGGCACGTAGGGCACGTCGGCGCCATAGGTGATTTCACGGTACGGTTCATCGCTGATGAGGTAGATGGGATGCCCGTATTCCTCTTCCTTGCGGGAAAGCATCGCGGCGAGGGCCTCGATGTTCTCACGCGTGTACACGGCACCGACCGGGTTGTTCGGCGAGTTGATGATGACGCCCGCCGTCTTCGGCGTGACCGCAGCTTCCATCGCGGCGATGTCCATCTGGAAATCGGGCTCGTGCGCGGGAACCTCGACGCAAGTGCATCCCGCGGTTTCAGTCCACACAGCGTATTCGGGGAAGTACGGGGCCACGACCATGATCTCGTCACCGGGATTGGTGATCGCGTAAATGGAGATGGCAAGGCCGGCAGCGGCACCTGCGGTCAGGTAAACCTGACCGGCCGTGGCATCGATGCCGAAGCGACGGCTGATATTGGCGGCCACGGCCTTGCGAGGACCGTCGGCGCCGGGAGACGGCGTGTAGCCGTGGAGTGCGCACGGCGGCTCCTTGATGAGGTCGGCAATGGTCGAGGCGACCGCGTCGGGCGCCGGGACGCTCGGATTGCCGATGGAAAAGTCGAATACCTTGTCCTCGCCGATTTCGGCTTTGCGAGCAAGACCGTATGCGAACAGCTCGCGAATCTTGTTGGGGGCGGATCCGAGGTCGGTGGCTCGTTTGTTCAGCATGAAAATCCTTCTTACTACCTTCGATTACGCTTTGACGACATGCACGTCGCAACGGACAGTGCGGATAAGGAACTTGGAGACGCTCCCGACGAACGCGTACTGCATGTTGGTGAGGCCGCGCTCGCCGCAGATGACAAGGTCGGGGCGGAACGGCTCGATGAGCTGCTCGGCAAGCGTGTCGGTCACGCGGCCTGCGCGAACGCGCAGCTCGACCGATTTGATGTGCGGATTGTTGCGAGCCTCTTCCAAGACGTCGGCCAGATCCTGCTCGATCTGCTCCTTGCGCGATTCGCAAAGAGCGTCGAAGTCGGCGCCGTTCGCCTCGAACGGCACCGAGTCGACGACATGCCCGAACAGAAGGTCGGCCTCGTTGGCCTCGGCGATCGCGATGGCGCGACGGGCGACGATTTCCTGCGTCGCTCCCCCATCGAGCGATGCGAAAATACGCGGATACAGATGAATGGTAGGCATGATTGACCCCTTCCACAGAAGCGTACCTTTTCCCGCCTATTGTACGACTAAAGGGGCGACACTCCCCGTCAATCTCTTGACATCGCCCCGAAGAGCTAGGGCGAGCCCGCCCGGCGAAAGCGTTGCAGCCCAACGCCACCCGCCCGCGACGCAGCCGACCCGCTACGACGTGGCCAAAAGCACCACGCCCACCAAAAGCAGCAGCACGTAGGTGAGTTTCAGGAACTTCTCCTGGCTGATGCGCTTCTGGATCGCCTGACCCAAAAACGTCGCGACCACCGCGAGCGGGATGCAGATGCCGACCGTCATGACGACCTCGGAGGTGAAATGCCCCTGGTAGAGCGCGAGCATCGCGTACAGGAAGTTCAGAATGGCCCACAGCGCCGACAAGGTGGCGCGGAACTGCTGCTTGTCCTTGATCTTCTGCACGGCGTAGATGACGAGGAACGCCCCACCCGACACGAACATGCCCTGGATAAGACCCGCCGCCGCGACGATGAGCGCGAGCAGCCACTTCGGCAGGAAGCGCTGGTCTTTCGAAAGCAGGTTGCGCACGCCGATGAACACGATGATCGCGCCGTAGATGCGCAGAAGCACCGGAAGCGGCAGCACGGTGTCGAGCCAGATGCCGAGTACGAGGAACGGGAGCATGCCGAGCGTCATCTTCGCGAGCTCGCGCCAGTGGATATGCTTGTAGTTGATGACCGCGAGAAGGCCGCACGCGAAGAACCCCATCGCGTTGAGCACCGCCACGGAGCTCGAAAGTCCCATCACATGCGTGCCGACGGGCATCGCGAAGATGTTCCCCGCGAACCCGGTGACCGCTTGTATCGTATAGGCAACAAAGAACGCCGCCGAGAAAAGCACTTTTTCCATCTATGTTAAAATCCCTTGAAAACCGTCGGCCTCGGAGGCAGCGCCCCCTAAGCTCATCTATTCTTGCCAGTGCAACAACTCGTTTCACCTCGCAGGGTAGCGTAAAGGCGCCTCGCAAAGCGCTGGGACAACCACTCCACCCGACAAAAGCGAAGAAAAGCAGGGATAATGGCAGGTTTCGACATAACCGTGGCCGGCGATTCGGCCATCAACCTCGAATTCTCACACGTCATCTCGGTCGAGACGAACGGCATCATCCGCGCTGCCGCCCAAACCCTCGAGACGGACCCGATCGAAGGCGTCGTGGAGCTCGTCCCCACCTTCTGCACACTCATGATCGTGTACGACCCGTGCGTCAGCGGCTTCG
>CAKUIV010000059.1 GCA_934661105.1 uncultured Ellagibacter sp. | reverse complement strand
GTACGACACCATAGCCGGGCGGCGACGGCGGCTGGGCTATGCCGTGTAAACGGTCCAAGATATTGCCGCACTCCCATGACGACTTTTTGTTGGCGGAACGAAAACGGGGCGGGCTGGGTGAGGAAAATCACCCAGCCCGCCCCATGCGGAAAGGTCACGCCGCACCCGTAGGGCAGCTTTCCCCAGCGGCTACTCCGGCTTCGCGAGCAGGATGTCCTCCGGCAGGATGGGTAGCTCGCGGTGCCACGCGCCGGTGGCGCGGTAGATCGCGTGCGTGATCGCGGGCGCCGGCGTGTTGATGACGATCTCGCCGATGGACTTCGCGCCGAAGGGGCCCGTGGGCTCGTAGGAGTCCTCGAACTCCACGCGAATGCGGCCCGTGTCCAAGCGCGTGGGCAAGCGATACGAGAACAGGTTCGACTCGCGGATCGCGCCCGCCTCCGTGCGCGTGACGTCTTCCATGAGCGTGTGCCCGATGCCCTGCACGATACCGCCTTCGGCTTGGATGCGCGCGAGCGCCGGGTTGATGGCGATGCCGCAGTCGACCACGCTGGCGTAATCGAGCACGCGCACCTCGCCGGTTTCGCGGTCGAGTTCGATTTCGGCCATTCCCACCATGAACGGCGGCGGGGACACCGGCGAGGAGTGCGTGGCCGTCGCCTCGGCAAGCAGGCAGTTGTTGGACTGGCTCCGCGTGGCGATGTCGACGAGGGAAACCTCCTCGCCCGTGGCCTCGCGCACCACGCGCCCGTCTTCGAAGGAAAGCTCGCCCGCCACGCACCCGAGCGCTTCGGCGGCGATGGCGCACAAGCGCTCCTTCAAAAGCCCGCACGCCTTCTCCACCGCCATGCCGGTGACGTACGTGGTTGAAGACGCGTACGAACCGGAATCGTAGGGCGAGGCGTCGGTGTCGGCTCCGAGCACCGAGACGTCGTCGACCGAGCAGTCCATGTGCTCGGCGACCATCTGAGCCAGAATGGTGTCACAGCCCGTTCCCATGTCGGCCGCACCGATGACGAGCATATAAGTGCCGTCGTCGTTGAGCCGCACGGTGACCGACCCCACGTCGACGCCGGAAATGCCCGAACCCTGCATGGACATGCCCACGCCCGCCGCGCGGACTTTGCCGTTGCCCATGTCGCGCACGGGGTACTTCGCTTCCCAGTCGAACATGTCACGGCAATGCGCAAGGCAGCGGTCGAGCGCGCAGGCGTTCGCGACCTCGCCGAAGTACGCGGGCATGGTCATGCCCTCGCGCACCATGTTCCGCTCGCGCAGTTCCACGGGGTCGCACCCCAGCTGCTCGGCCAGCTCGTTGACCGCGGTCTCCACCGCGAACTGCCCCTGCGTGGCGCCGAACCCGCGATAGGCCCCCGATGGCTGCATGTTCGTGTACACCACGCAAGCGTCGAATTTGAACGCCTCGAGCGAGCCGGTGTACAGGGGAATCGACTTGTGCCCGGTAAGCCCCACCGTCGCCCAGCCGTGCTCGCCGTACGCGCCCGAGTTCGACAGCGTGGTCACGCCGAGCGCGCGGATGCGCCCGTCGGCGTTCGCTCCCAGGCGCACCGTGATCTGCATCTCATGACGCGGCGAGCCGCAGGTCTGCGCCTCCTTGCGCGAGAACACGCACAGCGCGGGACGACCCGTCTTCAACGTGACGAATGCGGGGTACACCTCGCAAACCGCCGTCTGCTTCGCGCCGAACCCGCCGCCGATGCGCGGCTTCTCGACGCGGATGCGGCTTTTCGGGATGCCAAGCGCATGCGAGAGGATGCGCCGCACATGGAAGACGATCTGCGTGGAGGAGACCACGTGCAGCCGCCCGTAGGCGTCCATTTCGGTGAACGTGCGGAACGTCTCCATCATAGCCTGGTTGAACGCCTTGGTGTGGTACGTGCGCTCGAGCACGACGTCGCAATCGGCGAGCACCGCTTCAAGGTCGCCGCCCGCGTCGGCGGTGGTGCCGACGATGTTGCGCGTGTTGTCGCCGCCCAGATCGCACAGCATCTTCCAGTCGTCTTCGGGATGCACGAGCACGGGGTTGTCCTTGGCCGTGCGGAAGTCGAGCACCGGCTCGAGCACGTCGTAGGCTATCTTGATGCGCGAGAGCGCCATGTCGGCGGCGCGTTCGGTCTCAGCGGCCACGATCGCCACCACATCGCCGACGAATCGCACATGGCGGTCGATGATGAGGCGGTCGTAGGGACTCGTCTCAGGATAGGTCTGGCCCGCGTTGGAGAAACGCGCTTGCGGCACGTCTTCCCATGTGTAGATGTCCACCACGCCGGCGACCTTCTTCGCCTTCGAGGTGTCGATGCTGCTCACGATGGCGTTGGCGTGCGGGCTGCGCAGAAGCTTCACCACGAGCACGCCTTCGGGCGCGATGTCGGCGGTGTACACAGGCTTGCCGAGAAGAAGCTGCAGCGAGTCCTTCTTGCGGACGGACTTGCCCACCGCGCTGTAATCGGGTCTATCCACGTTCAACCTCTTCCGCCTCCTTTGCGTCCCGCGCGTCCAGATAGGCGCGGATGCCGCGCAGCTGCCCCGCATACCCCGAACAGCGGCACAGGTTGCCGGCGAGGTACGCCATGATCTCGTCGTCGGTCGGGTCGGGGTTCTCGCGCAGAAGCGCGATGGTGTTCATGACGAAGCCGGGGTTGCAGAACCCGCACTGCTCGGCGCCCTGGTCGGCGATGAAGCCCACGAACGCGGACGCCTCGTCCTGCAGGCCCTCGAGCGTCTGCACGGTGCGGCCGTCGGCGCGCGCGGCCAACGTGGAGCACGAAAGGACCGGCACGTCGTCCAGAAGCACGGTGCACAGGCCGCACGCAGACGTTTCGCACCCGCGCTTCACGCTCTTGCAGCCGTGCGCGCGCACGAAATCGATGAGCAGCGTGTCGGCAGGAACGTCGTCGGAAACGAGCTTGCCGTTGAGTTTGATCATGATTTTCACAGCGACGCCTCCTTCATCGCGAGCAGCGCGCGGCGCACGAGCACGGGAACGAGCGCGCGGCGGTACGCGGCGGAACCCCACCTGTTCCCGGAGACGACGACGTTGTCCGCAGCATACGCGGCGAACGCCTCCGTGCTTTCCGCGGTGACGCCTTGCGCGAGCAGCCCCCGATCGTCGCGCAGCACCACGGCGCGCGACGGACGCGATCCCACGCACACGCGGTATTCTCCCGCCACGCACGCCGCCACGCAGTTGAGCGACGGGATGTCGGTGCGTTGCTTGCGAACCGCCTGGTAGGCGAACACACCGGGCGTTTTCTTCACGATGAGCCGGACGAGGATGTCGTTGTTGTAGCGCATGCTCGCGAACTCCTCGAGCGAAACGATGCCGCCGTGATGCAGCTCGACGTAGCTGTCCATCGCCAAAAAAAGCGTGAGCACGTCGGAGAATCCCATGCGGCGCCAGAGGCTTCCGCCCACCGTGGCGCCGTTGCGGAACTGCACGCCCACGATATCCGCAAGCGCCGCCCGCACCGTGCCGTGGGAATACGCCGCAAGGCCCGGATGCGTTTCCAACTGGCGCAGCGAAACCATGGCCCCGATGCGGAATTCCCCTTCGGTTTCCTCAATCGTGTCCAGCCCAAGATCGCGCAGGTCGATGGCGGTGTTGAAGGAATGCTTGCCCATTTTCAGCCACATCATGCCGCCCACCACGCGATTGCGCTTCTTCTGGTTGAGCTCCCACGCCTCCTCGAGGCTTTGCGGCCGCACATAGTTTTGAAAGGTAATAATGGTACACGCCCCGTTTGCTTGAAGATTACACAGTTGCAATCATTATATAATCCCCCCGTGGAAGCGACCCTCTCGCGGGGTCGAATACCCCCGAAACGCATTATCCGTCCGCCGAATCTGCAAAGGTGCATAAAACATGACCGACCCTGCCGCACGCCGAACCATAAGACACGGGTGCATCGTCATGGCGTCGGGCGAAGGAACCCGTTTCGGCGGAAACAAGCTTTTGGTCGAGCTCGACGGCACACCGCTCGTCGAGCACGTGGTTCGCGCGACGAGCGGGCTGTTCGCAAAGCGCGTTGTGGTAACGCGCAGCTCGGACGTGGAGGGCCTTTCCCGCTCGTTGGGAGCGGAAACGATCCTGCACGACGAACCACGCCGAAACGACACGGTACGCCTCGGCATGGAAGCGGTAAGCGACTGCGACACCGTCACGTTCTTCCAAGCGGATCAACCGCTCATCAGCGCGCGCAGCGTCGCCGCGCTGCTGCGCGCCGCCGAAGCAAACCCGAGCTCCATTTGGCGCACAAGCTTCAACGGCACGCCGGGCGCCCCGGTGCTCTTCCCCGCCTGGGCATACGACGAGCTGCGCACGCTGCCGGCAGGCAAGGGCGGCGGCTTCGTGGCGCGCGCCCACGCTGATCGCGTGCGATATGTGGAGGTCGCAAGCGCTTGGGAGCTCTTCGACGTGGACACCGCCGACGACCTGCGGCAGCTGAAGAAGCACGTCGCCTCCCACGCGCACGCGGGCTGAGCCTCGATCAGGAAAGACGCGCCCTATCGCCGTCCCCATCCCGGCATCCTCCAACGAAAAACGCCGGGAAGAGGAATCCCCCTTCCCGGCGCCTGAACTCGATGATGCGAGGTTCTGCCGTCGCGCGCGTCCTTTACGCCTTGCCGCCGTCCGCCACAGCGGGCTTGTCCTTCGGTAGCACGATGTTCAAGACGATGGCCACCGCCGCTGCGGCGACGATGCCGGACCCGCCGAAGATGAGGCTCACCATCTGGGGAGCGCCGGCGAGCACGGCGGGGTTCGCGCCGATGCCGTAGCCGAGGCCGAGCGCCACGGATACGATGCTCAGGTTGCGCGGGGTCAGAGGCTCGCGCGTGATCAGCTGGATGCCGCTCATGACGATGGATGCGAACATGATGACGGCCGCGCCGCCGAGCACCGACTGCGGCATGATCGACACCACCGCGCCGAGTTTCGGGCAGAGTCCGCACAGGATCAGGAAGATCGCGCCGCACGCGAGCGCCTTGCGGTTCACCATCTTCGTCATGCCGACAAGGCCGACGTTCTGGCTGAACGAGGTGTTGGGCAAAACGCCGAAGAGCGCGGCGAACGAGGATCCCAAACCGTCGCAGACCACGCCGCCGGAAAGCTCCTTGTCGGTGGCTTCGCGGTCCATGCCGCCCTGCGTGACGCCCGAGATGTCGCCGACGGTTTCCACCGCCGTGACGATGAACATGACGAGCACGGGCGCGATGGCGCGCATGTCGAACACGGGGGCAACGGGCAGGAGGTCGGGAATCGCGAACCACGACGCGGTGGCGACCTTGTCCCAGTTGAGCACCCACGCCTTGGTGTATTCCACGCCGTTGGCGTCGACGCCCGTCGTGGGCAGGACAAGCCCCATGATGCCCGCCGCAACGTATCCGACGACGATGCCGACCAGGATGGACGACGCGCTCACGAACCCGGTCGTCGCATGCTTCACCGCGAGGATGACGACGAGCACGAGAAGCGCGAGCAAAAGGTTCTCGAGCGAACCGAAGTCGGCCGCGGTGTTGCCGCCGCCGAAGGCGTTCACGCCGACGCTGATGAGGCTGAGGCCGATGGACAAGACCACGGTGCCGGTGACGACTGCCGGGAAGAACCGGCGCAAGGGCTTCAAGAAGAAGCCGAGCACGCCTTCGAACAAGCCGCCGATGATGGATGCGCCCATGATGGCGCCGTAGGCCACGAGCCCGCCGCCCATGGACGCGGCCACGGAGTTGAACACGCCGATGAAGCCCGAGGAGGTGCCCATGATGATGGGGACCTTGCCGCCCACAGGGCCGATGCCGAACAGCTGCACGAGCGTGACCACGCCCGCGACCCACATGGCGTTCTGCAAAAGCGCCAGCTGGACCTCGGCGAACTCGCCGCCGGCCAGACCGCACGCCCCCGTCACGATGAGCAACGGCGTCAGGTTGCCGACGAACATGGCAAGCACGTGCTGCAACCCGAGCGGGATGGCCTGCGCCATCGAAATGTCGCCTTCGAACGAGAAGACGCCGAGCGTTTTCGCTTTGCCGGATGCCT
Source organism: uncultured Ellagibacter sp. (assembly GCA_934661105.1). GTDB lineage: Bacteria > Actinomycetota > Coriobacteriia > Coriobacteriales > Eggerthellaceae > Ellagibacter. The sequence continues at coordinate 5,818 of CAKUIV010000059.1, read as the reverse complement.
TCTCCGAAGGAGCCGACGCGGGCGCATCTCCCGAAGCCTGCGCCTGCTCCCCCTGTTTCTCCTCCACCATTGAAATACCTCTCCAAGAAAAAGACGTTAAAGCGACAAAATAACACCCCAAAGCCGCTTTTTGAAGAAACGTCGCGACATTTTCCGCGAGGTGGTAAGGCGAATGGCGAAGGGCTCCTCGTGCTGGGCACGAGCCGAAACGGCGCCGCGAGCGAATTGCGAGCCACGCGAAGCCGCAGCGATGCCTCACGGCAATCGGCTGCGCACCGCGTCCATGCCGCCGGCGATGAAGGCATCGATGGCCGATTTGCATGCAGGCCATTCTTCGCCCGCCGCCGCATCGAGCGCAGCCGCGTGGCATCCCGCCATCTGGAACGTCAGGAGGCTCCTCGCCACAGCAGGCTCAACCCCAAGTTCCGCGAAGAAGGCGACCGATTCGTCGTTTTCCCGGATGATCCTCAAAAGCGACGGCAGAAACTCCGCCTCGCGAGTCACCTCGCGGTAGCGCACGGTTCTCCTTACCGCGACGCAGTAGGGCAACCGGGCGTCCTCGCACGAGGCGTCCGCTCCGCCCGCGCAAGTCGATTCCCTGCATTTTTCGCAATTGATCTGGGATTTCAACGTTTTCGTCTCTTGTCTTAGAAAATCCTCGACGAGAAGCTCGTACACCTCATGGACGTTGCGGAAGTTGCAGTAGAACGTCGATCGACTGATATTCGCGACAGCGGAGATGTCGGTAACGGTGACGTCCGAAAGCCGCTTGCGCTTCAGCAGGATGAGCATGGCCTCCTTCACCGAAGCGATCGTTTTCAGGTTTCGCCTGTCGGGCATGCGGCCACCTTTCTTCAGGTTATCGTACATATTGTACGATAACGTCGCGTATCGCGATCGAGGACCCGCCATACTGAGACTATCGACACGCAAAGGAGGACGCATGGTTTTTCAAGCCACGCTCGAGACGATGGGCGTTTTCTTCGCGCTGCTCGCCCTCGGTTTCGCAGCGGGGAAGCTCGGGGTCGTCGAGCGGGAATTCATGGGGCAGCTCGGGAAGCTCATCACCAAGCTGTTCTTGCCGGTTCTCATCTTCTTCTCCACCGCAACCTCGGTCACAGCCGAGCTCATAGCCGACAACATCGTTCTCATCCCGCTTTCAGCCGTCGTTTACGCGACGCTCGCGCTCGTCGCCTTCCTCATCGCGAAAGCGCTGCGCATCGAAGGCGACAAAGACCGCGTCTTCCAATTCGCTTTCATCTTCGGAAATACCGGGTTTGTCGGATTTCCGCTGCTCAGTGCGGTGTTTCCGGAAACCGGAGCCCTTTTCATGTGCCTGTTCACCCTCGTCGATCAGATCACGTTCTGGACATACGGCGTGTGGCTTTCCACCGCACGCGGCCGCCAAAAAGCAGGCTTTAGGGCGAAAAGCCTCCTCTCGCCCAACATCGTCGCGATCGTCTTGGGCATGGCGTTCGCCGTTTCGGGCCTCGGGCTTCCCGACATCGCCGCGACCGTTCTCGGGTCGATAACCAAGGCGACCACGCCTTTGTGCATGCTCTATCTCGGGGCGATGGTCTGCTTCAGCAAGCTCGGCGCGACCCTGAGAAGGGCCGAGCTTTACGTGGGGATCGCCGTCAAGATGGTGGCGGTCCCCCTTATCGCAAGCCGTATCGCCCTCGCCGTTGGGCTTTCCCCCGAAATCGCGAGCTGCACCGCGCTCTACATCGCGCTGCCCGTCATGACGGTCGTGCCCATGGTCAGCGCGCAAAACGGCGACGAAGGCGATTACGCCGCCGGGATCGCCGTGGCGACGTTCGTCGCCTGCGTCGCGACCATTCCCCTCGTCGCACTGCTCATGGCGTAAGCTCCCGCCGCGAGCGCTTCGCGTCGCGCATCGTTCGCGACGCTTGCTTACCGAAAGGTAACTACTTCGCAACGCGCGCACGCGCCCTATAATAGGTGCAGATCAACCGGTTTCGCGGCGTCGCGCGCACCGCGCCCGCCGCATGATAGGAGGCATCCCATGGACAAGGAAGTTTTCGATTACGTCGCCGAACGTGCCGACATCCTCGCGACCGCCGACGCGAGCAAGCAGGCCACCAAGGACGCGGCAAGCGCCTGGAAAGCCGCTGTCGCCGCTGACAGCTCCGACGAGGCCTTCGAGAAAGCCACCGCCGAGCTGCTCGACTTCCTCGAAGGCCGCCCCACTACCATCGACGGCGTCATCGCGTTCGCCGAAGGCCCCGCGAAGGAGCTGATGGGCGAAGAGGCCGCCGCTAAGATGGCCGAAGCGCAGAAGGCCCGCAAGGAAGCCGGCGCAAAATGGTGCAACTGCCCGTCCTGCACCGCCGCAAGCGAGATCCTCGCCAAGTTCGGCCGTGTGGAGCTGTAGGAACCCGCGCCCCACACGCCGATCGCGCACGATGCGCGTGACCAAGAAACCCCGAAGCGCCCGGCGGCCAAGCCCCGGGCGCTTTCCTTTTTCGCCCCCCCGCTGATCGCCCTGACGGGCGTCTCCCTTCCATCCGCGCCAATCGCTCCCTCGCCCTCTGTGCTAAAGTGTTGGTTACTTATCGGAACGTCGCACGGAGTCGGTTCATGGGCAAGCCCGCGGGCAAGAAATCGAACTACCTCATCCGCATCCTCATGTCGGTGCTGACAGTCATCCTCATCGTCTTGTTCCTCGACATCATGTCGCTTGTCGTCGACATCCAGGGCACGGCGCGCGTCGTCAACTACGCCGGGCTCGTGCGCGGCACCACGCAGCGCATCATCAAGCTCGAAGACGCTCAAGTTCCCCAAGACAAGCTCATATCCGCCGTCGACTCCTACATCGACGGTCTGCGCTTCGGCAGCGACAAGCTCGATCTCGTACGCCTCGACGACGACGCTTTCCAAAGCAAGATGGCCGAGCTCGACGACGATTTCGACGAGCTCGTGCAGGAAATCGCCGCCGTACGGCACATCGGTTTCGAGAACACCGACATCATCGAGAAGAGCGAAGCGTTCTTCACCGTCTGCGACGACGCGACCAGCCTCGCCGAAACCTATTCCCAGCAAAAGGCGACTGCGCTGCGCCAGCTCGAGAACATCGTCGTCGTCGACATCGCGGGCCTCATCGTCATCATCGGCATCGAGCTTTTCCGCGCCGTGCGTTTCGCCGCGCAGAACCGCGCGCTCCAGAAGAAGGTGTACATCGACGAGGCCACCCGCCTTCCCAACAAGAACAAGTGCGAGGAGCTCCTCGACGGCCCCGACCCGATTCCGCCCGAGGCGCCCGTCGCGCTCTGCGTGTTCGACCTGAACAACCTGCGAGCCATCAACAACAACCTCGGCCACGAGAAGGGGGACGAGTACATCCGCTCGTTCGCCGAGCAGCTCGCCCAAGCCGAGAGCGATTCCTGCTTCGTCGGGCGCGACGGCGGCGACGAGTTCATCGCGATCATCCGCGACGCAAGCGAAGGCGCGGTCCGCGAGCGCCTCGACGTCGTGAAACAGGCGTGCCGCGACCACTCGGCCGCCCACCCCGACATGCCGATAAGCTACGCGGTCGGCACGGCGCTGTCGACCGATTTCGAGTCCTGCACCATGCGCGACCTGTTCCGCCGCGCCGACAAGAACATGTACATCGACAAAAACCGCGCGAAAATGGAGGAAGCGGCCGAGAAGCAGCGCACGAGCCGGCGCGTCATCCGGCAGGTCGAGCGGCTCGGCTACCGATTCTCCGACTGCCTGCTCTGCGACGCGAAGCTCGACCAGTACCGCACGCTGCGCACCTCTTCCGACATGTTCCTCGCCGAAGAGGGCAGCTTCTCCGGCGCCGTCGAGCAGATCGCCCGCGAAATCGAGACCGCAGATGGCGACGGCATCGCGCGTGCGCTTTCGCTCGACAGCCTGAAAGCCTCCCTGAACAGACAAAACGCCGGGATCGAAATCCTCTACCGCAGAAACGACCACCGCGGACGTATGACCGCTGTCTTTCTCGACGGAGAGGACGGCGAGCTCCACCATTTCGTCCTAGGATTCGAGCCTTTCGCCGCAGCGTCCGCGAACGAGCGCCATCAGCTTTCGCGCTACTACGACCAGATGCGACAGTCCATCCTCGAGAACGGCGACTACATCGACGCGCTCCTCGAATCCACCGAGGCCGCCTATTCGGTCGATGTGACCCACGGTACGATCGAGCGCGTGTTCATGCACCCCGACGGCACCTTCCGCGACCTCGGCATCGACGCACCCTACCCTTACCGCGATTACTGCGCCCACCGCAGCGCCTACGTGCTCCCCGAAACGCTCGAGAGCTACCGGATCGTCGACTCGCCCGAGAAGCTTCTGCGCCGCTTCGAGGCAGGTGCGCGCGAAATCACCGTGGAATACCAAGAAGAGGACGTAAACGGCTCGCCGATCTGGCTGCAGAAGAACATCCTCATGTCGCGCGACACCGTGTTCGACGCCGAAACGGGGATTGAGACCCCCATCGTGCGCGGCGTCATCCTCATCAAGAACAGCTCCGAATTCCACGAGCACGAGCGTCGCGAGAAGGAGCGCCTCGAAGAGGCCCTGCAAAGCGCCGATTCCCGCAACAAGGCGAAGACCGAGTTCATGAACCGCATGAGCCACGATTTCCGCACGCCGATCAACGGCATCATGGGAATGCTCGAGATCGCGCGCCGAAGCGGCCGAAACGACCCCGAAAAGGTTGGCGAATGCCTCGACAAGATACAGGTTTCCGCACGTCATCTCCTCGATTTGGTGAACGATGTGCTCGACATGAACAAGCTTGAAAGCGGGAAGATGGCCCTCGAGCACGAACCGTTCGACCTTATCGACGTGCTCGGCGAGGTGCGCCTGCTCGTCGACGCGCAGCTGCGGGAAACGGGAATCGCCCACACGGCGCGCCGCGGAAAGCTTCCCCACACGCGCTTCATCGGCAGCGCGCTACGCGTGCGTCAAATCACATTGAACCTGTTCAGCAATGCAATCAAATACAACAAGCCCCGAGGCGCGATCGAAACGACGGTGGAAGAGGTCTCGTGCGACGGGAAGATCGCCGTCCTCGAATTCTCGATTTCCGACACGGGGATCGGCATGAGCGAGGACTTCGTGAAAACGAAGCTCTTCACGCCGTTCTCGCAAGAGATGGCAAGCCCCCGAACGAATTACAACGGCACAGGGCTCGGCATGTCCATCGTGAAAGCGCTGCTCGACCAGATGGGAGGCACCATCAAGGTGGAAAGCACCCTCGGCATGGGCACCACCTTCACATTCCGCCTGCCGCTCGAAATCGACAAGAGCGCCCAGGGAACCGCAGAAGAAGCGCCTGCCCCGGCAACCCCCGACGCCGCGTTCCTCAAGGGAGTACGCGTGCTTCTCGTGGAGGACAACGAGATCAACATGGAGATCGCCGAGTTCTACCTCGTCTCTGCAGGAGCCGTCGTCGACAAGGCATGGAACGGTCGCGAGGCGGTCGACATGTTCGCGGCGTCAAAGGCGGGGACGTATGCCATCGTGCTCATGGACTTGATGATGCCAGAGATGGACGGCCTCGAGGCGACACGGGAAATTCGCCTCATGAACAGGCCTGATGCGAAGACAACGTCGATCGTCGCCATGACAGCCAACGCATTCGAGGAAGATCGCGAGAAAACGCGCACCGCAGGCATGAACGCGCACCTGACCAAACCTCTCGACATGCGACTACTCTACGAAACGATCGAGTCGCTCACCCGTTAGGGAAAAGAAGCACCTTCATCGGTTGAATCGATATAAGGGAACGGACAGTCAACGGTCGCGGCCAACCCTGCCCCTTCGAGGC
>CAKUIV010000058.1 GCA_934661105.1 uncultured Ellagibacter sp. | reverse complement strand
ATCAAGCGAGCGGGGCTGTGCCCCATCCATCGGGCGTCCTTCTGCACCGCGTTCACGCAGCAAACGCTCTTTTAGCATCGATTCCCTGCTCCTCTCGAGCCGCGTTGGATCCGCGTTGGATTTGCGCGGCTTTTTCCGCTTCTGCGTGGGTTTTCTCTGAAATGGGCGATGGGTTCTCAGGATTGCGAGTCGCGGTTTCGGGATGCAACACCCTCTTTCCGCATATCCGACGTGCGTCGTTTGCCGACATTGCTCGCCAAGCTTCGCTTCTACGCTCTTGCAACGCCTATGAAAGGAGCAAGAACTATGTCGAAGCAAGGACTGGCTGCCATGCCGGATTCGAACGAGGGTCCCGAGAAAAACGAGGAACCGAAGAAGACCCGGAAGCGATCGACTCACAACAAAGAGCTCGGCAGGAGAGGCGAGGATGCCGCGGTTCGCTTCCTCGAACGCCGCGGATACGACATCGTCGAGCGTAATTGGACGTGCTTCGCTGGCGAAGCCGATATCATCGCCCGCGACGATGAGGTCGTCGTGTTCGTCGAGGTGAAAACAAGAACCGGTGCGTCGAACGGCCTGCCGGCCGAGGCGGTTACCAAAAACAAGCGCGAGCGTTACGAGAAGATAGCATGCGCGTTCCTCGCCGATTACGACGTCGTCGACGTCCCCGTCCGCTTCGATGTGGTGTCGATATCCCTCATCGGCACCGATCGGGCGATGGTACGCCATCATATCGACGCCTTCGGGGTTGATTGGTGATGTATGGGCGATGCTCGGTTCTCGGGGCGACGCTTCGGGGCGTGAAGGCCGTTCCCGTCGACGTCGAGGTTGCCGTGTCGTCGGGTCTGCCGGGCTTTTCGATCGTCGGCATGGCCGATGCGTCGGTGCAGGAATCGAGGGAGCGCGTTCGCGCGGCGCTGCGTGCAAGCGGGTTTCAAATGCCCTCCGACAAGATCGTCGTCAACCTTGCGCCGAGTTCCCTTCGAAAAACCGGGTCGGGGCTCGACCTGCCTATCGCCGTTGCCCTTCTTGCGGCGACGGGCCAGATCGATCCCGAGGTCGTGAAGGAGCGCTTGTTCGTCGGGGAGCTTTCCCTCGAGGGGTTCTTAAGGCCCGTTGCAGGGGCGCTTGCCTTTGCGCTGTGCGCGCGGGAGATGGCGTGTTCCCTTGTTTGCACGGAAGGAAGCGAGATCGTCGCCGTCGACGGGCTCGAGCAGCTTGGGCTGCGTTATCTTGGCGGCATGCGCAACGCGCGCGATCTTCCTCGAATCGTTCCGCCTAAAGCACAGGAAGCGGACTTCGACCTCGATTTTCGTGATGTCGCCGGGCACGACGTCGCGAAGCGCGCTTTGCAAATCGCCGCTGCGGGAAACCACGGTGTGCTTATGATGGGACCGCCCGGTTCGGGTAAAACCATGCTCGCTTCGCGCTTGCCGTCGCTTCTGCCCCCTTTGATCGAACCGGAGAAGCTCGAAACCGCACTCATTCACTCGGTGGCGGGGGAAACGATCGCCTCGATCCTGTCAGGACAGCGTCCGTTCAGGAAACCGCACCACTCGGCTTCTCTTGCCGGTCTTGTCGGAGGCGGGTCGCCCATACGCCCCGGCGAGATTTCCCTTGCTCACAACGGCGTGCTCTTCCTCGACGAGCTCTCCGAGTTCAAAGGGTCGGTTCTCCAGGGGATTCGCCAGCCCATGGAAACGGGCGAGGTTCGTCTCACGCGCGCCGACGGCAGCATGTCGTTTCCGGCTCGCTTCATGCTCGTCGCGGCGTCGAATCCATGCCCTTGCGGGCACTTAGGCGACGAAGAGCACGAATGCACCTGCACGCTCCCGCAGATCAGGATGTACCAAAGTCGTATCGGCGGGCCGCTTATGGATCGAATAGACCTGCATCTCGACGTGCAGCGCATCGCGCCGGGCGAGGTCATGGCGACGGGCACGGGAACATCGTCGGAGGCGTTACGGGAGGGAGTGCTGCGTGCGCGGGAATATGCAGATTGGCGCCGCCGTCACGACGGGGCGGATGAGAGCCAAGCTACGTGCTCGAATCGCGCTCCGAGCGATGTCGTCAAGTCGTGTCGCCTGTCTGCCGACGACGCGGCATTTCTCGAGAGCGCTGCGAAGACGCACGGCATGAGCGGGCGGGCCATCATGCGCACGCTGTCGGTTGCGCGCACGATCGCCGACATGGGTGAGTCTCCGGAAGTGAAGAAGGCCCATCTCTGCGAAGCGCTTGGGTTCCGGATTCGAGAGGGGGTCGGCTCGTGACGAGGGGCGATGGGGAGGTTTTGAAAGGACCTCGATCCGTGATCAGAAGGGGTGACGACGCGTTCCCGTCGCTTCTCGAACGCGTCGCCTCGCCGCCGAAGGAACTCTTCGTCGTGGGCTGTCCCGATGCGTTGCTCCGCCCTGCGCTTGCCGTGGTGGGTGCACGGAAGGCGACGCCGTACGGCAAGGGTTGCGCGCGTCGGTTCGCGCGCCTTGCTTCGCTGCGGGGGATATGCATCGTGTCGGGCGGTGCTCGCGGGTGCGACGCCGAAGCGCACAGGGCGGCTCTTGAAGCGGGCGGTCCGACGGTGGCGTTTCTCGGCGGCGGATGCGATCGGGTGTATCCTCCCGAGAACATCGCGCTCTTCCAGCGGATTATCGAGGCGGGAGGAGCGGTGGTGTCCGAGCGGGAATGGGGGTTCCCTCCCGTTCCCTACGCGTTTCGGGCGCGCAACCGCTTGATTGCCGGGATTTCGCAAGCCACGCTCATCGTCGAGGCGGGCTTGCCGTCGGGGACGTTTTCGACGGCGGACGAGGCGCTTGCCGTCGGGGCCGAAGTACTCGCCGTTCCCGGGTCGATCACGTCGGCGTCTTCGCGAGGAGCGAATCGCTTGATCGCGCAGGGGGCCGCCCCCATCGTCGACGATGACTCTTTCTTCGATGCGCTTTTGGGTATCTACGGATGCCTTCGCCAGGAAACGATGGGCGAGGGTTGCACGTTGGAACGCAAGGGAAGCCGGGTTTCGCGGGGCGAGAACCCCGAAGGAGCGCATGCTGGTATCGCGCCGAGCGCTCGGGGAGACAGCGTCGGGCGCGATCCGCTCTTGGCGGCCCTCTCTGCGGAGCCGATCGGGATGGAGCGCCTTCGCTCGCTTGCTGAAACGCTTGCCCCGGCGGGGGAGGATGCGTGGTCGTGGCTGTCGGTGCGCGTCGCCGAGCTTGAGGCGACGGGTCGCGTGAGGCGCTATCCCGATGGGAAGCTCGGGCCCGCTGTGAGCCCTCTGGTATAATCATCGGCTGCGCGATGCCGTTTCGCGCTCACGATCGATTTCGCTGCGGGCCTCGTCGTCCGCACTTTCATAAGGAGGGCTTGGATGGAGAGCATGCGCCATCGCGTGCGGATTTTGGGGGCGGGGCTCGCGGGAAGCGAGGCGGCGCTTCAGCTTGCGGACCGCGGGATCGCCGTGGAGCTCGTCGAGATGCGGCCAGGCACGCCGACCGCGGTCCACAAAAGCGGCAACGCCGCCGAGCTCGTATGCTCCAACTCGCTGAAGAGCACGAAACCCGACAGCGCCGCGGGAATGCTCAAGTCCGAGCTTGCGCGGCTTCGGTCGTTCGTCTACGGGGCGGCGCTTCGCCACCGCGTCGCGGCGGGCGGGGCACTCGCCGTCGATAGGGAGGAGCTCTCCGCCGACATCACCGCGTCGATCGAGGCTCATCCGCTGATCGAGGTCAGCCGCAGGGAGGCGCGCAGCCTCGACGATGAAACGCATGGCGTCGATGCCCTCGTCGTCGCCACGGGTCCGCTCACTTCGGACGCCTTGGCCGAGTCGTTGCGCCAGGCAACGGGAAAGGATCATCTCGCCTTCTTCGACGCCGCCGCCCCGGTCGTTATGGCCGATTCCCTCGATCGGAGCAAGCTTTTCAGTCAGAGCCGCTACGAAGAGGGGGCCGGCGACTACCTGAACGCGCCATTCTCTAAAGAGGAATACGAGGCGTTCGCTCGAGAGCTTCTGGGCGCACAGCGCGTCATCAAGCGCGACTTCGAGTCGAAGGATCTGTTCCAGGCGTGCCAGCCTATCGAGGAAATCGTCCGTTCGGGTATCGATGCGCCTCGCTTCGGGGCGCTCAAGCCGGTCGGCCTTACCGACCCGAGGACGGGGCGCAGGCCATGGGCGGCGCTGCAGTTGCGTGCCGAGGACGCGAACGGCGAAAGCTATAACCTGGTCGGGTTCCAAACCAATCTCACCTTCCCCGAGCAGCGCCGGGTGTTCCGCATGATTCCCGGCCTGGAAAACGCGGAGTTCGCCCGCTACGGCGTCATGCATCGCAACACCTTCATCGACGCCCCGCACCTGCTCGATCGCGAGCTTCGGCTTCAGGGCGAAGCGGAAGCTCGTTGGAACGTTCCCGTGTACGTTGCCGGTCAGCTTGCGGGCACGGAAGGGTACTGCGAGGCGATAAGGTCGGGGCTCCATGCGGCCCTTTCCATCGCGGCCCGGCTTTCGGGCATGCGCGTGCCCGAGCTCCCGGGCGACACGGCGTTCGGCGCGCTTCTGGCTTACGCCACTGATCCTGCGACGACGGGGTACCAGCCGATGCATGTGAATTTCGGCATCATGCGGCCGCTCGAAACCCGCGTGCGCAACAAACGCGATCGCTACCATGCGTATGCCGAGCGCGGCGAGGCGGCCCTCTCCTCGTACGTTGCGGAACTGCTCGAGGCGGGGCTTCTCGAGAATGCGGACAAGGAAGCGCTCTGCGATGGGGAATGATGCCTTGAAAGGGGAGAACGAAGGGGACTCGGTCGATTCGCATGCTCTTGCTCCGGATGCGGCTTCATCGATAGAATCGTTCTGCTCCGCCCTCGTCGCAGAACGGGGCGCGTCGGCGAACACCGTGCGTGCCTATCGCATCGACCTCGCCGATTACGGCAGATGGGCCGTGCGCCAACGGGTCGACGCCCTTCATGCATCGCATAAGGACCTCCGCCGTTATCTTGCCGAGCTGGACGCGGCCGGCTACTCTCGCCGCACCGTGAACAGGCGCCTTTCGGCTTTGCGGACGTTTTTCCGGTGGCTCAACGTCACGGGGAAGGTCGACGTCGACCCGACAAGCGCGCTTCAGGGACCGAAAACCTCGAAGCATCTTCCCCACGTGATCAAACCGGCCGATATGGCGCGCCTTCTGTCGATCCACGGGAAGCGCGACGCTTTGGGAAACGAGCGGGAGCAGTCCCTCTCCGACATGCGCGACCAGGCGATCCTTGAATTTCTCTACGCCTGTGGCGCGCGAATCTCGGAGGCGTCGGGATTGCTCTGCGAAAACATCGATTTCGAGGCAGGCGAGGCGCGGCTTTTCGGCAAGGGGTCGAAGGAGCGGATCGTTCCCTTGCATGACCTGGCCGTATCGTCGATGAAGGCCTATGCGGTCGTCGCGCGTCCTCGCCTCCTTCGGGACGGCGAATGCCCGTACTTCTTCGTGTCGACGCGCGGGAACCAGATGGGAACCGATGCCATGCGCAAGATGTTCAAGGCGACGGTTCGTGCAGCCGGCCTCGACGACTCGCTTTCGCCGCACGACATGCGGCACACCTTCGCGACCGACCTTTTGAACGGCGGCGCCGATTTAAGGAGCGTGCAGGAAATGCTCGGGCACGCGAGTCTTTCGACCACGCAGGTTTATACGCACCTTTCAGCTGCGCGTCTGAAGCGCGTCCATGCACAGGCGCACCCGCGCGGGTGACCTTTTGAAGGCTACTTTCCCAGAAGATGCCGCACGGCGGCGATGGGGTGCTTGACGAGCATGCGCGGGCCTGCGTAGCGCATGACTGCGCGGATGCGCAGACGCATTTCGGGCGCGTAGCAGTGGTTCTCGCATTGCTCGCAGCTCGTCTTCACATGCATCTTGCGGCAGCGTTCAGTGCGTTTCGCGGCATAGGCGTCGAGCTCGGCGCAGGCGGGGCATACGCGTTCCCCGCAACGTGCCTTGTCGGTTTTCTCCTTGTCCGCATGGTTTCCCGCGCAATAGAGCGCGATCATTTGCGAGACCGTTTCGATCTCGCGTGCACGGCGTCGTTCGATGCGTTGAGTGTTTTCCATGGCGCACATTCTATCAAATAAAGTCATTGACGCTCTGCATGCGTCCTCGGCAAAATAGAACATTCTGTGCCCATTGAACGAACAAATGTTTTTATGCGAGGCTCTCTTGTCGTGCTGCGGTACAATTCGCAGGTAAAACAACTATGCGCAAGAAAGAATCGGTCATATGGGACAGAACTCAATCGTCATCAAAGGCGCCCGCGAGCATAACCTCAAGAACGTCGATCTCGAGATTCCTCGTGACAAGCTCGTCGTCATCACGGGGCTTTCCGGTTCCGGTAAGTCGAGCCTCGCCTTCGACACGATGTATGCGGAGGGGCAGCGTCGCTACGTCGAGAGTCTTTCGAGCTACGCGCGCATGTTCCTGGGGCAGATGAGCAAACCCGATCTTGACAGCATCGACGGGTTGTCGCCCGCCGTCTCCATCGATCAGAAAACCACGTCGAAGAATCCGCGCTCGACGGTCGGCACGACGACGGAAATCTACGACTACCTCCGTCTCCTCTTCGCCCGCGTGGGCGTTCCCCATTGCCCGGAATGCGGCCGCGTCATCAAAAAGCAGACAACCGACCAGGTAACCGACGACATCTTGGCCCTTGCCGAAGGCGAGAACACGAAGGCCATCATCATGGCTCCGGTGGTCGCCGGCAGGAAAGGCGAGTTCACCAAGCTGTTTGCCGATTTGACGAAGGAGGGGTTCTCGCGCGTTCGCATCGACGGCGAGATCGTGAAGCTCACGGGCGAGCCGATTACGCTTAACAAGAAGGTCAAGCATTTCATCGACGTCGTCGTCGACCGCGTGGTGCTCAAGGCCTCCGCGACGACCCGCATCGCCGAATCGGTCGAAAACGCGACGAAGCTTGCCGAGGGGCGCGTGCTCGTGCAGGTTCTCGGGCCCGACGGCAAGCCTCAGGGCGACGCGGGCGGCAAATCGAGCGGCGCGACGGGCGGCCTCGGTGCGGGCGAGCACCTGTTCTCCCTCGCGCTCGCATGCCCCGAACACGGCCACTCCATGGACGAGCTCCAGCCGCGCGACTTCTCGTTCAACGCGCCTTACGGCGCCTGCCCCGATTGCCTCGGCATCGGCAGCCGCGAGGAAGTCGACCCGTCGCTCGTTATTCCCGACCCATCGCTCACCTTGAACGAAGGCGTCATTGCGCCGTTTCGCACGGGAAACTACTATCCGCAGGTCATCAAGGCGGTTGCGAAACATGTCGGCACCACGGCCGACACGCCTTGGGAAGACATGCCGAAAAAGGCCCAGGACGCCATCATGAAGGGCCTCGGGAAGGAAAAGGTGCGCGTCGACTACGTTACCGTCGACAAGCGCGAAACGTATTGGTACATCGAGTGGGAAGGCGTGCTCGCCGCGGTCATGCGCCGTTACCAGGAAGCGCAGACCGATTCCCAGCGCGAGCGCCTTGAGCAATACTTCGCCACCGTTCCCTGCAAAACCTGCGGCGGCAAGCGCCTGAAGCCGGAAATCCTCGCCGTCACCGTTGGAGGGAAGTCGATCCATGACGTGACGGAGATGTCGGCGGTCGATTCCTACGCCTTCTTCGACGGCCTTTCCTTTGCCGGTCAGGCCGAGCGCATTGCCGGGCCCATCGTGAAGGAAATCAAGGCTCGTCTGAAGTTCCTTGTCGACGTGGGGCTTGACTACCTTACGCTCGATCGCGCCACGGCGACGCTCTCGGGTGGCGAAGCGCAGCGCATCCGTCTTGCAACGCAGATCGGCGCCGGGCTCATGGGCGTTCTCTACATCCTCGACGAGCCGTCTATCGGCCTTCACCAACGTGATAACGAACGGCTTATCGCTACGCTCGAGCATCTGCGCGACTTGGGCAACACCGTCATCGTGGTCGAGCATGATGAAGACACGATCCGTGCGGCCGACTTCGTGGTCGACATGGGACCGGGCGCCGGCGAGCGGGGCGGCGAGGTGGTCGCCGCGGGAACGCCCGAGGAGATTATGAAGGCAGAGGGTTCGTTTACGGCCGACTACCTTTCGGGGCGCCGCAAGATCGAGGTGCCCAAGACCCGCCGCCATCCCAAACGCGGCTCCATCAAGATGACGGGCGCCAAGGAAAACAACCTGAAAAACGTCACCCTCGAGGTTCCGATCGGGACGTTCACGGTGATCACCGGCGTGAGCGGTTCGGGCAAAAGCTCGCTTATCACCGATACGCTCGCCCCGGCGCTCGCGAACCGCGTGAACCATGCGCATCGGCGGACTGGCGAGTATCGCAAGATCACCGGTATCGAAAACATCGACAAGGTCATCAACATCGACCAAAGCCCCATCGGCCGCACTCCGCGCAGCAACCCGGCGACTTATATCGGGCTATGGGACGACATCCGAGCGTTGTTCGCATCGACGAGCGAATCGAAGGCGCGCGGCTATGCGCCAGGTCGCTTCAGCTTCAACGTGAGCGGAGGCCGGTGCGAAGCGTGCAAGGGCGACGGCCAGATCAAGATCGAGATGCATTTCCTTCCCGACGTGTACGTTCCCTGCGAGGTATGCGGCGGCCAGCGCTACAACCGCGAAACGCTCCAGGTGACCTATCGCGGCAAGAACATCGCGGAAGTCCTCGACATGACGGTCGAGGACGCGCTTGCCTTCTTCGAGAACATCCCCGGCATCAAACGCAAGCTTCAGACGCTGTTCGATGTGGGACTCGGTTACATCCGTCTCGGTCAATCGGCAACCACGCTTTCGGGCGGTGAAGCGCAGCGCGTGAAGCTTGCAAGCGAACTCCAGAAGCGCTCGACCGGCAAAACCTTCTACATCCTCGACGAGCCGACCACCGGTCTTCATTTCGAGGATGTTCGACAGTTGCTCGTCGTTCTGCAACGTCTCGTCGATGCGGGAAATACCGTCCTCGTCATCGAGCACAATCTCGATGTCATCAAGTCAGCCGACTATATCGTCGATCTCGGTCCGGAGGGCGGTGAGCGCGGCGGCACCATCGTCGCAAAGGGCACGCCGGAGCAGGTTGCGAAGGTCCCCGAAAGCCATACCGGCGAGTTCCTCAAGAAGATGCTGTAGTATGGGCGAGTCCCTTTGCTTCACCCAAGCAGAGGGGATAGGGCTTTTTCTCGAGGGGTGAACAGGGTAAAGAATGAACAATCGGGTGCTCAAGGGATTGCTCTGCACGGCGACTGGCGCGATTTGCTGGGGCTTTTCCGGGACATGCGCGCAGCTTCTCATGGACGTCTACGGGGTGCCGCTTGCGTGGAACGTATGCGTGCGGCTTGCGTTTGCGGCGTTGCTGTACCTGGTGTTCTGCCTTGTCACGCGACGCGACACGCTCGTCGCTATCTTGAAGCAGCCTCGCGAGGTAGCGAAGCTTTTCGCGTTCTCGATCTTCGGCGTGCTGCTTGTTCAGGTGTGCTATCAAGGGTGCATCTCCGTTACGAACGCAGGCACGGCGACCGTGTTTGAACGGTGCGGCCTCGTCATCATCATGGTGTGCATCTGCGTGCAGATGAAGCGCCTGCCGAAGATGCGGGAGCTTTTGGGCGTCGTGCTCGCCATTCTCGGTACGGTCTGCATCGCCACCAAAGGCAACCCCGGTACGCTCGCCATCCCTGTTGAGGCGCTGCTTTGGGGTGCGGGATCGGCCTGTTCGCTCGTGTTCTACACGCTCATGCCCGTGAAGCTGCTCGATCGATGGGGAAGCGTCGCGACGACGACGGTGTCGATGGCGTTCGCCGCGATCATTGCGAATGCGGCTGTGCAGCCATGGAATATCGAGGTCACGGTAACCCCTCAGATCGTGTTGGCGATGACGGCGATGGTCGTTATCGGAACGTTTTTCGCTTATCTCATGTTCTTGCAGGGCGTGAAGATGGCCGGTCCCATACGTGCGGGTCTTGTGGGAAGCATCGAGCCGGTTGCGGCGACGGTCATATCGGCCGTGTGGCTGGGAACCGAGGTCGGCCCCTTCGACATCGCCGGTTGCGCCATGATCGTCGTCATGGTTCTCCTTATGACGCAACGCGAGGAGAAGCCTGCTGCTGCGGAAAGCGAAGTGCCTGCGTAGCCAAGCGCGTTTGCCCGCCTTGCGCCATCAATCGGCCTCTTCGAGCCTTCCGCGCCGTTTCCGTCTCTGCGTCGAATTTCTGTCAGTTGCCCGCTGCGTGAGCGGGCGTGAGGGTGCACGCCTATAATGAATCGCATTATGGAAAAGACTTCTCGCGAAAAAATCGCGCTCATCGTTTTTTTGGTGCTCGCCATTGCGGCCGGAGGCGTGCTGTTCGGATACATCTTCGCCGGTCACTCGTGGAACATCGCGGCGTCGAACCTCGACGACACCTTCGGCAACATGGACGGTTATACCGTGATCGCCTACGAGGGCACGTTCGACGAGGATCAGGCCGACGCCTCCGACACGTCTCTCGAAAAGACGTCGAAGGCCGAGTCGACTGTGCCTGATTCCCAGGCTGTCGACCAGGCGAAAGAAGCGAACGGGGCGTCTTCTGAAGCCGAAACGTCCCTGACGGTCGATTCTTCCAAGCAATCGAAGGCCGTCGACGCGGCCGATGCCGCGGCAGCGAATGCGCAATCCGCGGCGAATGCGCCCGATGCCGAGTCGCAGGATACGCCGCGCACGCCTCTTGCCGGTCATAAGAAGGAGAAGGCCGACGTTTCGCTTTCGGACGTCGAAGCGACCTACAAGGACAAGGGAGCGTCGGTCCTTCTGCTCGACACTGTGAATCCCGGAGTGTACGACGAAGGCATGATCGTCAAGCGGGGAGGAAAGCGCTACGGCGTTTTCAGCCTTGCAACCGAGACGTCGCGCATTCTCGTGGACGAGAAGGTGAAGTACTTCACCGACCAGGGGGTCGATTACGTCATCGCGATCGTTCCGAACGCATCTATCCTCAAGGGTGCCGACGGAATCGACATCGTTGTGTCGACCGACGACGTCGATGCCTCGAAGATGGGCGAGACGGAAAACGGCATCTTCGTTGTCGCTACGCCGGCGAAGGGATCTGTCGGCGCCCTCCTCATCTCTCCGAGCAACGTCGTCTCGGCGAAAACGATTTCAGGACAATAACAGGCAGCAAAAAAGCGAGTCGCACGAAGCGACTCGCTTTTTTCTCTTGATGCGGTTTCGCCCTAGCAAACGCCCTGAGCGATCATGGCATCGGCGACCTTCTTGAAGCCGGCGATGTTCGCGCCCATGACGTAGTTGCCCTCGTGTCCGTATTCCTTGGCGGTGTCGTCCACGTTGTGGAACATGCCGCGCATGAGCTCTTCGAGCTTGCCGTCGACTTCTTCGAACGTCCAGCTCAGATGCTCGGCATTCTGGCTCATCTCGAGGCCGGACACGAGCACGCCGCCCGCGTTCGCTGCCTTGCCGGGGAAGAACGCCACGCCGTTGTCGAGGAAGTAGGTGGTCGCTTCGATCGTGGTCGGCATGTTCGCGCCTTCGCCGACGACCTTGCAGCCGTTTGCGACGAGCGCCTTGGCGTCCTCGAGGTGTAGCGTGTTCTCACGTGCACAGGGAAGCGCGATGTCGCAGGGAAGCTGCCACACGCCGCGGCCGTCCTCCTCGTGCCAGGTCGCGTTCGGGCGCTCATCGACGTACAGGGCGAGCGTCACGCCCTTGTCGTTGCCGGAGCGCTTCTTGTTGTAGACGTGCTCGAGCACCTGGTAGTCGATGCCGTCGGGGTCCTCGACCCAGCCGTGGGTGTCGGAGCAGGCGAGCACCATGCCGCCGAGCTGCGCGACCTTCTGGATCGCGTAGATGGCGACGTTGCCGGAGCCGTGGACGACGACGTTCTTGCCCTCGAAGGAGTCGCCCTTGCTCTTGAGGTACTCGTCGACGAAGTAGACAAGGCCGTAGCCGGTTGCCTCGGT
>CAKUIV010000057.1 GCA_934661105.1 uncultured Ellagibacter sp. | reverse complement strand
GGTGAGGGGCGGATCAGCAACCTCAGCATCGAAGAGCGCGTGAGGACGATCGAGTCGGCGCATGCGGCCGGCCTCAAGGTTTCCACCTGCACCGAGCTTATCCGCCCGGGCATCTCCGCTAAGGACATCGTCTCCGCGCTTGAACGCGAGGTCTCGCTCGAGCCGGAATCGGGCTTTGCGGGCGGGTTCATCGCTGTGCCCGGCACCAAGATGTTCGACGCGCCGCGCTATAGCTGGTCGAAGATCAACGTCTTCGGCAACATCCTCCGCTTGATGACGCCGGAGGGGAAGATGCCCTTCGGCAGCGGCAACCACAACTGGGCCGAGGTCGGCACCAACCCGCGCGACGACAAGAACGAGACCGAGAAGGGCGGGCTTGGCCCCGACCTTCTGAAAAGCCGCATGGAGTTCGAGAACAAGGAATGGACCGTGCCGTTCGGCCCCTCGAAGTTCTGGTAAGAAAAAGCGCAGGCGCGGCGGAAGGGCGCTGTCCCTACTTCGGCGGAGGCTCATGCCTTTTCGCATAATGGATTGCGTCCAGTATGGTCGGAGTTCTTATAATAGGTAGTAGTGAAAAAGAATGCTGCGACGAGGGGGAAAGACGAGATGACTCAGGTATTCGACGAGGAAATCTACGACATCGTGGAAAAGGGCCTTTTAGGCAAGGGCTTGACCGAGGCGGAAACGCTTAAGCTCTATCAGGTTCCCGAAACTTCGAAGGAGGCCGCCTATATCCGCTGGGCCGGGCAGGAGCTATCCCTGCGCGCGGCAAACGGCAAGGCTGAAATCCACGCGCAGATCGGCTTGAACTCCACCATCTGCCCGAAGAACTGCAAGTTCTGCTCCTTTGCGGCATGCAACTCGTCGCGTAAGGGGAAGTTCGAGCTCTCGAAGGAAGACGTGCTCGAATACGCGAAGCTCTACTGCGAAGACGGCGCGAACCTCATGCTTCTGCTCACCACGGCGAGCTACAGCTTCGAGAAGCTCGTCGACATGGTGGGAAGCGTTCGCGAGGCTATCGGCGACGACATGCCGCTTTTGGTAAACACCGACGACATGACGCTCGAGCGCACGACGGCGCTCAAAGCGGCGGGCGCGAACGGCGCGTACCATGCTGTGCGCATGCGTGAGGGCATCGACACGGAGATCCCCGTCGAGAAGCGCATGGAGACGTTCGCGAACCTTGCGGCTGCCGGCATGAGCCTTTCCACCTGCGTGGAACCGGTCGGTCCCGAGCATACGCCCGAGGAAATCACCGAGGCGACGTTCCGCTGCATCGGCACGCATCCCGTGTCGGCGGGCGTTGGCAAGCGCGTCGCCGTTCCCGGCACGCAGCTGTTCGATTTGGGCATGCGCACTGACGTGTCGAATGCGAACATGGTCGCTATCTACCGCCTGGCGAGCGGCTTGGAGCCGCGCCTCAACTGCTCGGCGAACACGGTGATGACGGCGGCGTCGGGGGCGAACCTCGCCTGGGCCGAGGTGGGCACGAACCCGCGCGACACCGTGGAACGCACTGAGCACGGCGGGCGTGGCGCAAGTTTCGCCCAGCAGCGCAAGATGTTCCTGGCTTCCGGCTGGGAGATCGCCGAAGGCCCGTCGCAGGGTTGGATGCTGTAGGGCCTCGCTGTGAACCCTTTCGTCGACGATTTCGAGCCCTCGGTGCCCGCGCCTTCGGAAAACGACGGGCGCCGGGGTTTTTCCCTTGTCCTTGAACGCTACTACTCGCGTAACGAGCCCCATGTCGTCGTGCCTTTCGGGACGACGCAGATTCTCCCCGAGGCTTTTCGCGGCCACGATGAGATAGAAACGATCGAGCTGCCCGAGACGCTCGAGTCCATCGGGGCTGCGGCGTTCCGCGAGTGCTCGGGGCTGCGCGAGATCGTCGTGCCCGAGTCCGTTTTCGAGATCGGCGACCGCGCGTTCTCGGGGTGCTCCTCGCTGCGCGAGGTGATGCTTCCGCAGGCGCTTATGGGGATCGGCCGATCCGTATTCAGCCGCTGTTCTGCCCTGGAAACGCTTCGCGGCGGCGACGAGGTGTACGAGGTGGGGCCGAGCGCCTTCTTGGGATGCACCTCGCTGCGCGATGTTCCGCGGTTTCCCCGACTGGAATCCGTGGGCGCGGAGGCGTTTGCGGGATGCGGGTCGCTGAAACGGGCCGTTTTGCCCCGGACGGTGCGCCAGATCGGGATGGAGGCGTTTCGCAGCTGCCTTGGGCTTGTTGCGGCGAGCATCCCCGAATCGGTCGAGGATCTGGGGCGCAACCTCTTCTCGGGCTGCGTGCGTCTGGAGGCGATCGAAGGTGCGGACGCGCTTGTCGACCGCTTTCCCGACGCGTTCCCGCGCGGCTTTTCCGCATCGCGGGGCTATGTTCGCTCGCAGGATCGCTCCGAGCAAACCCGCGCCTATCGTCGGGTGCACGAGGACGACATCGACGCGCTGAAAGGGAAGATGGCGACGTCTCGGGAAAAAGCGGGGCGGATCTCCCGGGAAATCGAAGACGCCGGCCTTTTCGAGCGGGCTCGACGGAAGGAATTGGCGGAATCGCTCGCTCAGGAACGAGGCGTCTTGTGCGACTTGGGCGAGAGGCTCAAAGCTCTCGAGAATCCCTCCGACGAGGAACTCCTCCGAATGATGCGCGAATCGTAGGCGCGGCTGAAGCCGTTTTCTCCTGTTACGGTGCGAGAATGCTTACTCGGCGGCAAGTATTGGACAATCTCAACTATGTGGGATAAACTACCAAAGTCTGGTCACAATTATCCATAGCAAAGCGGGAAAAGAGTTCATGGCGTCTGACGCGGTACAAAAAAGAAGCTTCTCCGACTGGTTTTTCGGTAAGTTCACCCTTGCGAAGCCGAAGGAAATCGTGAAGCTCGTGTGCCCGCTCATTGCCATGGTCCTCATGATGATCGTCAACGGCGCGGCCGCGGACGTGTACCCGGACGGCGAGACGACGGTGTACTATCCGATCTTCATCCGGGCGTCGATCGTCGTTTACGCGGTCCTTATCGTCTTGAGCATCTGGTTCGAATATGCCCGCCGCCACTTGGTTAAATGGTGGGGGCTCATCATCTTCGCCTACCTTGCTTCGGGCATCTACAACCTCTGCACGTTGAAATCGGGGATTCTGGAGCTGCCGTACTTCCCCTCGTTCGAAAGCATGCTCGCCTATTGCTTCGAGCATTACGGGAGGATCGCGGGGGATCTGTACAACTCCGTCACCCTTTACCTACAGGGCGTTTTCATGGGTGGCGTTCTTGGCTTCCTTTGGGGGTCGGCCATGGGGTACAGCAAGCATGCGAATTACTGGCTCAATCCCATCATCAAGATCATCGGCCCTGTTCCCGGCGTTGCGTGGGTGACGATCTCCCTCGTCTTGGCGCCGTCGAACCACTTCGCCGCGCTTGTCGTCATCGCCTCGACCACGTGGTTCCCCCTTTCGGTGAACCTGGCGGGCGGCATCCGTTCGGTGAGCCGGGCGAGCATCGAGCGTGCGCAAACGCTCGGGGCCTCCAACTGGTACATCATCCGCCACGTCGTGTACCCGGCCGCCGCGCCGAGCATCTTCACGGGCTTGTTCATGGCGTTCTGCTTCTCGCTCACCTCGCTTGTCACCGCCGAGGTGATGGGCGTGAACGGCGGCCTCGGCTGGCGCATCTCGTGGGCGCAAAGCTATATGGCCTACGACATCATCTACACCATCGCGATCATCTTCATCGCCATGGCGTTCGTTCTCATCACGCTTTTGTTCATCGTCCAGCGCCATACCATGAGCTGGTCTAAGGAGGTCGTCCAGTGGTAGACGCTCAGGAATCGACCATCGCACGCGAAGGGGACAAGCGGCTTGTCGCCAAAGACGTTCGCCGCGTGTTCGACGATGCTGAAAAGGGAGAGCTCGTCGCCCTCCATGATTTCGACCTTGAAGCCGAGCACGGTGAGCTCGTCGCGCTCATCGGCCCGTCCGGCTGCGGCAAGTCGACGTTTCTGCGGCTCGTCGCCGGGCTCGACAAAGCGCAGGGCGGCACCATCGAATACGGTGGAGAGCCCATCGAGGGGCCGTCGTACAACCGCGGCTTCGTGTTCCAGGAGACGAACCTCTACCCGTGGCTTACCGTCGAGAAGAACATCGCCTTCGGGCTGAAGGCGCGCGGCGTTTACAAGCAGCAGAAGCATCGCGTCCAGGAAATGGTCGACCTCATGGGGCTTTCCGGCTTCGAGAAGTCGTATCCCCATCAAATCTCGGGCGGTATGGCGGCGCGCGTCGCGATCGCCCAGACGCTCGTTCAAGACCCGGGCATCATCCTGCTCGATGAGCCGCTTTCCGCGCTCGACGCGTTCACCCGCGCCGTCATCCAGGACGAGATCCTGAAGATGCGCGATCGGTTCAAGCCAATCATCCTCATGGTGACGCACGACATCGAAGAGGCGGTCTACATGGCCGATCGCATCGTCGTGCTCAGCCCGCGTCCCGGCACCAACATCGGCGAGATCGTGGTCGATATGCCTCATCCGCGCGACCGCATCTCCCCGCAGTTCATCGAGTACCGCCATGCGGTCATGGACATGCTCCAGTTCGAGTAACTGCGCAGACGATGGGTACCGTATGACGACCGTTGATTTGAAAGAAGAGCAGCGCAAGGAAGAAGAGAGGCTTTTCGTCAAGAAGAAAAAGCCCCTCATCAGCCGCGCCTCGCTCAAGGATGCGCTGAAGATGCTCGTGCCGTATCTGGGCATGGCGATATCGGCCTTGGAATTCTCGCTGCTTCCGCAGGTGCACCCGATGAAGGTGCAGTACCACGCCGACACGTGGCTTCCAACGCTTGCCGTCTGCGCCATCGTCTACGCGGTTGTCTATCTGGTCTCGCTGTTCGTGAGGCCGGTGCGCGAAAAGGTGTCGCATGTCTCTTGGTTCGTGTGCGCGATGTTTCTGTTCTTCACGCTTCAGGACTACCTCACGCTTCGTACGGGGATCTTGAAGCTGCCCTTCATCCCCTCGCCGGACAAGATCATGCACGAGCTCGTGGCCAACATCGACGTCATCGCGGCCGATGCGGTCTCTTCGATGACCACGCTGTTCTCCGGTCTCGCGATCGGCATCACGCTCGGCTTCGTCTCGGGCGTCGCATGCGGATGCGTGCGGCTGGTCGATTACTGGGTGAACCCGCTTCTGAAAGTGGTCGGCCCCGTTCCAGCCCTTATCTGGATGCCCATCTTCTTCGTGACGTTCCATTCGAGCAACGTCGCCGCGCTCGCCGCGGTGGTCCTTGCGTCGTGGTTCCCGTTGACGCTCATGATCTCGAGCGCCATTAAGAGCATCGACCGCAAGCTGATCGAGCGCGCCGAGACGCTCGGTGCCTCGAAGATGTATGTGGTGATTCACGTCATGCTGCCCAATTCGATACCGGCTATCGCGAACGCGCTGTTCATGGCGCTTTCGCACTCGTTCGGCGCGATGGCTGCGACCGAGCTGTGCGGCGTCAACTCGGGGCTGATGTTCCGCATCCAGTACACGCGTGTCATGGCCAACTACGGCGAGGTCTTCGCCATCATCGGCGTGATGATCGTCATCTTCTCGACGCTTACCGCGATCATGTTCGCGTTCAGGAACTGGCTGCTTCGTTGGCAGAAGGGGCTGGCGCGGTGGTAGCGGCGGCGAAGAAGGCGCGGACTTTCCAGCCGGAAACTGCTGCGGACATAATGATAGGAAAAGGAAAGGAATGCGTATGAGCGATTTGACAAGGCGCTCGTTCGTCAAGGGCGCGGCGGCCACGGGCGCCGTGGTTGCCGCCGGCGCTGCTCTGGCCGGTTGCGGCTCCAACGACACGAGCTCGAAGACCGACAGTTCGAAGGACGGCAGCTCCACCGAGAGCACCGAGAAAATCCCTATGACCATCGGCTACTGGGGCGGCAACTGCTGCGAGCTCGCCGTGTACGTGGCGATTGAGAACGGCTGCTTCCAGGACAACGGCATCGAGCCGAACATCGTGACCATCACGTCGGACACCTCCGAGCTGCTTGCGAACGATGAGATCGACTTCTTCCTGTGGACGCCGGGCTTCTTCCTGTCCTGGCTGCAGGGCGCCAACGCGAAGCTGATCGACACGATGCATACCGGCTGCTGGTCGGGCATCACGCTCGAGGGCAACGGCATCAACAGCGCTGCCGACCTGAAGGGCAAGAAGGTCGGCTGCACCGGCATGAGCGGCCCGTCCTACGTCGAGTCCAACGCGCTCTACTCGCGCGCGACCGGCGGCAAGGGCGCCGAGGACATCAACTGGACCGTTTACGACGGCTCGCTTCTGCTCCAGGCGCTGAAGGATCACGAGGTCGACGCCATCATCGGCATCGACTCCACGCTGTACCCGCAGGTGAAGGACACCGAAGGCGCGAAGTTCTTCTTCATCTCCGCCCAGGAGCTCTCCGACTACTACTGCTGCTTCGTTTGCTGCAACAGCCACACCCTGGAGAAGTACCCCGAGGCGGGCGACCGTCTGGCCAAGGCCTTCGCGGACGCCGACGACATCCTGCGCAAGGATGTCGACGCTGCCGTCGAGATGGCCATCGAGAAGGGTTACACGGTCGGCAAGTACCCCAACATCGAGAAGGGCCTCGCGAAGAACTACCTCTACGGCCACGGCAATGAGGACGACTTCAAGGCTTCCATCTACGAGCGTTGGGACGAGCTTCGCGTTTCCGGCTTCCTGCCCGATTGCCCCGAAGACGAGGAGAAGGCGAAGGCCTACCTGCAGGAGCTCACCGACGGCATCGCCGAATGGCATGGCAACGTCGGTTCCGCGACCGCGGCCAAGAAGCTGAGCGAGCAGGTGAAGGAGCGCGGCGACGCGTTCGGCAAGAATCCTGACGACGTGAGGAACGCCTAACGGCTTACTGCTTGCGGTAAGACGAAGGCGGGGCGCGGTTCGAACGAACTGCACCCCGCCTTTTTTCGTGCTTTGGCGCCCTTTTTGTGCCAGGGATTCGGAACCGCTGGCACAAGAAGGGATTTCCGTTTACGCGACGCGGAAGGTCTTCCCCTGAAGCGTCATGATGGTTTTCGCGCGAGACGCGAGCGCGGGCACGTGAGTCGCATACAGAAGCGCGTTTCCCTGCTCGGCGTACTCGAAGAGCGCGTCGGCTACTTCCTTGGCCGATTCCTCATCGAGGTCGTTGGTCGGCTCATCTGCGATGATGATCTTCGGCTTGAGCAGCATCGCGCGAGCGACGGCCACGCGACGTTTCTGACCGACGCTCAGCTGATGAGGGTAGTGGTACATGCGGTCGGCGAGCCCGAAGCGCTCGAGCAGCTCCTGCGCACGTTCCTTGACGTCGAACGGAAGCTTCCCCGTCGCGAAGTCGGAAGGCGCGATGACGTTCTCGATTGCCCGGAGCGAACCGATGAGCTGGGTGCTCTGGAACACGAACCCGAGCAATTCCCTGCGCAGCCTCGAGAGCTGCTTGTCGGGAAGCGATGCGGCGTCGACGTCGCCCTCGACGAGGACGGACCCTGAATCAGGCGTCATGAGCAGCCCGGCCATTGCGAGCATCGTCGACTTCCCCGAACCCGAAGGGGAGGTGAGGGCGATGGTGTCCCCCTTGTCCACCTCGAACGACGTGTCCTCGATGATCGAGGTGCCGTCGAATGCCTTGGAGACGTTGGCGATCTTCAAAAGTGTCATTAGTCGATATCTCCTTGCTGCATCGCGGTGGATGGGTCGAGGCGCTCAATTTGCCTCAGGGGAACGATGATTGAAAGGATGCTGACGATTTCGACCGCCGCAACGGTCACGACGACGATCGCTGCGCACAAGGTGGCGCTGGGCGGCGTGTAGGGGAAAGCGAGGCCTTCTTGCATAACCCCGAGCAGAACGCTTTGGGCCGCGAACCCGAGCACGATGCCGATGATAAGGCCCGAAACGGAAAGCGCCTCGGCTTCCCCGACGATGAGCTTGCGCAAATCACCCTTGCCCGCTCCGATAGCGCGGTAGAGTGCGAGTTCTTTCTTGCGGTCCCAAACGCTCGAATAGAATCGCGCGAACAGCTGAAGAAGCGTGACCGCCGCCATGACGATCGCGGCGACGAGCAGAAGGAAGAAGACCGATTGCAGCTGCGCGGTCGCCTTGTCCGCCACCTCGGAGCGAACGAGCGGCGTCGCTTTACCGGAAAGATTGATGCGGGCTTTCACCGCGGTGAGCGCTTGGGCGTTGCTGTCATCCAGGTCAACCATCACGCACGAGACGAGGTCGGCGGGGTCGCCGTTCTTCTGCCAGTAGTGCTCGTACCCGGCGAGGTTGCGGCTGATGTCGCGAACGAGGTCGATGTCTGCGACGATCGACGAGTCGAACTCGGTGCCGGTCTCCGCCATGGTCGCGACGACGCGGTACTTCGTGTCCCGGATCGTGAGGGTGTTGTTGGTCACGCCCCCGACGGCGCTTCCGACGATGACGCCTGTCTCGTCGAGCTCTGAGACCGCCTCCTCGCCTGCGAGTGCGCTCACGACGAAGTCCGTTTGCGGGTCGACTCCGATGAGACGCGTCTCGCCCGTGGTCGAGCAGCATCCCGAGTCAAGCGTCTGGCCGTAGAACTGGGGGGAAGCCTTGAGCACGCCGTCGACAGAAGCGATCTCGTCGGTGATGCCCTTGTCCATGTACACCGGTGCGGGGGCGCCGGTGTAGAGCAACTCGGTTTCGCCGATATACTGCATCGCGTCGGTGGGAACGGCCATCACGTCTGCCCCGCCGCGCGCCTTCGACGTCTCGATGCCTTGCTGAACGCCTCCGTAGACCAGGCCGAACGTCACCATGAGCATGACGGACAAGGCGACTGAGGCGATGATCGACGCCGTCTGGATCTTATGCATCTTCAAACTATGGAGTATCAGGCGTTTCACGTAAGTCCTTTCTTCTGGGCTGTCGAAGGCGTGGTTTTTCCCTGGTGCGCTGCCGTGTTCGGAAACCGTTCGCGCTCGAGCGCGGCGAACGGAACCGGGCCGCCGATCCGCTCGGCCCTACAGCTTCATCTTGGGGACGTTCGCCTCCTCGGGATTCGCCTTCGCA
This sequence comes from uncultured Ellagibacter sp., assembly GCA_934661105.1. GTDB lineage: Bacteria > Actinomycetota > Coriobacteriia > Coriobacteriales > Eggerthellaceae > Ellagibacter. The sequence goes on along the minus strand of CAKUIV010000057.1, from coordinate 2,930 downwards.
AGCTGGACGATCGCGCAGACGACCGCCACGGCCGAGGCGATCCATACGCCGAGCGCGGTTTGGTGGCAATGCATCGCGGCGTTGCCGCACAGCCCGATCCCCGCGTCCATCGTGAAGAAGAACGAGATCGCGGCGATGACGATGACCCCGATCGCGGCGAAGCGGCGCCCTTCGGTCGTCTTGCCGATAAGGGCGAGCAGGGCGTTTATGATGCCGGCGATGCCGGCTATCGATATCGCGACGAACGTCCAGTGGCATTTCATGAAGCAGGTTCCGCCGCTCGTGGTTTCAAGCGTGTGGCTGCAGCCGCCCATGAGCGCTGCGATCGCAACGACGGCTGCCGTCGCGATGATTTCGACGATTCCGACTGCGGTCCAGGCCGTTTTACTCATTCGATTCCTCTTTCTCTCGATGATTGCTTGCGATTATCCGATGCCGAGAAGGGAAAGGCCTCTCTTCCAGGATTCGATCACGTCTGCGCGGAACGCGTCGGGATCGAGGATGCGTGGCGTTGCGATGCGCGCTTTCGGGGCTTCGCCGTCCGCTTCTTCTAGAAGCCCCACTTCGAGGAAACGCCTGTTGAGGGTGATATCTTTCGTGGTGGCGTCGAACAATTCGGGCTTCGCGAGCATCGCCGCTGCAACGACGTCCCAGCAGGTGAAGCCGCCCCATTCGTATTCGCGGTCCATGTCTGAGAACCAGTAGTCGACCGCCTTCGTGAGCATGCCCTCTGCTCCGAATTCCCGTTCGAAGTCGCTCCTCGTGAAAAACGAGGGGAGGCAGTTCTGCGCGGTCGCGATGGACGCGGGCGTGCCTTCGCTCGCAGACTCCAGGATGCGAAGCGTCGCCTCGGCGTCGCAGCTGAAATTGAGCTCGTCCATGATGCGCCCGTTGATGACGAGGCTTTTCTCGATGCCACCCATCAAGGTGACGCTCGCGACGTTTTGAAAGAAGCGAGGGTCGTTAAGCTGCGCCCCTTTGAGGTTCGTCGTCGACCCCGTTGCGAGGATGCAAAGCTCGCCTGGGGCGGCTGCCGCCTCGCGCGCAAGGAACGCCGCTGCTGCGCTTTCCTTCGCCGCGCTGTCGTCGGGTTTGTCAGACCCACGGTAAATCGGGGTTTCGAGATGCCATTCGCTGAAGAGCCGCTCGGTGTTTTCCTGCACGGCGTCGAGCGTGCTGTTGCCGTAAGTGGTGCAAACGGCGCGAAGGCTGACGCGATCGGGGTTGCCGAGAAGATAGAGCAGCGCGAGGCCGTCGTCGACGTCGCAGCCTCTAATCCCCATTGTGTTGTCGAAATCTATGATAACGTTCTTCAAAGGTAGTCTCCCTGAATCGATAATAGACACCATCATATAATAGAACAAGTACTCTATTCAATTTAAGTGACGGGACGGGGCGGTGGACATGGAAAGCCTAGGGGAAGCGAAGCGGTACCTTTCGCAATCAGAGGGCGTTCGCGATGCCTTGGGTATTGCCCGAAGTGCGCATCTGGAAGTGGCGCCCATCGGGCAGGGGGAGCACAACGCGAACTTCTGCTACTCGCATCCGGAAACGGGGAAGCGGTACGTGCTGCGATTGAATTACGCGAGCCAGCTGGGGCTCGAGCGCCAAATCAGCTACGAGGCGAACGCGCTGCGGGTGCTCGAGCCGTCGGGACGGGTCCCGAGGGTGCTTTACGTGGACGACACGCGTGGGGTTGTGCCGCGCGGGGTGCTCGTCGAGGAATACGTGTCCGGCACCCTGCTCGATTTCGGCAACCAGGAAATGGTTCGAGAGGCCGCGGCGATCATGGCCGACATCCACGCTTTTTCGCCGTCGCCTGATTGCGGATTGATGAAGCCCGACGATCCCCTCGTTGCGCAGCGGAAGACGTGCGAGGCGTACTTTGTGAACTACTGCGACTCGAAATACGCCGATTCCCAGGTTGCCCGTGCGGTCGAAGAGCTGTTCGATCAGGCAAGAGCCTTCGGGACGCCTTCGTTGGAAGCCGATGATTGCTCGCATGTCGTCAACACCGAGGCCGTCCCTTCGCATTTCATCATGCCGATCGATGGCGAGGGGCACGTAACGGGCTCCGGGCGCATGCTCGACTGGGAGAAGCCCCTTATCGGGGAAGTCGCGCAGGACGTTGCGTATTTCCTTTCGCCCACGACTACCATTTGGGATACCGACTATATCTTCGACCGCCGCGCGCGGGATGAGTTCCTTGAATCGTACTGGCACGCAGTCGGCGGGCGCTTCGGCAAAGGCGCGTTCGACGAACGCTTCCCGGCATACGTGATGTCGAACTGCCTGCTGGGCATCACGTGGAGCTGCAACGCGTGGGTGGAATACCACGACCCCGATCGCCCTCTGAAGAGCGAGGCGACGTTCAACCTGCTGAAAAGATACCTGTCGATGACGTTCCTCAAGGAGGCGCGCGAGATCTGCTTCAGGTGGTGACCGAGGTCTTTACGTCTTTGGCATCGTGCCGGCGGGATGCCATCGCGCCATTCGCAAGGCGACATAACGTCTCGCCATCTTCATCGGGTACAATAAAACATTATGGCTGAATCGTTTAACCGCAACGTTTACGGGGCGATGCTCCGTGTGAAGGCCGCTTATCCGTTCGAGATAGGCGGCCTTCTTATGCGCATGTACGCGTTCATGCGCACCATCGGCACGATCACGATGCTCACGCTTTCGGGGTACTCCTACCTGCTTTCGGGGCTCGTCGCCTCGGTCGTGGCGTTCGCGCTGTTCCTCATCTCGCCACGCGTCTCGAAGCTGATCGACGAGCGGGGGCAAAGCCGCGTCGTCCCGGCTGCGACCTGCATCGCGCTGTCGGGCTGCGCCGTCATGCTCGCAACGGTCCTTCTGAAGGGCCCCATCTGGATATGCTTTATCGGGGCCGTCCTCATGGGCTTTTTGCCGACGCCGCAAGCGCTCAC
>CAKUIV010000056.1 GCA_934661105.1 uncultured Ellagibacter sp. | reverse complement strand
GCGCTACTCGCGCGCGTTGCGCGCACGATTATAGTTGATAAGGCAGCCCGCGCGCACGATTTCACGTTCTTCGGCCGTCATATCCGCCACGAAGAGCGTCATCTCGCGCACCTCGCCCGATGCCGTGACGACCCACGCGGGGATGTCGGAAAGGTCGCGCCCAAGCGCTTCGCGGATGCCTGGCACGTACACGTAGTCGCCCACCTCGAAGGGCGGCTCGCCCTCCAGTTGGAAGGGCACCATGCCCCAGTTCATCACGTTCGAGCGGTAGCGCTTCGTGGCGTACTCGCGCACGATGTTCGCGAGCCCGCCGATCACGCGCTGGCAGCTCGCCGCCTGCTCGCGCGCGCTGCCGTCGCCGGGCTTATTGGCGTAGATCATGCTGCCGTACTCCACCGCGTCGGCGCTGGCGGAAACGCCCGCGCGTCCGAGCGCCTCGAACACGCCCGCAAGCGCCGGGTCGGCCTCACCGAGCGCCTCGCCCGCGACGCGGCGGCGCTCGATGGCGGCAACTTCCTTGCTGCGCCCCACGTATTCCGGGTCGCGGCGCGAAAGCGTGAACTCGGCCAGGCCGAGCGGGTTGGAGCGGTACGAGCTCGTCTCGCCCGAGGGGATGAGCTCGTCGGTGGTGGTCACCGGGTCCATGATCTTCGAGCACACCTTCAAAAGGATGTTCTCGCCGAGCGGCTCCATTTCAGGCCACGGCTTGATGTTGGGACCCTCGACGAGTTCGGTGTCGGCCTGCGCGCGTCCGAAACCCCAGTACACGCGCTTGTCGTACGGCGCGCTGTCGAAGGTGTACTCGCACGACTCGTCCCATGTCTCGGGCGGAAGGTCGGTCGCGGGGGTCAAGATGCCGCCCGCGGCCGCCGTGGCCGCGATCGAGCGCGCGTCCATAAGGGCGACGGCCGAAAGCTGCCCCGCGCCCGGCTTCGACCCCTCGCGGTTGGGGAAGTTGCGCGTGGTATGGCGGATGGAAAGGCCGTTGTTCGCGGGCGTGTCGCCGGCGCCGAAGCACGGGCCGCAGAACGCCGTGCGCACCACCGCGCCCGCCTCCATGAGGTCGTAGAGGTAGCCGCGGCGCGTGAGCTCGAGCGCCACCGGCTGGCTCGTGGGGTAGACCGACAGCGAGAACTCGCCGTTGCCGGTGTCCTTGCCCTTGAGCGCCCGCGCCGCCGCCACGACGTTGTCGTAGTTGCCGCCCGAGCAGCCCGCGATCACGCCCTGCTGCACGCGAAGGCGCCCGTCTTCGATCTTGTCGAGGAGCGAAAGCCCCACGCGCCCGTCGCCGATGCGCGAGGCCTCGACTTCCACCTCGTGCAGGATATCCTCCAGATTCTCGTTGAGCTCGGCGATCGTGTAGCCGTTCGAGGGATGGAACGGCAGCGCGATCATCGGGAGGATCTCCGACAGGTTCACGCGCACGCACCCGTCGTAGTAGGCGACGTTACCGGGAGCGAGCTTCTTGTAGTCCTCACCGCGCCCGTGGGCGGCAAGGAACGCGCGGGTGTCCTCGTCGGTCGCCCAGATGGAGGAGAGGCACGTGGTCTCGGTGGTCATGACGTCGATGCCGTTTCGGAAGTCGGTCGTCATGGACGCGATGCCGGGGCCGACGAACTCCATCACCTTGTTCTTCACGTAGCCGCACGCGAACACCTCGCGGATGATCGCGAGCGCCACGTCGTGCGGGCCGACGCCCGGTCGCGGCGCGCCTTCCAGATAGATGGCCACGACGCCCGGGTACGCCACGTCGTAGGTGTCGCGCAGAAGCTGCTTGGCGAGCTCGCCGCCACCTTCGCCGATGGCCATCGTGCCGAGCGCGCCGTAGCGAGTGTGGGAGTCGGAACCCAGGATCATCTTGCCGCAGCCGGCGAAGTTCTCGCGCATGAACGAGTGGATCACGGCGATGTGCGGGGGCACGAAGATGCCGCCGTACTTCTTCGCGGCGGAAAGGCCGAACACGTGGTCGTCCTCGTTGATGGTGCCGCCCACCGCGCACAGCGAGTTGTGGCAGTTGGTGAGCACGTAGGGCAGCGGGAACTCGGTCATGCCGGACGCGCGCGCCGTTTGAATGATGCCGACGAAGGTGATGTCGTGGCTGGCCATGGCGTCGAAGCGGATCTTGAGCGCCTCCGGGTCGCCGGAGGTGTTGTGCGCTTGCAGGATGGAGTACGCGATCGTGCCCCGGCGCGCCTCGTCGGGAGTCTGCGCGATGCCGCGCACCGCCGCTTCCTCTTCGGGAACGATTTCCGACCCGTCACGCAAAAACACGCCGCCGTCGTACAGCTTGATCATGGAAACCCCTCATCTCATCCGGCCCCGCGGCCGGCCTCGCGAACAGTGTAGGGGCAATTATCCTACACTTCGCACCCGAGTATGTTTCCAACGTGTTCGCACGCGCGCATTTCCGCGCAAGTGGCGGGCGCGGGCCTCGAACATGGAAAAGGCCCGCGGACACGCCACGGGCCTCGGCGATCGGAAGAGACGTTCGCTAGTTGGCGAAACGCCCGGAATGCTCAGGCGAGAACGCTCCCTTATGCCTTCGGCACGATGACAGTCGGCAGCGCAAGGTTCAAAAGCACGCTGTGCGTCGTCGAACCGAAGAGCGCCCGTCCGAGCGCCGCGCGGGAATGCGTGCCCAAGACAAGCATCGACGCGTCTTCCGATTCGGACAGGAGCACCGACGTGGGAGAGGGTCCCTCGACGGACTTGCCTTCGACCTGAAGCTTGGGATTCGCCGCCTTGATGCGCGACACGGCCTCGTCCACCTCGGCTTGGCGCTGCTCGCCCGCGCGCTCGAGCCCGTCGCCGATCTGTTCGGACGGGCGCGCCATCCACACGGGGATTCCCCATGCCGACACGAGCTTGAGCGGCACACCGCCGTCGAGCGCCTCGGCGACGCCGAATGCGATCGCATCGTCGCTCACGTTGTCGGGACCGACTCCCACGACGACGCCCGCGCGTTCGGCAGAAACGTCCCAATCGCACGGCACGACGACGGTCGGCACCTTCACCTGCACCGATACGCGCAGGCCCTTCGCACCGCCGAACGTCTCGGTGATCGATGCGCCATGGTGCGAGCCCAAAACCACCATGTCGTGATGCGCCGCCTCCTCGACGATCGACTCGACCGTCTTTCCGTCGACGAGCTTCGCTGCGACGACGACGTCGGGATGCTCCGAGGCGAGACGCCCCATCGCCTCGTCGAGCGCCGCCTTCACCGACGTGTGCACAAGCTCGGCCTCGGCGCCGAGTTTCTTCGCCTCCGAAGAGTTCACCACCGCGAGCATGGTCACGTCCGCGCCCGTACGCTCCGCGCGGGCGACCGCCCATTCGAGAGCGCGCCTTCCGCGCTCGCTTCCATCAACGCCGACGAGAATGCTTGCCATGGCGGCCTCCGTTCATCCTAGTTATGGAATAGCGGGATCATCAGCCACAGCGCGAACAGCACGATGGCGATGCATGCTGCGAAGCAGACCGCCGAGCCGAGACGGGTGATGATGCGCCAGTCGCGCTCGACATCGCCGTCGGCCCGCGCCCACAAGCGCAACCCCGATGCATACAGTACGCTAATCGAGCTCGCGACACAAATGGCAACGACGAGAACGGTTATGAAACTTACGATTTCCTGGGAGATCATGGCATCCGCCCTTTCCTTACGCCGCCATCGGCGTCGCGGTTTTCGCCGCAGCCGCGCCGATCTTCACTTGGGAGTGATCGTTCACATTCGTCGAGGTGACGGGGTTGCGCTTGGAAAGGCGCCAGATGACGAACGCTCCCGCAGCCGCGATGACGGCCACGAGAACGGTGCCCCACAAGCCGCACTTCGCAAGGGCGCAGGCGATCGCGCCGATGGCGCCGGCCGCCGGGAAGGTGACGAGCCAGGCGACGAGCATGCGGGCGGCGACGCTCCAGTTCACGGCGCTGCCCTTCTTGCCCAGCCCCGATCCGATGATGGAACCGGAGCACACCTGCGTGGTGGAAAGCGCGAAGCCCATGTGGGAGGAGACGAGGATCGTGGTGGCGGAGGCGGCCTCGGCGGCGAAGCCCTGCGGGGTCGAGATCTCGGTCAGGCCCTTTCCGAGCGTGCGGATGACGCGCCAGCCGCCCATGTAGGTGCCGAGCGCGATGGCGAGCCCGCACAGCGCGACAACCCACAGCTCCGGACCCGTGCCCGAAGGCTGCGCGCCCACCGCGATGAGCGTGAGCGTGATGATTCCCATCGTCTTCTGCGCGTCGTTGGTGCCGTGGGAAAGGGCGACGAGGCACGCGGTCACCGTCTGCCCGTGGCGGAATCCGCTCACGACCTGCGATTCATCCATCTTGCGCACCACGAGGAAGATAAGCCGCACCGCGCAGAACGCCGCAAGCCCCGCGACCACCGGCGAGATGAGCGCCGGGATGAGCACCTTGGTGAGCACCGCGGCGAAGTTCACGCCCTCGACGCCGGCGCCCACGATGACCGCGCCGACGAGGCCGCCGAAGAGCGCATGCGAGGAGCTCGACGGCAGGCCGACGAGCCAGGTGATGAGGTTCCAAAGTATTGCGCCGACGAGGCCGGCGAAGATGAACTCAGGTCCGATCGTCACCTGAGCTTCGTTGATGATGCCGCCCGAGATGGTCTTCGCCACCTCGGTCGACAGAAACGCGCCCACCAGGTTGAGCGTGCCCGCCGCGATGACCGCGGTCTTCGGTTTGAGCGCGCCCGTGGCGATGGACGTCGCCATGGCGTTCGCCGTGTCGTGAAAGCCGTTCGTGAAGTCGAACGTGAGCGCCGTCGCGATGACGAGCACGACCACGACCAGTGTTGCCGGATCCATAGATTGACCTGCCCCTCTCGAGTTGTTCTTTCGGGCTCGAGGGGCGCACCGCCGTGCTTCTGCCGTTGTTGGGCGGGCATGCGAACCCATCGAGCGTTGATAAGAGTAGAGAGGCCGTGTATGGGAACTATCTAGTCATTGTAAAGTCCAGGTAAAGTCGAGCCGAACGCGCAGATGCGTCGGCGGGATGGAGCCGCGAGCGCACGACGGGCCGGGAGAGTGAGAAGGTCAAGCTATGGGGCTTTTACGGGAGACCCGGCGTTTTCCCTCCGGCGAATGAGCGAAGCAGGTTCGCAAGCGTCGCCTCGCCCCCCCACGAGACGGCGGCTTGCGACAGGTTTGCAAGATTCAGCCCGTTTTCATCTCCCGTATGGCAGCCTGCGACGGTTTTGCACGCACCGTCTCGCTTGTGCCGCTTGAAATGGCATCCTATGACGGTTTTGCACGTGTGCAATGAACGAATTGGCATCCTGTGACGGTTCTGCACATGCGAAAAGTGACCGGCAACGTGCAAAACCGTCATAGGATGCCATGGAAAGCCTCTCATGGCGTTCCCCTTTTGCAAAACCGTCACAAGCTGCCATACGGAAGACCGAATCGGTTCAGCGACGCGCAAAAACGGCGTTCGCCGCCAAGCAGAGCGCAGAGCACCAGGATTCGCAGCGCCGGCAGCCCAAACCCCGCGCTCGGCAAGTCCATGGGAAGGGAAAGTGCGCGGCGACCGGCGGCCGGCAAGCTCGGCTCGGATACCGCCGATCGCCGCCGATTGCCCGCATCGCGCCCACCGCTACAGCTCGGCGGCGTCGATGCTTTCCCAGTCATAACCCTCGCCATGCACGAGGTCGATGCGGAGAGCGCCTTCAGGCGCCTGCGCCTTGCCCGCCTCGAACGCCGCGCGGGCCGCCGCCTCGTCCTCGGCATCGAGCTCGGTCTCCTCGAACACGTAGGGCACGCCCGAAAGCTCGGAGTTCTTGATGTAACGCACTTTGTATTTCATAGGATGCACCTTCCTTGTCTCAGGCGACATTATAAAGCCACGCCCGCGAAGACCGCGAAGACGCAGCGAGGCGGCGTTCAAAGCGCACGGCCCATCAAAAATGCACGTGCGGAATGGTACAATGACCAGCAAGCTTCGCAATTATCTTGATTAATGCCTGTTCAGCGAGCAGCGGAGAGCTAATCATGGTCGGACGCGCGTATACGGATTTCGAGATACCCAAGAAAGATTGCGGCCACAAGCCGAAATATGTTGCGCACGTCTCCGACGACAGAACGCGCTTCGAATCCGTCGAAGCGCACCTCCGGGCGGTATCCTCGCTGGCTGCGGAATTCGCAAAACCGTTCGGCGCCTCATCGTGGGCCGCCGTTGCCGGGCTGGCGCACGACATAGGCAAGTACTCCGCCGCCTTCCAAAAGCGCATCCTCGCCGACGGGCCGAAGGTCGACCACTCCACAGCGGGGGCCGAAGAGCTCCGCCGCATCGCTGCCGGACTCTTGTCGTACTGCGTTGCAGGACACCATGCGGGCCTGCCGAACGGAGGCACACCGCTCGACGACGGTGTCACGCTCCTTGGGCGACTCAACGCCGCGAAACGGGGCGACATCCCCGACTATCGGGCGTATCGGGACGAGATCGCCATCCCCGCGCCGAACACGCCGGCCCTCGAATCCATCCCGAGCAACGGGCCGGACGCATCGTTCACGCTGTCGTTTTTGGCCCGGATGATCTACAGCTGCCTCGTGGACGCCGATTTCCTCTGCACCGAATCGTTCATGAGAGGCGAACGGAGAAGAGGCCTGCCGTATGCGCAGATGACGGTTTTGCGAGACCGCCTCGAGGAGTCGCTCGAAGCATTCTACCCGCCGAAGGGAAAGGTGAATGAGGCGCGGTGCGGCCTGCTCGACGACTGCCTCGAAGCATCGGAGAGAAAACCGGGCGTATTCACCCTGACCGCCCCGACAGGCAGCGGAAAAACGCTCGCCATGCTGCGGTTCGCCCTGAACCACGCCTGCTCGGCAACCGGCATCCGCCGCGTGATCTGCACGATCCCCTACACATCCATCATCGAGCAGAACGCCCGGGTGTACCGCGATATCCTCGGCGAGGAAAACGTCCTCGAGCATCACAGCTCGTTCGACTTCGGCGACTCAGACGACCCCGGCGACGCGGGCTTCCGCATGAGGCTCGCCTCGGAGAATTGGGACGCGCCCGTCGTCGTCACGACGAACGTCCGGCTCTTCGAGTCCCTGTTCGCCTCGAAGTCGTCGGCATGCCGGAAGCTGCACAACATCGCAGGCAGCGTCATCCTGCTCGACGAGGCCCAGATGATTCCCCTGAAGTACCTGAAGCCGTGCGTCAAGGCGCTTTCCGAGCTCGTGAAGAACTACGGGTGCACAGTCGTGCTGTGCACGGCGACCCAGCCGTGCCTGAACGGATACTTCGCCGCGGAGGGCCTCGGGGTTTCCGAGATAGCGTCGAATCCCGGCTCCTTAAGCGAATCGCTGGCGAGGGTCCGCTACCGAAGCGACGGCAAGCTCACGGATGAGGAGCTCATCGAGTCCCTTGAAGAGAACGAGCAGGCGCTTTGCATCGTTAACAGCAGGAAGCAGGCGCGAGCGCTTTACGATGGGCTTTCCGCCGGCGACGAAGACGGCGTGTACCACCTCACGACGATGATGCACGTTCAAGGACGCAGGAGAACGCTCGCGGAAATCACCGCAAGAGTCGCCTCCGGGAAGCGCTGCCTCGTCGTGGCGACATGCCTCGTGGAAGCCGGCGTCGATCTCGACTTCCCCGTCGTCTACCGCGCGATAGCCGGGATGGACTCCCTCGTGCAGGCGGCGGGACGGTGCAACCGAGAAGGACGGCGCAACCGAGATGAAAGCGTCGTCCACCTGTTCGCATCCGCCGACCGCTACGCCGTGCCTTCAGAAGTCGCGCAGCGCACGGCCGTCGCCGAGAGCACCATGCCCGCGTTGCTGGAGCGCTCCGCCGCGAACCTCGACGTGGAAAGGGCCGTGCCCGACTTCTTCTCGAGGCTCTACCTCGCGAAAGGAGACTCCGAACTCGACGCCAAGGAAATAGTCCGACGCATGTCGGCAAACAACCGACAAAACGGAATCGCCGTCTACCCGTTCGCAGACGTGGCCCGCGATTTCAAGCTCATCGAAGAGGGCTCTTCCACCCTGATCATCCCTTGCGCGGAAAACGAGGGGGCCGTCGAGCGGGTCCGCCTCGGCATCGCATCTCGACGCGACTGGAGGACGCTTTCCCTCTACACGGTCTCGATATACGCCTCCGACGTGCGCGCCCTCGACGAAGCGGGCGCCCTCGAGGCGCTGTCCCCCGACACCTACCTCCTCCTCGACGAGGGCTATTATCGAGAGGATGTTGGATTGGACTTGCAGAAAGAAGGAGGCAGCGCCTTCTTCTGGTAAACCCCGACGAGAAGCAGCGCCGAGAGCGAGTTCTCGGCTAGACGAAACGAGAGGAAGGAGGTTCGGCATGTCGTTCGGTTTCAGCATCGAAGCCTGGGGGCAAAGAGCGCTGTTCACGCGCCCCGAGCTGAGCGTCGAGCGCGTGAGCTACGACGTCATCACGCCAAGCGCCGCCCGCGGGCTGATAGAGAGCGTCTACTGGCACCCTGGGCTGCGCTACGTCATCGACCGGATCCACGTGATAAATCCGATCGGGTTCAGCAGCGTGCGCCGAAACGAAGTGTCGGTGAAGGCTTCGGCGAAAGCGATGCGCTCAGCAGTGGAAAACGGGAAGACTCCACCGTTCATAAGCACACAGGAGACCATCGCCCAGAGGGCTTCGCTCATCCTGACCGATGTCCGATACATCATCGACGCCCATTTCGTGATGACCGACCGTGCGAAGCCCGAGGACAATCCGGGGAAGTTCTGCGACATCCTCAAGCGCCGGCTTCGGAAGGGGCAATGCTACAGCCAGCCGTACTTCGGATGCAGGGAGTTCCCCGCGAACGTGAGACTTGCCGAAGGCGAGCCGCCGAAGAGCGCGTACGCCGACGTCGACGAGCGCGACTTCGGAATCATGCTCTACGACATGGACTATTCCAACCCCGAGGACATCGTCCCTACATTCTATCGCGCCGTGATGCGCAAGGGAGTCATCGACGTTGCGGGATGCGAGGTGTACCGATGATCGTCACGGCACTCGCGCACTACTACGACCAGCTTCTGAGCGACCCGGAAAGCGGCGTCGCCGCCCCGGGCTGGTGCTCGCGGCCGATACGGTACCTTCTCGAGCTGTCGCCAGAGGGAGCGCTGCTGGCGGTCGTCCCCTTGGGAGATGGCAAGCACGGCGTTACCAAAATCGTTCCCGAGCAGGTCAAACGATCGTCGGGAATCGCCCCGAACTTCCTTTGCGACACGTCTTCATATCTGCTGGGCATCGACAAGAAGGGCAAGCCGGAGCGCAGCGTGAAATGTTTCGAGGCGGCGAAAGCCCTGCACGAGAAGGTTCTCGCCGGGGCGAAGAGCGAAGTCGCCGCCGCCATCCTCGGCTTCTTCGGCCACTGGGACCCGACGAATATCGACTTCGAATCCGTTCCTGGGTTGTCAGACGAGGGGGTTCTCGAAGGCGGGAACCTCGCTTTCTGCGTGGCGAACGGCACTTCCTGGCGCGAGGCCGCTGACGACGAAGCGGTCAGGGCGGCCTGGGAGAAACGGGCCGCCAGCGCCAACGGACAGCCGGAAATGGTCTCGCTCGCTACAGGGAAGAAGGCCCCCGTGGCACGGCTCCACCCGTCGATTAAGGGAGTGAAGGGGGCTCAATCGATGGGAGCGTCGCTCGTCGGCTTCAACGCGGAGGCCTTCGAGTCGTACGGCCACGCCGGGGAGCAGGGCCGCAACGCCCCGGTGGACGAGAAGAGCGTGCAGGCGTACACCACAGCGCTGAACCACCTGCTCGCCCAACCAGAGCACAAGGGGTACCTCGGCGACACCACCGTGGTCTTCTGGTCGGCCGTCCGCAGCTCGGACGAGGGGAATTGCTCGATTTTGTCCTTCGCGCTCGGCCTCGCCCCCTTCAAAGACGAAACCTCGGAGCAAAGCGCGACCGCAAACCTGAAAGCGGCTTTCGAGAGGCTTTCGGCAGGAAAGCACGTCGAAATCGACGGGGTCTCGTTCGGGGACGAGTTCTACCTCCTCGGCCTCGCCCCGAATGCGGCGCGCCTGGCAGTGCGATTCTTCCTCCACGACACGTTCGGCAAGATGATGCGCCATGTGGCGGAGCACTACCGGATTTCCAACGTATGCCACGCCGATTTCGAACCGACGTTCGCAACGCCGTACCACTTGTTGAAAAGCATCGAGAACCCCAACTCGAAAAGCGCCGTCGCCAGCTCTCAGCTCAGCGCCTCGCTCATGAGATCGATCCTCCAGGGCGCGCGCTACCCCGAAGCGCTGTTCGAGAACGTGCTGCTCAGGGTTCGCGCAACGAAGGCGGTAAAGCGGGAGCACGCGGCGATCATCAGGGCGTACCTCATCAGGAATGCGAAAATGGATGAAAGGGATGTTACTGTGAATGTCAACACCTCAAGGGAAAGCGAAGCGTATGCGCTCGGCCGCGCGTTCGCCGTTCTCGAGCAGATCCAGGAAGCAGCCAACGGGAAGGCGACCGTAGCGGAGCGCTACCTCAACGCCGCCTGCGCGACTCCCGCGACGACGTTTCCCGTGCTGCTGAAGCTGAGCGTGGCCCATCTGTCGAAGATTTCCCGCGACAAGCCGGGGCTCGGCGTGCATCTGGAGAAAACGCTCGGCGAACTGCTCGATCAGCAGAAGGGGCCGTTTCCGAAACGCCTTTCCATCGTCGACCAGGGAAGCTTCCTTTTAGGCTATTACCAGCAGAAGCAGGCGCGGTACAAGAAAAACGATCAGCAGGAATCTTAAAGATCCATCGCTTCGCACGCAAAGGAGAAACCATGAGCAGCCCTATCAGGAACAGATACGATTTCGTCGTTTTCTTCGATGTGGAGAACGGGAACCCCAACGGGGACCCCGATGCAGGCAACATGCCGCGAATCGACCCCGAAACCGGGTTCGGTCTCGTGACCGACGTATGCCTGAAGCGCAAGATCAGGAACTACGTCGAAACGGTCAAAGAAGGGGAACCCGGTTTCGAGATCTACATCAAAGAAGGGGTTCCGCTGAACTCGAGCGACAAGCGCGCGTTCGACAAGCTGGGGTTCGACCCCAAGGACACGAAGAAGATGAAGAAAGAAGACCCCGACCTCGACGTGAAGATGCGCGACTACATGTGCGAGACATTCTACGACGTGCGCACGTTCGGCGCCGTCATGACGACGTTTGTGAAGAACAACCTGAACTGCGGTCAGGTCAGAGGCCCCGTTCAGCTCACGTTCGCCCGCAGCGTCGACCCCATCATCCCGCAGGAAGTCACCATCACGCGCGTTGCGATAACCACTGAAGCGGACGCAGAAAAGAAGGGCACCGAAATGGGACGGAAATACATCGTTCCCTACGGTTTGTATCGCTGCGAAGGCTTCGTATCCGCTAATCTCGCACGCAAGACGACGGGATTCTCGGAAGACGACCTCAATCTTCTGTGGAACGCTATCATCAACATGTTCGAGTGCGACCACTCGGCGGCACGCGGAAAGATGGCGGTACGCTCCCTCATCGTGTTCAAGCACGACTCCGAATTGGGCAACGCCCCGTCTTATCAGCTGTTCGACGCTGTGTCCGTTGAGAAGAACCCGAACGTCGAAGCGCCTCGGTCGTTCAAGGATTACGGGGCCGTCAGCATCGACCTCGAGGCGATTCCCGAAGGGGTCGAGGTCATTCGCAAGCTATAGGGGACACCGTGTACCCAGACGAAGAGCTTCTCGCGCTGTCCGGCATCCAGCATTTCTCGTTTTGCCGCAGGCAATGGGCGCTGATCCACATCGGGCAACGTTGGCAAGAAAACTATTTAACGGCATCGGGACAGATCGTGCATCAACGCGCCCACGACGACGAGATACGCGAGAGGCGGGGCTCGTTGCTGACGGTGCGAGGGCTTTTCGTCAAATCTTCCGAGCTTGGGCTTGCCGGCATATGCGACGTCGTTGAGTTCCGACAGGACGAAAAGGGAATCCCCTTGCACGGCGAGAACGGCACATGGGCGCCGATTCCCATAGAGTACAAGCGAGGGACGGCAAAAGGAGGCCCGTGCGACAGGCTCCAGGTGTGCGCACAGGCGATGTGTCTCGAAGAGATGTTAGGGTGCGACATAACCTCCGGATTCCTCTTCTACAAGC
>CAKUIV010000055.1 GCA_934661105.1 uncultured Ellagibacter sp. | reverse complement strand
GGCCAACTATGTGCTTATCATCCCCGAAGGGTTCGAGGACGACCTCGTCGCCGCCGCGCGCGAAGGCGGCGAGCCCCCGGTGCTCGACACGGTGATCAGCTACCAGAGTGCTCGGGGTTCGCTTGCGAACCAGCGCGTCGAGTCGTACGTTCAGGCGCTCTTCGGGTTCGCCGCGACCGACCCCGCGGCCGACGCTCGGGAAATCGCCGACGAGGCCGACCAGGCGTGCGAAGGGGAGACCCCGGTCGATTTCACGCCGGTGCAGTCGAAGGGCATCCCGGGGTCGTACCTGAACTTCGCCGCTTTCTCGTCGTATGGGCTCTTCACCGCGGTGGCCATCTTCATCGCCGTTGGCCTGGCGTCGCTTAAAGACTCCGAACTTCGCCGCCGCCTTGCCGCCGGGCCGGTGCCGAGCGCCCGCTACGGCCTTCGGGTGTTCGCGGTGTGCGTGGCGTCTTCCCTGTTCGTATGGGCCGTCATGGCCGGCTTGGGGCTTCTTGCGACGAACCCGCTCGGCGAGGGCGCCTCGCCCCAAGGCGTTGCGGTGGTGCTTGCGGCGCAGCTCGCGTTCGCGCTCGTGGGGTGCGCGGCGGGGTTCCTGCTGTGGCAGATGGGCGTGAGCGAGACGATGGCCAACGGCGCGGGGAACATCGCCGGCTTGGTGTGCAGCTTCTTCAGCGGCGCGTGGATCCCGCTTTCCATCATGGGGGAGGGGGTACGCGAGGCCGCGGCGTTCACCCCGTTCTACTGGGCAACCGACGCGATGACGCTTGTCGCCGAGGCACCTAGCATCACCTGGGACGTCATGACCCGGGCGGCGGGAGAAGTGGGCGTCACGCTTCTGTGGGCTGCGGTGCTCGTCGTTCTTGCCGTCGCCCTGGGGCGCATCCGCCTGCGCGAGGGCGGGGCGTAGGCTCGCGAGCGACTGCCGTCCTTCTCTTCGTCCGCTCTGCCTGCTGCTCGCCTATGCGCCTCGCCCGTCCCTCGCTTTCGCAAAGCGTTGATCCCCGCACCCTGAATTGTTGCGCGTTGCCCCTCGTTGCCGCCGTGCATGCGGGAAAGATGCGCTAGACTGTTCATCTATGAAGACGGGGCAATTCAAACAGACGAGGGTGCGGAAAATGACCGCAGATGAGCTGGTCGAAATCGACCAGGCGGGCAACCCTGCGCTCAGCATGCTTTCGCGTTGGGCTAACAAGAAGATGCAGTGCGCGCACTGCAAGCGCTGCACGCTTCGCTGCGAGGTGCTGAAAGAACCTGGCCTCGACGTCGGCATGGTGGAGGAAGCTTACAACCGTATGATGGCCGTTCCCGCCGACGAGCGTCCGGCGGCTGTGGTCGAGCTCATGCAGTCGAACTTCGACATGTATCATGCGCTGCGTCGATGCTGCTTCTGCGGCTACTGCACTGCCGATTGCGCGGTTCACATGCTTGCTCCCGACCGTATGCGCGACTGGCGCGAGCTGTTCATGCAATCGGGGCTTTACCAGCCCGAAAAGCTCACGATGGTCGACAACGAGTGGCACATCTTCAGCGCCTACCGCGCTATCTTCGGCATCGGGTATCCCGAAATCGTCGCACTGCGCGACGCCGCGGCCTACGAGCCGGGCACCTTCGACACGGTGTTCTTCCCCGGTTGTTCACTCGTGAGCTACGCACCCGACCTGACGCGTCGCGTGGGCGAATGGCTCACGACAGCCGGATTCAAGTGGTGCATGTCGGACGATTGTTGCGGAAGTCCCCTTATGAGCGCGGGTCTGTTCGACCGCGCGGCGGCGCATCGCCAGAAGCTGTTCGACCAGATCAAGGCTGCGGGCATCACGCGCATGGTGACCGTTTGCCCGGGGTGCGGCGAGGAGTTCGCCGAGCTCATGGCCGACGACATCGAGATAATTCCTCTGCCCGAGCTCATTTTGGAACGCGGGCGCGAAATGGAGGCGGAGACGGGAATCGCCCAGCGCGCCGACGGCATGCCTGAAGACGCGGTGGCGGCGGCAAAGGCTGCGGGGCTTTCGCCTGCGGTGGCGGCTTCGGTTACCGTGTTCGACTCGTGCCATGACCGCCACGATGGGCGCCATGGTCGTGCGATCCGCGGCGTGCTGCGTCGCTATATGCCTCAGGTCGAGATCCGCGAGATGGACGAGCGACGCAAGCAAACGCTGTGCTGCGGCGCGGGCGGCGCCGTTGCCGGCTACGATCCCGAAATCACCGAGCGTCGCG
Source organism: uncultured Ellagibacter sp. (assembly GCA_934661105.1). GTDB lineage: Bacteria > Actinomycetota > Coriobacteriia > Coriobacteriales > Eggerthellaceae > Ellagibacter. Next base: position 10,134 of record CAKUIV010000055.1, on the reverse strand, counting down.
TGTGGCGCGTCATCGACGAGGCGCGCTCGACCAAGGCTGAAACGCTCGTGACCATGTGCCCCACCTGCACTTACACCATTGCGCAGGCGAACCTGGGGGCGGAAGCTGGCCGTGGCATCGACTCGCATAACTATCTGGAGCTTTTCTTCGGGCAGGCCATTGACTGGGCGCAGGTGTTCGATCAGCTCGGCTCCATGTGGACGGGCGAATACGGCCCCTGGCTGAACGCGACGTTTTTCTCGTAGAGCGCAACGGGCGTCCGTGCCCCTCCTTGCTCCTTGAGTCTAACGGAGCAACACGAAACAAAATGAGAAGCGAAATGGGTGGCTGCATGAATGGATAGACAAGGCGCTTACCGTTGCAAGGAAGAGCTGGTGCACTGGTTTTGGGACGTTTTCCGCGGAGATGTCTCTAATTATCCTCTGTTTGAAATATATTCTTGACTATGAATAAATAGAGAAGTATTCTTCAAGCCGTTCCAAACACTTCTCCTCACTCCACTCGTCCGAGAGAAAGGCCGCCTCCCCCGCGGCCTTTCTCTCGTTTGAGGCGGCGCGTTCCGATCGCGTCCCGTCAATCGAGCTTGGGAATCTTCTTGAAGAGCGCCCAGGCGCGCTGCTTGTCCTCCGGCGTTGCAAGCATGCTCTCCAAGTCGCGAAAGGCGATTGCGTCGCGGCCGAACAGCCTACATGCGCAGCCAGGCGCGACATCGGCACGGTACGCATGCGAAAGCGCCGCGGCCGCTGGCGCATCGGTCGCGATGACGACAAGGGGATCTACCCCTTCTATCAGGGAAAACAAGTCCTGACTGGAAAGCGCGACGTCATCGACGGTAAGCACGACGAACGTCTGCCCCTTTCCGTAGCCGAGTGCCGTCATCGAACTTTCCGTCGCGTTGCGGGCGCCTGCGCTCAGGGCTTGCGCGCTTACCACGCAGACAAGCATCGAGCCGTTTTCGCTCACATAATCGGAGTAGAGATCGAGGACGGCGCGCCCGTTCGCTTCGTAAATATTACTTTTTGTGAATTCTTTCACACCGTTTCCGCATCATCGTTTCACTTGAGTCTTCCCAGGTTCATAATAGCAAGAAAGCCGGCGCGTGCGCGTTCGGCCGCAACGTAACGCTTTTCGCATAAGGAGCGAATCATGTGCACTAATGGAGTGAATACCGGCCAGTTCGGCCAGATGATTGACCAGATCGATGATCACATCAAGCTCGAACGCCGCTGGGCTCATACGCTTGCCCATCAGGTGGGCGACGCGGGATTCGAGCTTACCTCGAAGAAACTGCACGAGGTTCAGGCGCTGCTCGACGACGTGCGCGCTATGCTCGACGAAACCAAGGACGCGCTTGAGGACGATGCCGAGAACGCCCCTGACGTGACGGTGAGCCTCGTCTAGGCGAGCGTCCATGAGCAACGACCTTATGCGCTTCTCGGTGGCCATGCCCGAGGAGCTCCTCATGCGCTTCGACCAGCTCGTCGCACGTCGTGGGCTTGCAAAGAACCGGAGTGAAGTGGTGCGTGATCTGGTGCGCGACGCGCTCGTCGAGGACGAATGCGCCACTCCCGGCACTGAAGTCATGGGCACGCTGACAATCGTGTTCGACCACCATGCGTCCGATTTGCAGGAAAAGCTGCACAGCATCCAGCACGACTACTTCGAGTTCATCATCTCGACGCTTCATGTGCACCTTGACCACCATCATTGCTTGGAAGTCGTGGTGCTGCGCGGTGAAACGGGCCTCGTTCAGACCATCGCCAACCTCATTCTGGGCACGAAGGGCGTGAAGAACGGCCGTCTGGTCGTCACCACGGTCGATGAGAATTTGTAGGTTGCGCCGACGCTTGCCCGATGGGTGCCGATAGCCCTCGCGTGCTTCTCGGGCAGAACGCCCTTGCGGTTCATGGTGAACTGCAAGGGCGTTTCTTGTTGGTGAGCAAACCGTCGTTGTCTGCCACGCTGGTGGCCCAAGCGACTCCGGCCTCGGTTTCGTTTGCTCGGTCGTTCGACGGCTGTCTGACGGTCAGGGCGTTCGGTCTTGCCGGCTCCCGATTGCCCCCGGCGCCTTTCGGCTTTCGCCCTCGACGCTCTCTGGTTTTTGATCTCGCCAACCTCCGATGCCCCGACGCCTTTGGCGCCCCAACTACTCCATGAACTTCTTGGTGAGCCCCGATCGGGTTTGGGTTTCGGTTTTCCCGTAAAGCGATGCCAGGTGTTTCTGAACCATGCGAAGCGATATTCCCAGGTCGGAAGCGATTTGCTTCAGCGGACGTTCGTCAGCTACCACCGCTTTCAGCACGTCGGTCTCGCGTGGGGTCAACCCGTAGCGTGAGGCGAAGGAGGAGGCTCTCTCTTCTTCGGAAGGCGTGGGCGCGGGAACGGTGACCGGCGGGATATTCGTGGGCGCGGGCTTGGCGGCCTGCTCCGTGCTTGGGGAGGCGGCGCGAAGCTGTCCCGAAGCCGCAAAGCAAACCGCGATCAGCACGAACAGCGCAATCGCCGCAATCATGACGAGCGCGGTGTTGCCCGTTTGCACGAGCGCCAGCGATGCGCCCGAAAGCAAGCAAGCGCCGAGGTTGTTCGCGGCGCGTCCCATGCCCGCCCATACCTCGGGCACGCGCATCTGCGGCGCCAAAGAGAGGAATGCGGCGGTGAAGAACACCACGAAGAAGCCCGACCCCAGGTAAAACACGATGATCCCGAGCAAAGGACCGGCTCCTGCTTCCGTTGCCAGAAGCGAGCAGGTGGAAAGGAGCGCCACGCAGAACATGACGATGCCGCGATAGGCGTCCTCCTTCGCATCGAAGAGAAACCCTGCGGCAAGTCCGCTCGCGGCCAGGAAAAGGCGCGGCCATCCGCCCAGGTCGACGGTGCCTTCCGCGTTTGCCATGGTTGCGACGTTGTCGAGCGTGCTGAACAGGAACGACAAGCCGACGACAAGCGCGAGCGATCCGAGCGCGGCCGAAAGGCCTGTCGGTCTTTCGGCGACGTGCGGACGCTTGCCCGCTGCTTGAAACCCTTCGTTTCCTGCGTATGCGGTGGATACCGTGCCGGCTGCTGCCGGTTTGCCGAGGGCGCTTGCTTGTGCGGGCTCTTCGTCTCGAGCGCGGGCGCGCGCAAGCCGCTCTTCCCGCATAGCGACGAGAAGCGCGACGAGCGTGAGGCAGCCGACGCAGAGCACGGCAACTTCGAGTTCGCCTGCGGGGGCGATCTGGTTGTTCGCGAACTGCAGGGCGATGCCGAAGGCGTACCCCGAGCCAACGGTTCGCGAAAGCGCGCCATCGTTTCGAAGGGCGCGCGCAGCTGCCCAATGCGCCCCGCCGCCGAGTATCCCCAACAGGAAGAAGGTCGCAACGCCGATTGCCAACATGCGCGAAGCGGATGGCGCCATCGCTTCGCCGGTAAGACACGCGCAAACCGCGGCGGCTCCGACCAGCGCTGCCGCGGTTCGCGCTCGCGAAGGCAACGTATGCACGATAAACGCATAAGCCAAGAAACCGAGGACGCTTGCACCCAGCACGAGGTTTTGTGCGCCGACCACTTCGGCGGGGCCGACGAAGATGCCCATGCGCGTGTCGAAGAAGAACTCGCTTCCCAGGAACGCGAAGCTGAACACCGCTAAAACGGCGGCTGCTTCGATGCGGGAAGTTTTCTTTTCGGACATGGGCTTGAGCCTTTTTTCATGGAGAGAAATCGATTCGAAAACGATTGTACCAGCGTGTCTTGTGCGGTGGGTGATGCGGACGGCAGCTGGTTGAATTTCAAAATGCCTGTTCACGACTTTGTTTATCGCCTAGGTTCGCATATATGAACCTAGGCATAGGAGCGTTCTTCCTGAAAATGATGAGATGGAATGGAGTCGACGGCGCGATGCTGCCGAGCCGCAACGCGAGGAAAAGGAGGCCGCCATGGACGCAAGAGGCGAATGGGGAAGGCGGGTGTGCGCGGTTGCCCTGTCATGCGTTTTGTCTGTGGGGCTTGTGCCCGTGGCGGCGTTCGCCGAAATGGGCGCGAAGACGGACGGGTGCGCGACGGCCTCGGGCTCGATCGGCGCGCAAGCGAGCGGGGATGTCGCGGTGTCGGCATCTCAGGGTGAGCGATCGGCGGGCGCGGGTTCGATGGTGTCGGAAACGCAAACCGCAAAGGAGGGCGTTCGGGCGCTGGAAGCGTCCGTGAACGGTTCCGCTTCCGAGGCTGCTTACGATGAAAGCTCCGGGTGCTGGGCCACGACCAAGGGCGTTACGGGCGTGAAGGTGCAAGGCGATTCCGGCTATGTCGAGGGAACAACCACGCCCGCCCAGCTGTACTTCATTATCGAAGAGGAAACGAACGAAATCACCGTCACGGGAATCGATTCTGGCGCAACGGCGCTTGAAGTGCCGGCGACCATCGACGGCAATCCTGTGGTCGAGATCGGGGGCTTTCGAGGCAAGAAGAACGTGCGGGCCGTGACGTTCGCCTCGGGCTCGCAGGCGGAAAGGCTGGGCAGCTACGCTTTCGCCGAGACTGCAATCGAGTCGATCGTGCTCCCTGACAGCTTGAGGGCGCTGGGCGGCAATGCATTCAGCGAATGCCACAACCTGCGCACCGTCGCCTGGCCGAACAACGCCGAGTTCGCCACCATTCCCGAGTACGCGTTTCAGGGATGCTCGTCGCTTTCGGACGACGTGGTGGCGACCCTTCCCGCCAGCGTGACCACGATCGGCCGCAGCGCGTTCGTGAATTGCTCGACCATGAACTACGGCGGTGGGCAGGAAGAGCCGTTCACGGAAATCGTCATACCCGACACGGTGAAGCGCATCGAGGCGGAGGCGTTCCGGGAATGCACCCATGTTCGCTCCGTCAGAATCGGCTCGGGCGTGGAATACATCGGTGACCAGGCGTTCTATCATCTGTCGAACGGCGGTGGCGGTGCGATACCATCCCTCGAGGACGTGGAGATAATCATTCCCCAGAGCGTGCAGTCCATGGGCGGCGACGTCTTCAATAACGAGACGCTTGAAATGGTCGACGGCGTGGAGGTATGCAAACGCAACGCTCCCTGGTTGCGCGTGATGAACCCCGACTTCTCGTTCGAGGAGGGCGGCTCGCTCGCGTTCGATGGCGCGTATTGCAAGAACCCCTTCTCCGTCGGCCAGACGATCGTCGCATACGCCAAGAACTCAAAGGGCGAGCCGTCGTGGATCAAGCGCTTCGCCGATTTGGTCGCGGGGCAGGAGGACGAGAAGAACCCCGGCAAGCCCGCTTACACCTTCCAGTGGATGGAAGAGCTGATGGGAATTACGGGCAAGGTTCCCGTGGGCGCAACCGTGACGCTTCTGCAAAACGACAAGCGCACGTCGGTCGAGGTGGCGAGCGATGGGACGTTTTCGGTACAGGCGCTCACCAACGCGACGGCGACGGTGTGCATGTCGCGTGCCGGCTACTACGACAAGGCGATCACCCGTCAGGCGGCCGGCATGACCGGGGCCTGGGATATCGGCACGTTTTCCGAGAAGGACTTCGAGAAGGTTCCCGTCTCGCGCAACATGGCGGTGAACGTGATGGCGCAGACGAGCGTGAACGGCGCGGGCAGTCCCGTCTACGAGCCGCTGGCGCTCACCGACGACCTTAACCTCACGCTCGCGAAGGCCGACGGCACGCGGCTTTCCGAAGGCGAAAACGCCGACTACGTGCGGCAGGGCTGGGGATTCGTGCTGTCTGAGGAGCTGGCAGAGGCAAACGAGGAGCTGACGCTTGCCGTTAAGCCCGCCGCCTCTCTGAAGCTTGCCGGCGCCACCGTTTCCGCCGCGCCCGAAGCGGGCGCCTTCGATGTGAGGCTTTTGCAACTGGGAACCGCAACGGTGCAGGTGAAGAGCTCATTTGCGGGTGCGAGCACCGTCATGGCGTTCGATGCGCGGGGCAAGCTCGTGGCGAGTGGCGACACGGCGTTCATGGGATACGAATCCGACGGCACGACGCCCGTCATGAAGGCGAAGACGCCCCAGCTTGCGGCGGGCGACTATACCGTCGTCGCGGTGAACCAGGGCGGCGTCAGCTTGACGGCCCCGACGCTCGATGCGTTCAACCGCATGGGGCTTAAAGAGGACGAACAGTACGCCAAAACGGTTGTTGCCATTGAAAACGGTAAGGACAAGGAAGTCGTGCTGGATGCCCCTGCGTTCGACGTTTCCTCATGGCGAAAGCGCGTTGGCGTGGAAACGTGCGGCTTCATCGCGATGAGCGACGCGGCGGTCGAGGGCGGCGAAATGTTCCTGCGCGCAAGTTACGCGCTGGGCGAAGGCGCTAAAGCCGAAAAGCTCACGCTCTCGCTTTCCGAAAGCGAGGCGAAAGACCCTCTTGCGAGCGTCGTGGTTCGCGGTGAATCGGGAGATTCGATCGAAAAGATCGGCGGCGCATTCTCCGCTGGCGCCCTGGTTTTCGACCTGCCAGCCGATGAGGCAGGCGCATCGCGCACGGTTGATATCTGCTTTACGCCGCTGGTCAAGAAAGCATACAAGGTGAACGCGTCGCTTTCGCTGGAGGGTGGGGCCACGGTGCCTCTGGGTACGGCAGCGTTTGACGTGGTGAGCGGCTACATCTCGCTCGACTCCGACGAGGCGGGATCTTCTGGCAACAAGGCGCTCGTATACGCGCCGTATGGTACGTGGGTTGCCCTGCGGGCGGGCGAGGGCAACGACGCCGCCGTCGTGGTTGGGCAAGCGGACGGGTTCGGCTACGCAACGTTCTCGTATGATCTGCCTGTCGGCGCGATCATGAACGAACGCGTGAAGCTTACGGCCGCGTTGTTGGGCGAGAGCGGGGAAAAGCCGGGCGCGGAGGCCGCGCGGTCGGCGCTCGAAAACAATCCGTGCGACACCGCGTACGTGCGCTACGTTCCCCGTGCCACGGTGGACGCCTTCAAAGTGACGAACCGCGGCGTCACGCAAACGCTCATCGAGAACGGCAAGGAAACGCGCAAGGGCCTCGTCACACGCCATCAGTTCGCGGACAAGCGCAACGCTTACTGGACGTTCGATTTGACGCTGAGCGTTGCCGGCGGCGTGAAAATGCAAGACGAGTTGTCTCTCATCGTGCTCTGCATGGGCGGCCAAACGATGCAGGTTCCCCTGAAACAGCGCGAGGAGGGCAAGGAAACCGTGCGCTTCACCGGGGAATACGTCGACGAGAGCTACCTGGCTATGGTGAAGAATTACGAGGATTCGGGGGAAACGGGGTCCATGGACCTCGGGTCGTACGAGAACGTGTTCGTGCCGCAGACCTACGCGCTTTCGACCACGTCGCTCGGGCTTATGGTGGTCGACGCCAAGACCACGGCGGAGAAGGCGAAGGCGTCGGCCGATGCGAAGAAGGCCGAGTTCAATACCGTGTTGACGGAGGGAAAAGGCGAGCTTGCTAAGGAAGCAGAGGCGATCGACGAGGAGTTCGATGCGCTGATCGGTCAAATCGCCGAAGATGCGGCCAAGGACGACGCAACCATGTCGGCCGAAGAGCTGTCCGCCTCGATCAAGCGACAGGTCGGCAGTGCCGCGGACGTCATCGGCGACAAGGGTAACGCTGATGGCATCACCATCGACAAGATGATCTTCGAGAACGCCTACAGCCCCGATAGCGATTGGTACGCCGATTGGGCGGCGGCGGAAGCGGGCGCGACCGGCGAAGAAAAAACAGCCATATCCAAGCTCAAGAACGCGGTTTCCCAAAACGACGCCGTGCTCAAGCGCTGCGAGGACGAGCTCGGCAAGATGATCGGCGTGGGGTCGCTTGACCAATACGCGTCGTGGATGGACGCGTTCACCGCGGCGCTTAAGAAAAACGCCGGCATCACCGTGAAACGCCAGAAGGTTAACCCGTCGAACTATATTGCGTTCGATGGCAAATCGGGCTTCAAAGCAACCGACGACAAGACAGTGAGCGGGTTCTCGGCATATATCGACGACGATGAAGATAAGGACCCGATCTATCTCGAGGCCGATTTCGAGGACATCGCTGAAAGCGACCAGGAACTTTCCGTCGACGCGAACCGCATCGCCCTCGCCGCCAGCACCTACGAGAGCCTAACGCACATCGCGACGAACGAACGCAAGGCGCTCACCGCGTTGGGCAAATGCGCTGGAAAAGACCAGTTCGTGGGAACGGTGTCGCGCACGATTCGCCGCATGAAGAGCATGGAGGTCGAAGCGCGCATGTGGAAGGTGTCGGTAAAGCTGACTGACCCGATCAAAGCAGGCGCGGGTGTGCTCGACGCCGGCTTCTCTTGCTACGCCGCGAACGACGCCATCAACAACTACGCGGCGTCGTGGGAGGCGTACAACCAGCTCAAGGGCGATCTTGAGGGGCTTGAAATCCAGCGCGACTATCTTGCGAGGAAAAACCCGAAAACCGAAGACGACATGGCGTGCCTCAACGCCATGAACAAGGAACTCGACGCGGGCAAACTCTTTCGCGACCTGCTCGAAGTGCAGGCGCACCACGACGAGGCGAACGCGAAGGTCGCCATCGCCCTTACGGGCGGCAGCGCCGCAGCAACGCTTGCGAGCGGCGGCACGGCAGGCGTGGCGATCATGACCTTGGGCTCGGTGAACGATGCGTCGTCGGTTACCGCGGGCACGCTGCGCGCCGAGAAGCTCAACGCCGCACAGGCCGATTACGAGTACGCGCAGGCGCTGCGCGAGCGGGCCTGTGAGGGCAAAATCGTGCTGCATCCAAGTGAGATGACCGACGAGGAACTTGCGGAACGCGCAGGTCATGGCGATGCGTGGGCGCAGAATGCGCTTGAGGCGCGCTACGCCAAGTACCGCTCGAACTGCGCGGTCGATCCGTCGGGTTTCGTGTACGAAGCGGTGGAATCGAACCTGGTTGAGGGTGCGACGGCCGAGATTTGGGTGGCAAATGACGAGAAGGGCGCGAGTGCTGAGAAGTGGGATGCGGTCGATTACGGCCAGAAGAATCCACTTCCCACCGACGCGAACGGCACGTTCAACTGGGACGTTCCGACGGGGTGGTACCAGGTTCGCGTGACGAAGGAGGGGTACGCGGAGGCGGAGTCGGTCTGGCTGCCCGTCCCGCCGATTCAGCTCGGCATCAAGCTCGGTCTCATATCGACCGAAGCGCCGAAGGCGGTGCGCGCAAATGCCTACACCGACTGCATCGAAGTGGAGTTCTCCCAGTACATGGATGCGAGGGACGAGACTGTTGGCGCCCTCGCCGCGAAGGGCGAGGGCTTCCAGGATACTGCCTTCGAATGGCTCGACGTTGCCGATGGGGCCGACGGCAAGAAGTTTTCCAAGGTGCTGCGCATAAAACCGGCTGCGGCCCTTGATGCGGGATCGGCGGTATCGCTTGAGCTCTCCGGCGCGAGGAACTACGTGGGCAAAAGCCCCGAAAGCGGCTCGCTCAAGTTTGACAACCTTGCTGTCGGCGTGCGCCCAGCAGAGCTGAAACTCAGCGTTGAACAGGCGATATCCGTCGGCGAAGGGGAGACGTCCCACATCGTCGCCTACGTGCGCGACGCAAGCGGCAATGCGCTTTCGGGAGTGAGCGTGCGGGCGGCGCTCGACTCCTCCGAGATAGCTGTGCTCGCGGAACCCGCTGCGACGACCGGCCCCGATGGCAAGGCGACGTTCAATGTGCGGGGCGTGCTTGCAGGCTTGTCGGCGCTTACGGTGGCGGTCGGCGACACGACGCTTTCCGAGAACGTCGACGTGCGCGTTTGCGCCGACCAGGTGCGCCCCGCACGTCCTGTCGCTACGCTGGACAACGTGACGCTCGACGCTTCGGCTCCGAAGGAAAACTACATTACGGTGCCCTGGGGCACGCACCTTGAGCTTGCCGCCGACGCGGGCGCGACCATTTACTACACCACGAACAACACCTGTCCTTGTCGCGACGAGGGGCGCGTCATATATTCCGGGCCCATCACGCTGACGCAGAACGGCTATTACCGTATCGCGGCCCACAAGGCGGGACTGGAAGACGAATACTCCGAGCGATTGAACGTCACGGTGACGGTGGAGGACTCGACTCCAAGCCCTGGCCCCGCCCCCGAGCCTAGCCCCGAGCCCACACCGGATAACCCAACGCCCGCGTTCGGCGACGTCGACGCGAACGCCTGGTATGCGTCTGCGGTTG
>CAKUIV010000054.1 GCA_934661105.1 uncultured Ellagibacter sp. | reverse complement strand
GTGACGAACTGGTTGTGGTCGAGGCGGACGACGTTGCCCTTGTTCTCGGCGATGACCTGGGCGACGTTGACGAGCTCGCCGGGGCGGTCGGGCAGAAGCACGCTCACCGTGAAGATGCGGTCGCGTTGGATGAGCCCGTGCTGCACGACCGACGACATGGTGATGACGTCCATGTTGCCGCCCGAGAGGATGGACACGACCTTCTTGCCCGTGAAGTCGAGGTGGCGCAGCGCCGCGACGGTGAGCAGGCCGGAGTTCTCGACGACCATCTTGTGGTTTTCCACCATGTCGAGGAACGACACGATGAGCTCCTCGTCCTCGACGGTGATGATGCCGTCGAGGTTTTGCTGCAGGTAGGGGAAGATGATGTCGCCGGGCTCCTGGACGGCGGTGCCGTCGGCGATGGTGCTCACGTGCGGCAGCTTCACGACGTGCCCGGCCTCAAGCGACGCCTTCATGCACGCCGCGCCCGCGGGTTCGACGCCGATGACCTTGATGTGCGGGTTCAGAAGCTTCGCGAGCGTCGACACGCCGGTGGCGAGCCCGCCGCCCCCGATGGGAACGAGGATGCAGTCGACGAGCGGGAGCTCCTGCACGATTTCCATGGCGATCGTGCCCTGACCCGTGGCGACGCCGAGGTCGTTGAAGGGATGGACGAACGTGAGGCCGCGCTCTTCGGCCAATTCAAGCGCGCGGGCGTAGGCCTCGTCGTAGACGTCGCCGGCGAGCACGACTTCCGCCCCGAGGGCCTTCGTGCGCTCGACCTTGATGAACGGCGTGGTGGCGGGCATGACGATGGTCGCGGGAACGCCGTAGCGACGGGCCGCGTAGGCGACGCCTTGAGCGTGGTTTCCGGCAGATGCGGTGATAAGGCCGCGCTCGCGTTCCTCGTCGGTGAGGGTGCTGATCTTGTAGTAGGCGCCGCGCACCTTGTAGGCGCCGGTGCGCTGCATGTTCTCGGGCTTGAAGAACACGCGGTTATGGGAAATGTCGCTGAAATACGGGCTCTCGATGAGCTTCGTCTCCTGCGTGACTTCCTTCACTTTATGGGATGCTTCCTCGAACGCTTCGAGCGAAAGCATCTGCCTGGGTTCGTCTGACATGGTGTTTCCTTGTTCCCTTATATGATTTTCAAGCGCTCATCACTATAATCGTCGCTGCATTGCAATGGCTCCGGCATTTCGAGAATATGCCGAACCTCAAGAAAGAAGGCACATTATGAAGACCATTTCCACCCCGAACGCCCCCGCGGCGATCGGCCCGTATTCGCAGGGCAACATCGTGGGCGGGCTTCTGTTCGCAAGCGGCCAGATCGCGCTCGACCCGGCGTCGGGCGAGCTGGTCGGCACCACGATCGAGGAACAGACCGCGCAGGTCATGAAGAACGTCGGCGCGCTGCTCGCGGAGGCCGGCACCGATTTCGACCACGTCGTCAAGACGACCTGCTTTTTGAACGACATGGATGACTTCGCGGCGTTCAACGCCGAATACGCGAAGTCCTTCGGCGACGTCCGTCCGGCCCGCTCCGCCGTTGCCGTGGAGAAGCTCCCCAAAGGCGCGCTCGTCGAGGTCGAGGTCATCGCCGAAGTCGTCGCCTAAGGTTTAGCGTGAGCCTCGCATCTTCGGGCGTATAATGGTGCAAACGGATCGCGCGCATGGCACGCACGACGGACAGCGGTTGAAAGGAGCTTCTCATGATGTACAGCAAGATCATGGTTCCCTACGATGGTTCCGAGCATGCGAAACATGCGCTTGAATACGCGAAGGGCCTGGCGGAGGGCAAGGCGACCATCGCCGTCGTCCATGTGGTCCCCTCCGGCGTCATGGGCACCGACCAGATCGGCGACGCGGGCTCGCTCGACGGCGTGCCGTTCGGCATGCTCGACTACGCGCAGTACGAAGGCGTGGTGAAGGCCGCGCTCGAGCAGGCGAAGGAAAAGGTCGTCGAGAACCTCGGCGACGAGCTCGCCGAGCTGGGCGAGCAGGCTACCGTCGACGTCATCGCCGGCACCGCCCCGGCCGAAGCGCTTGCCCGCTACGCGGAGAAGAACGGCTGCGACCTCATCGTGATGGGGCGGCGCGGCCTCGGCGCCATCCGCGGCATGCTCGGCAGCGTGAGCTTCGGCGTGCTTCGCGCGACCGAGGTTCCCGTGCTTACCGTGAAATAGCTCAAGCGGTGGTTTCTATCAAGAGCGCCACGGCCTTCAAGGCCGGGCGCTTCTTGTCTCGCGTGCGGCGCGACCTTGGGCCCGCCGTGCATTTCTGTCGATTCGCCCTACGAAAGGATGATGCATGTCCGCTTTCTCCAAAACGCCCGCAGTGTCCGCTGACGTTCTCCACAAGCAGGAAGCCGAGCGAGTGAAATACGACGACATTGTGAAGCGGCTGGAGGAAAAGGCCGCGCTCTACGTCCGCGATCGCGAAGATCTCACGTTCGTCGACGGGCACATCTCGACTGATACGGGTATGACGCTGCGCCTCGCGACGCACGACGACATTCCGGCGATTTGCGACATCCGCACCGCCCAGTCGCTCGAATACTGGGGCGTGAGCCCCGCTTCCGACGAGCTCTCGCATTTCCGTGCCGAAACGGAAGCGCACCTGTGGCGCAATCTCAATAAGCGCATGTTCGTCCTTCTGTTCGAGTGCGAAGGAGAGATCGCGTCCATGTCGGGGCTCGAGGTGTTCGATCGCCTGCCGACGTTCGGCGGTGTTTCCGGCGTGCAGCGCACGGCGACGGTGATCGCGTGCTACACGAATCCGGCGTACCGTGGGCGCGGGCTTATGGGCAAGATGTTGCGTGCCTGGCCGCTTATCGCGCTGCAGGTCGGGGTGGACGCCATCTACGTGGAAACGCGCAACGCCTCGATGCGCCACGTCGCCGAGGACGCGGGTTACGAGCATGCCTCCGACCGGTTCAAGATTCTCATCAACGTGGCGGGCGACGAGGACTAACCGGCCGAGGTGCTACGCGCGCCGACTGGCAAGTACAGCTCACAGCGGGGTGGGAAGGCGTAACGAGGCCTTCCCACCCCGCTTTTTTCTTGCTGCCCGCTTTCGATGGCGCGGCTTCTGGGGAAGGGGATGCGTGCAAAAAGTTTCGTTCGGTTGACAAAGCGTCGGTTCGTGAGCTAATCTGAACAACGTTCATGTTAGTCGGCGCAGTGCGCGCGAACGGGAATCGGGGTCGGTCGATGTTTGACAAGCGGCTTTTGGCTATGGTGTCTTCGGCGCGGAAGCATATCGTGGCGAACGTGGTGCTCCAGTGGCTCGCCCTCGTGGCGAACATCGTCCTCATGGTTTCGATCGGGTTGTTCCTGCAGGGCGTGCTCGAGGGGCGCCCGGTCGCGTCCGGGGATTTCGCGGGCACCGCGCCGGCGCTTTCGGGCGCGCTTGCGTTCGTTTCCTCCGGGGTTGGTGTGGCGGTTTTGGCCCTTGTCGCGATCGCCGTGCGGTTCGCGTGCTCGCGCGCCGCGCAACGGGAATCGCGCCGGGCGGCTGCGGAGGCGAAGCGGACGATCCGCCAGACCGTCTACGACAAGCTCGTGGCGCTCGGCCCCGCCTACACCGAGCACATCGCCACGAGCGAGGCCGTGCAGGTGAGCGTCGAAGGGACCGAGCAGCTCGAAAGCTATTTCGGGTCTTACCTTCCTCAGTTCTTCTACGCGATAGCCGCTCCGCTCACCCTGTTCGTCTGCACGGCTCCGCTCTGCCTTCCCGCCGCGGTCGTGCTGCTCGTGTGCGTGCCGCTCATCCCCGTGTCGATCGTCGCGATTCAGAAGATCGCGCGCAAGGTGGTCGGGAAGTACTGGGGGTCCTACACCGACCTGGGCGCGGCGTTCCTCGAAAACCTCCAGGGCCTGACGACGCTTAAAATCTATCGTGCCGACGAGGCGCGCCATGAGGAGATGAACCGCGAGGCCGAAAGCTTCCGTCAGGCGACGATGCGCCTTCTGCGGATGCAGCTGAACTCCATCACGATCATGGATCTGTTCGCGTTCGGCGGCGCGGCGATCGGCATCATCGTCGTGCTTCTGCAGTACGCGGCGGGCGCGGTGCCCTTCGCGGCCGCGTTCGCGATCATCTTCCTCGCCGCCGACTTCTTCCTCCCCATGCGCACGCTCGGGTCGTTTTTCCACACTGCGATGAACGGTATGGCCGCGGCCGACAAGATGTTCGAGCTTCTGGCGGTGCCCGAGCCGCAGACGGGCACGGCCAAGGTCGACCCGCGTCATGCGGGAATCGAGTGCCGCGACGTCAGCTACTCCTACGACGGCGAACGGCAGGCGCTCCGCCATGTCGACGTCGAAGTGCCCGCTGGATCGTTTGTGGGGATCGTGGGCGAAAGCGGATCGGGAAAATCCACGTTCGCCGGCGTGCTTTCCGGGCGCAACGCGGGCTTCACGGGAAGCGTGCGCATCGGCGGCATCGACGTCGCCGACATCTCGCGCGCGTCCCTCATGGACACGGTGACGACGGTGCCGTTCTCGAGCTACCTGTTCAAGGGCACGATCAGAAGCAATCTCCTCATGGCTCGCCCCGGCGCGACCGACGACGAGCTTCTGCGCGCGCTCGACCGCTGCGCGCTCGGCGGCTTCGTGCGCGAGGCGGGCGGGCTCGACGCGCCCATTTCCGAGCAGGCGAGCAACCTGTCCGGCGGGCAGCGGCAACGCCTCGCGCTCGCGCGCGCCCTTCTGCATGACACGCCGATCTACCTGTTCGACGAGGCGACGTCGAACATCGACGCGGAAAGCGAGGAATCGATCCTCGCGGTTGTCCATGAGCTTTCGCGCGAGAAGACCGTCATCATGATCTCCCATCGCCTGTCGGCCGTCCGGGATGCCGATCGCATCTACGTCTTCTCGAACGGGGAAGTGGCAGAGCGCGGTACGCACGAGGAACTGCTCGCGGCGCGGGGCGCCTACGAGAAGCTCTGGCGCCAGCAGGAGGAACTCGAGGCGTACGCGGCCGGCGGGCAAGAGCAACCCTGCCGGGGCGAAGGCGCCGGGCGCGCGGGATGCGCGGAGCCCGTCGCCGTCGAGGCGCCGGCAGGCGCGCGTCCCGAGCGCGGCGGCGGCACCCGCGCGACGACGCCCGCGGTGAAGCCCCGTTCCCACTTTTCGGTGATGAGGCGTCTTATCGGGCTCGTGCGCCCGCTCGCCCCGGTGATGGCGCTCGCCGTCGTGCTCGGCGTCGCGGGCTTCGCGGCGGCGATCTTCCTCACGGTCGCGGGCACGTCGGCGCTTGCCGGGATCGTGGCGGGCTCCGGCCTCCCGCTTTCCACCATCGTGCTCATCGCCGCGTGCGGCGTGCTACGCGGGCCGCTTCGCTACGGCGAGCAGATCTGCAATCACTTCATCGCCTTCAAGCTGCTCGCCCTCGTGCGCGATAAGGTGTTCGGCGCGCTGCGCCGTTTGGCGCCGGCGAAGCTCGAGGGGCGCGACAAGGGCAACCTCGTGTCGCTCGTCACGTCCGATATCGAGCTTTTGGAGGTGTTCTACGCGCACACGATCTCGCCGATCGTGATCGCGACGATCGTGTCGGTGGGCATGGTCGCCTTCATCGCCGTTGCGGCCTCGCCGCTTCTCGCGGTGCTGGCCGCAACGGCGTACCTCGTCATCGGCGTCGCGATCCCGATCGCGGCGTCGCGCGCGCAGGGGCGCGGCGGGCGACGCTTCCGCGATGCGATCGGCGACATGAACACGTTCGTGCTCGACAGCCTGCGCGGCCTGCGCGAAACGCTGCAGTTCGGGCGCGCCGCCGAGCGCTCGGCCGAGCTCGGGGAGCGCATGGGCGAGCTCGCCGGCATCGAGGCCGCCATGAAGCGCACGACCTCGCTGTTCATGGCGCTGACGAACGCGCTCGTGCTCGCGTTCGACATGGCGATGCTCCTCGCCGCCTGCGCGCTGTGCGCGAGCGGGGCCATCGGGTTCGGTGCGGCGATCGTCGCCGTGGCCGCTCTCATGTCGTCGTTCGGGCCCGTCATCGCGGTCGCGAACCTGGGGTCGACGCTGCAGCAGACGTTCGCCTCGGGCTCGCGCGTGATCGACCTTTTGGACGAGGTGCCCGCAACGCCCGAGGTCGAGGACGGGCGCGACCTTTCGCGCGAGGGATTCTCCGGGGCCGAGGTGCGCGACGTCACGTTCGCCTACGGTGACGAAACGGTGCTGCGCGACGTGAGCCTTGCCGTTGCGCCGGGGCGGATCGTGCAGATAGCTGGGCGGAGCGGGTCGGGGAAGTCCACGCTCTGCAAGCTCCTCATGCGGTTCTGGGACGCGACGAGCGGCGAGATCTCGATCTCGGGCACCGACATCCGCCGCGTGAACACGGCGAGTCTGCGCGACGTCGAAGGCTACATGACGCAGGAGACGCACCTGTTCACCGGCACGATCGGCGACAACATCCGCCTGGGCCGCCCTGCCGCGAGCGACGCGGAGGTGATGGAGGCGTGCAAGAAAGCCTCCATCGACGACTTGATCGAGCGGCTGCCCCAGGGCCTCGCCACGCCCGTCGGCGAACTTGGCGAGACGCTCTCGGGCGGGGAGCGCCAGCGCATCGGGCTTGCGCGGGTGTTTCTGCATGATGCGCCGTTCATGCTGCTCGACGAGCCGACGAGCAACCTCGACAGCCTGAACGAGGCCGCGGTCCTGCGAGCGCTCACGAAGGCGCGCGCAGGCAAGACCATCGTGCTCGTGAGCCACCGCGCCTCCACCGCGCGCATCGCCGATGCGGCCTTCACCGTGGAGTGCGGGCGCGTGAGCTAGCGAAGGGCCTACCCGATGAGCGCCTGCGAGACGAACAGCGGCGAGGCGAGCAGGTCCTCGAACACGTCGAACGCGCACGCCTTGGTCTCGGCGAGCGACATGCCCTGTGCGCCGCATTCGTTCACCAGGCCGAACAGCCCGTTGCACACAAGCGCCGCCGTGAGCGCCGAGGGGTGCTTGGGGTGCAGAGCGTTCTGATGGCTGCGCACGTAGTCCTCGACCACGCGCGTCACGTGGTTGAAGCAGACCGAGTGCAGGTAGGGGTTCTTCTTCGGCAAACAGTGGATGAAGATGCCGTCTTTCTTCTCGAAGACGCTGAAGATGCAGGTCAGAAGGTTCCGGTAGCTCTGAACGGGGATTTTCACGGGGTTGTTCTCCCGCTGGAGCGCGCGGTAGGTGGCCTCGGCTTCGGCCATGTCGTCGGCGAACACCTCGTCGACGAGCGCGTATTTGTCCTCGTAGTAGGTGTAGAAGGTGATCCGGCTCACCTCGGCGGTGCGGCAGATCTCGGTGACGGTGACCTTCTCGAAGGGCGTCGTCTTCAGAAGCGCGATGAGGGCATGCTTGATCGCACGCTTCGTCTTCACGATCCGTTTGTCCATTTTCCTGACACTTCCTTGAGATCTGTATGGATACCGTACAGCATGTAATGCTTTGTCATTGTTTGCGCGCGCCCGGGCGCATACATTTACTGACACCAGTATAAGGAAATAGATTGCCGGCACGGCGCGCGATAAAGCGCTCGCCCCGGCGATTGCGGATAGCGGGGTGCTTCCAAGCGCTTTCGCGGAGCGGAGACAAGGGAACGTGAAGCGTGTGGTCGTCGTCGACTCTTCGGCGAATCTTGCGGGCGAGGGAAGCGGCGTCGTGTCGGTGCCGATGAAAGTGATCGTCGACGGACGAGAGTTCGTCGACGATTCCTCGCTCGACCTTGCTCTGATGTTTCGGCAACTCGACGCGTGTTCGGGGCCGACGAGCACGTCGTGTGCGAACATCGCCGAGTGGCGCGCGGCCTTCGAAGGCGCCGACGAGGTGTTCGCGCTTGCACTCACGAGCAAGATCTCGGGCGGGTTCAACGCGGCCCAGGCGGCGGCGAAGCACTACCTGTTCGACCATCCTGACTCGCGGGTGTTCGTGCTCGACTCGCTGACGACCGGCCCCGAGCTCGAGCTTCTCGCTGAGCGCGCCTGCGAGCTCGCCGAAAGCGACATGCCGTTCGACGACGCCGCCCACGATCTGCGGTCGTATTCGCGCCGCACGCACCTCATGTTCTCGCTCGAGAAGCTCGAGAACTTCGTGCGCAACGGGCGCGTGAAGCCCCTCGTCGCGAAGGCGGCGGGCGTTCTGGGCATCCGCATCGTGGGGCAGGCATCGCCTGAAGGCGAGCTCGAGCTCATGAACAAGGTCCGCGGCGAGAAGCACGCGCTCAAGCAGGTGCTCTCGAACATGCGCGACGCCGGCTTCGCGGGCGGGCGCGTGCGCATCCGCCATACGGAAAACCCTGCGGCCGCTTCCCGGCTTGCCGAGCTCATCCGCGGCGAATGGCCCGACTGCGACCTCGAAATCGGCAAGAACGGCGCGCTCTGCTCGTACTACTGCGAGCCGGGCGGCGTGCTCGTCGGGTTCGAAGGATAGTCGCCTTCCCTTCTCCTAAGCGTCCGAGCAGGGGAATCGCTTCGTTCCTGATTATCTACGATTCGAGATATATAGGAACGACAACAATTTTTCTTGACTATATACTGAAATGTATATAACCTTAGTAACAGCATATCTCGAAAAGGGATTGTGTGCGTGTGCGAATAAATGCGCATACAGGGGATATGCCGCAAAGCGCCTTCTCGGCCCCTTTGCGCACATCGGTTATCATGGGAGGACACATGAAGAAGCAGGTACGTCTTGCTCTGTCTGCCGTTCTTGCGCTTTCGCTCGTAGGGGCGTTCGCGATGTTCGGCTGCTCGAGCAACAACACCGAGCAGAAGAGCGAGGATTCCGCGAAGACGGAGCAAACCGCAGAGCCGGTCGAGCTGCAGATCTTCGCCGCCAACTCGCTTTCCAAGGCCATGGAAGACATCCAGGCCGCCTACATCGCCGACGGCCATGATAACGTGACCTTCGCCGACACGCAGTACAAGTCTTCAGGCGAGCTCAACGAGATGCTCGGCGCCGGCTCTTACGCCGATTTGCTCATTTCCGCTTCGAAGGGCTCGATGGACACCGCCGTTTCCAAGGGCTACGTCGACGAGTCGACGCGCGTCGATATGTTCAAGAACGACCTCGTGATGGTTTCCAAGGAAGGCTCCGGTTTGAAGGACGTCACGCTTGACGACATCGCGGCTGGCAAGTACACCATCTGCGTCGGCGATGACTCCGTCCCGGCCGGCAACTACGCCGCCCAGTCCCTGTCCACCGTCGGCGTGTACGCTCCCGCCGGCGACGATGCGGGCAAGACCGGCAAGGACATCTCCGGCAAGGGCGGTTCTTACAACACCGACATGGTGAAGGACGGCAAGGTCGTCCTCGACACCTCCGTCGGCAACGTGTGCAAGCATGCCCAGTCCGGCGACGTGGACATCGCGTTCGTGTACACCTCCGACGTGTACCGCTTCGGCGGCGTCGAGGTTGTCGGCACCGTTCCCGCGAACACGCATAAGAACATCGTGTACCCGGGCGCCATCACCAAGGACTGCAAGAACGTCGAGGCGACCCAGGAATTCCTCGATTGGTGCCTTACCAGCGAGAAGGCTCAGAAGATCTGGCAGGACTGGGGCTTCGAACTGGCGTAGAATAATCTTCGTCAAGAAGGTTCATCGCGAAGAAGCATTCTGGGGATGGGCGACGCGCTTCGCCCATCCCTTTTTTCTTTCAGAGGGGATTGAAAAGAGAGGGAATACATGCGAGCGAGAAGGTTCATCGCAGGTCTTGCCGTATCGCTGGTGTTGGCTGCGGGGCTGCTCCCTGCAGCCGCATTCGCCGATGACGCGCTTGGGGACGTCGACAGCCCGCGCGCCGTGAAGGCGACAAGCGTTGCCGAATCGGGCGAGCCGGCAGCCGAAACCGCATCGCAGGCGAATGAAGCCGAGGCGGATACGGACGGCATCGAAGTCTCCCGTGAGGGGAGCTCGGCGCTGAAGGACGGGGCAAGCTTTGCGATAAGCGATTTCTCGCGCGCGCAGAAGGGGTCGAACCGCACGATCGGGGACGCCTACTACGGCTATTCGTATCTGGTGGGGCAGCAGCAAGGCGAATTCGTCCAGATCATCGCCGCGGACGACTACGTGGTCGCCTACGTCCCGAAAAGCGAGGCCGCAAAGCTCGACCTCGACATCGCGGGCGCCGACGCGCAGGCGGCGATAAAGGCGTACTTCATCGCGCTCGATGACGGGCAGGCGATGGGCTCGGCCAAGCTTTCCAAGTACGCGACCTGGTATTTCACGAGCGAGACGTCGTTTGAGAAGGACGGCGTGCGCTTCAACTTCGACCAATCGATCGACGGCAACGTCTACGCCTCGACCATCGGCGCGGACGGCAGCGACCTCACCGATTCCGATAGCTCCCTCTACATGAAGCCGGCGTTCTGCGACTACGGCAAGCTCGCGTCCCCCGACGCGGTCGACATCGTCGTGGCTCCGACGGGGCTTGCGGCGGCGGGCGAGTTCTTGTCGAACCTCGATTGGAGCCCGCTTTGGGTCTCGCTTCGCACCACGGGCATCGCCATCGTGTTCATCGTCATCTTAGGCCTGCTCGCGGCGTACTTCTGCCTCAACCTCTCGCCGCGCGTGAAGAGCTTCTTCGACGCCGTGTTCACCATCCCCATGGTCCTGCCCCCGACGGTGTGCGGCTTCGTGCTCCTCTATGCATGCGGGTCGAACACCGCGTTCGGGCGATTCTGGATCGATGTCGGGTTCCCGCTCATCTTCAGCCCTGTGGCCTGCATCATCGCGGCGATCGTGGTGGCGTTTCCGCTCATGTACCGAAACGCGCTCGGCGCCTTCGAGAGCCTCGATCGCAACATGCTCGACGCTGCGCGCACGCTTGGCTGGTCGAACCGCAAGATCTTCCTCAAGCTGATGCTGCCGCTGTCGTGGAGCTCGATCGCCGCGGGCATCGTGCTCGCCTTCGCCCGCGCCTTGGGGGAATTCGGCGCGACGCTCTTCATGGCGGGCAACTACGTGGGAATCACGCGCACCATCCCCATCGCGATCTACTTCGAGTGGATGAACGGCAACGATTCCACGGCGTGGTTCTGGACTGCGGTTATCATCGTGTTCAGCCTGATCGTCATCGTGTTCATCAACCTGTGGTCGAGCCACACCACGAAGTACCGTAAGCGCGAGCAGAAATAGGGCGAAGGAGCGAGACGGCCATGAGCCTTGAAGTAGATATCCATAAGAAGTTCAAGGGCTTCGAGCTGCACAACGCGTTCACGGCGGGGCAGGAAACGCTCGGCCTTCTGGGCGCGTCGGGCTGCGGCAAAAGCCTCACCATGCGCTCGATCGCGGGCATCGAGAAGCCCGATTCGGGAAAGATCGTGGTGAACGGCACGGTGTTCTTCGACCGCGCTCCGGGTAAGAAGCCGAAGGTCGATCTTGCGCCACAGGAACGCAAGACCGCGCTGCTTTTCCAGAACTACATGCTGTTCCCGAACCTTACGGTGGCGCAAAATGTGGCGGCGGGCATCGGGAGGAGCACAAGCCCCGCCGACCGCGATGCGATCGTCTCCGCTGAGCTTAAGCGGTTCGGCCTCGAGGGCTTCGACAAGCGCTACCCGGCGCAGCTTTCGGGCGGTCAGCAGCAGCGCGTGGCGCTTGCGCGCATGCTCGCCGCGCGCCCGGGGATCCTCATGCTCGACGAGCCGTTCTCCGCGCTCGATGCGCACTTGAAAAGCGTGCTCGAGCAGAACCTCGTGAGCCTTTTCGACGCATTCGACGGCACGATTCTCTACGTCAGTCACGACATCGACGAGGCGCTGCGCTTCTGCGATCGCATCGCCGTGATCGAGTCAGGCCATATCATGGAGATCGGCACGGGCGACGACCTTGTCAACAACCCGCAATCGCAGGCGGGCATCAAGCTTTCAGGATGCAAGAACGCGACGAAGGCGGAATACGTCGACGACGCGCATGTGCGGCTTCCGAAATGGGGAATCGTGTGCGCTGCCGCGAAGAAGGTCGACCGCGACGTCACGTGCCTTGGCGTGCGCGCCTCGTTTTTGGAGCGTGCGCAGGGCCCGGGGGAGAACTGCTACCGCGTCCGCGTCGATCGGGCGAGCGATGCGCGTTTCGAGCGCATGATGCTGCTCGGCTTCCTCGATCGCGACGAAACGGACGTTCCCACCGTCGAGCGCACCGACGACGAGATGAAGTTCCTGCACCAGCATCTGTTCTGGCGCGTGAGCAAGCTCAATCCGCCTGAAGGGGGTCTTCCCGAAGAGGGCGACGAGTTGTGGATCCGCATTCCGAAGGACAAGGTGTACCTCGTATCGAAGTAACGGGGTGCACCTTACGGGGAATCGAGTTTGCAAGCAGCGGGGCCGGCGTGAAAGTCGGCCCCGCTGCCTTCGCTATGCGGCGATGAGCATCACGAGGATGGGGATGCTCACGATGGAGAACACGGTGGTCACGAAGGTGCCCTGGGCCATGGTGCGCGAGTCGCCGCCGTACTGGTAGCACAGCATCGTGCCGTTGGTCGCGACGGGCATGGCGCACAGCACCACCATGATGTCGATAAGCGTCGCATCGATGGGCATCAGGCGGAAGAGCGCCCAGACGACGAGCGGTGAGATCACAAGGCGCACAAGCGACGCGATCCACAGACGCGGGCCGCCGACAAGCTTCGGCACCGGCATGTTCGCGAGCGACGAGCCGATGATGAGCAACGCGCCCGGGGTGGT
>CAKUIV010000053.1 GCA_934661105.1 uncultured Ellagibacter sp. | reverse complement strand
CCCCGAGCCCACACCGGATAACCCAACGCCCGCGTTCGGCGACGTCGACGCGAACGCCTGGTATGCGTCTGCGGTTGCGTTCGTTGTCGAGCGAGGCCTTATGCGCGGATATGACGGCACCGATGTGTTCGGCGTGGGTAAAACGCTCACGCGCGCCGAGCTTGCCGCGATCCTCTGGCGCTACGCCGATCCCGAAGCCGAAGCCACGTTCGTCGCGGAGGGCTCGAGGAACGAGACGGGCCTTCCCGACGTTGCGGGCGGCCAGTGGTATACCGGCGCGGTGAACTGGGCCGTTGCCGCGGGCGTGATCAACGGCTATCAGGGGGCGGACGGCACACGCTGCGGTTTCGGGCCTGGCGACCCGGTCACCTGCGAGCAGCTGTTGGCTATCCTGCGCAACTTGAAAGGTGGCGACGCGGATCTTTCCGCGCTCGACGCGATATCCGACGCTGCCGACGTTTCACCCTGGGCACAGCTTGCCGTTGCCTGGGCGCTCGATGCGGGGCTCGTGCGTGGTTACGAGCGCGAGGATGGCTCGCGTGCCCTTGTTCCCGCCGAGCGCATCGCGCGCGAACGTGCGGCAACGGTGATCGCAAACGCCTTCGAGCGCGGCATTTTGTAGGGAGGAACGAAAGAGCGGATGCTGCGCTTTCGGCGGCATCCCGCTCTGCTGTCGCTGCTCGGAATGTTGCCTCGACGGTCCCAGGATTACGTTTTGAGCGGCGGCAAGGCGAAAAAGTGGTCACAAATCCGCGATATGCGTCTCAAGGAAGTGCAACTTGCGCCGATTTCCCTCTTGTCAAAAAGTTGACCTGGGCTTTTGTCATCGGTGCAGCGACTGTCGAGAGCAAAACGGGCGGTTTGACCCCTGCGAAGAGGTTTGTGAAGACGCATATCTCCAATCTGTGACCACTTTTTTGCTTTTGGGCGCTTCGCGGGGGGCGCGGGTGCTTTGAAGTCCGTGAACCGGGGCGCCGCTCACGTGAGAGGCGCCCCGGTTCACAAAAGAGCCGCGCTATTTGCGCGGGAAATACGGGCAGTCCTTCTTCAGGCACTCGGCGTTACGGGCGAAAAACTCGCAGGCCACCTTGTCGGGCAGCTCCATTTCCACCCCGTTCAGCTCCTTCGCATAGGCGGCGCCTTCCAAGATGGAGGTGAACCCGGTGCGCTTGCAACAGCGCGGGCCGCCCAAATCGGCGAGTTTCCCCAGAATACGCGAGGTCAAGCGTTGCGTCTGCGCCCAAGGGTCGCGCGTCATCGGAGTCGAGCCAGACACGATCGACCACCACTGCCCGGCGCTTGTGGCCGCGCCGCACGTTCCCCAGAACCCGCACGTGCCGCCCGGCACCAAAAGCGAGCGTTTGCGCAGCTCGGCAAGCGCCTTGTCCAGGTCGACGTCTCCGCCTGAGTTCTTGTATGCCGCCATAAGCGATGCCCCCACAAGCGTGTGATGCTCGGGTCCGTTGGGATAGATCGACTTGTCGCGCATTAGCTCCTGCGCGATTTCGATCGGGTTCTTCGACGTGGTTTTCGCGCAGAAGTCGAGTATGTGGTCGACGCCACCGGCCCGGTGGCATGCATCGCAAACGTAATGTCCGTCAACGCAAACGGAATGCCCCGTCTCCTTCTTGCCGCAAATCTGGCAGGTCACCTCCTGCGCCTCTTCGAAGTAGGTGAGTGGTTCCCCGCACACCAGGCAGACGCCTTTTCCTATCGACATATCGAGCCCCTCTCTCTTTGCGCGGTTTGCGCTGTGCGTTTCCTCGTCAGACGAATCGCGAGGCTTCTCTCATCCTCTTGCGATCCGCATTATGCGCTTGCGGCGTCGAAGGCGCGGCAAGCGCGGGCGGTTAGCTCCATTTCACCGTCTTGCGAATGAGCAGACCGACCAAAAAGTCCAAAATCGTGACGACGATCCCGACCATGATAATGCCTGCGACGACATTGGTGTAGTTCGCGTAGTTGGTGTAGTTGATGACGAAGTACCCAAGCCCGCTCGTGGCACCGTACATCTCGGCCATGACCAGCATCAACATGGCGGTGGGGAGCTGCGTTTTGAGCCCGGTCGCAACGGTGGGGTACAGATACGGCAAAAGCACGCGGAAGATCATCGTTGGGGTGGAAAGCCCCATCATGCGCGCCGAGTCGAGGATGTGCTTGTCGATCGATTCCACGCGCAGGATCGTGTTCAGGAGCGTCGGCCAGAAAATGCCGAGGAAGATGACCATCACGGCCGCTGCCTTGAACGACGGCAGCAGCATGACGAGATACGGTGCGAACACGATGGCCGGCACCGGCGCGAGCACGTGCGCGATGGGGTACACCGCCTCGCGCACCTTCGGCATCCACCCGACGAACAGCCCGATGATCGTACCCGCGGCGACCGAGGTGACGAAGCCCTCTCCGAGAAGGATCATCGAGGACGCGACGTTCTCGAGTAGCTCGTCTGCGCGCGCGGGAAAGACCGCGAACACGTTCTCGGGGTTGGGGATGAGCACCGGATGGGTCAATTTCAGGTCGGTTGACACTACCTCCCATATGATGAGCAGGGCGAATACCACGATTGCGATGTGACAGGTCGATCGTTTGCGTCCACCTGCGAAGTAACGCCACAAAAACAGCGCTTCGATGATGGCGGCCGCAACGTAGAAGGGAACGCTCGTTTTCGGATGCACCTTGCCGGGAACGGCGATGACCACGAGAAGCGCCGCGAACAGAACACTCGCCAGAACGAACGATACCGTGACGATTCGCCGGACGCCGCTTTCCTCGTCCTCGATCGTCCCTGGCGTCATAGCGGAAGCAGACGGGCCCGAGTTCGAGGCTTGTTTCCTCCTAAGCGCCATTATCGGTCCTCCTTTCCCGTAGCGGTCGCGTCGAACAGCTCCATCACCTCGCGTTTCACATCGCGCAGGCGATCGTCAAGCGCGATGGCCTCGGCGTTGTGCTCGCGATCCTTCGGCAGCTCGAACGTGCGCGCGATGCGGCGCGGCTCCATGAACACGATGCGGTCGGCAAGGATAAGCGCCTCGTCGATGTCGTGCGTCACGAAGACGGCGGTTTTGCAGCAGCCGCTTTCGTTCCACAGCTGCAGCAGCAGCTCTTGCAGCTTGCCGCGGATAAGCGGGTCGAGCGCACCGAACGGCTCGTCGAGCAGCATCGTCGGCGCGTCGATGGCGAGCGCGCGGGCGATGGCCACGCGCTGACGCATGCCGCCCGAGAGCTGGAAAGGGTAGCGATCGGCGGCGTCTTCCATCCCTACCTGGGCAAGCAGATCGAGCGCTCGGGTACGGGCTTCTTCCTTGCCCACGCTTCTGTTCGTCTGGTGGATCGCGAACGCGACGTTTCTAAGCGCGGTCTGCCAGGGGAACAGCGAATAGCTCTGGAATACGATCGATCGGTCGGGGCCTGGGCCCGAAACCGGTACGCCGTCGATGAGGATTTCGCCCGATGTGGGCGCCGATAGGCCCGCGAGCAGGGACAACAGCGTTGATTTGCCGCAGCCTGAGTGCCCGACCAAGCACACGAACTCGCCGTCGGCGACGTCAAGGTCGATGGCGTCGAGCGCCAAATACGATTCGCCGCCGTCGACGTATGAATAGCTCACGTTCTTGAATGAAATCGCCGGCATGGAGGATCCTCACGAAAAGAGACGGGAACGCGCATGCGCGCCCGCAAGGTTGCAGGCGCGCATGCGCAGGAAAGGGATGGCTGGTTAGATGCCGAGGGTGTTGTGCTTCTTGTATTCCTCGGCGAACTTCTCGTAGAAGTCTTTGTTCTCGCCGCGTTCGATCAGCGCGTCGAGGGCGGCCTTGTAAATCGTCGAGTCCATGTGCTCGACGATGAGTTCTTTGTTCGTGTCGTCGATATCGCCGTTATCGACCATGTCGGAATAGAAGGCCTTCACGTCGTCGGTGTAGGGATCCATCTCGAACTTCATCGCGGCGACGTAATCGCCCTTGCCGTAGGTGATGTTCTCGATGTATTCCTCGGGCTGGCCGGAGTACTCGACGATGGTGGCGATGGTGCCCGCATGGTCGTTCTCGATGTCATAGAGCGCGCGCAGGTTCGCGATCTCGAACTTGATGAGCGCCGAGCGCTTCTCCTCGAAGGCTTTGCGGTTGGTCGACTGGCGGCAGCAGGGGAACTCCTTGCCGATGAGCTCGTTGGGGCGGAACGCCACGGCGCATTTGCCGCCCTGGGTGGCGACGTAGCCGTAGCCGCTGTTTACGAAGCACATGTCGACCTGGCCGTTTTCGACCGCGGCGACTTCGGCGGCCGAGCTTTCCAGCAAGACGAACTCGACGTCTTTGCCGTCTTCGATGCCGTTCTCGCGCAGCCAGCTCTTGAGCACCATGTGACCCGTTTCCATGCGGAAGCAGCCGATCTTCTTGCCCTTGAAGTCCTCGGGCTTCTTATAGGCGTCCTTGTTCTCGATGAGCGTGACGCATTCCGAGCCGTCGGCCACCGTGCCGCCGAAGATGACGAGGTCGTCGCCCTGCCCGATATAGGTGCACGACGGAATGGACCCGAAGGGCAGAACGTCGGCGGTGCCGTTGGAAAGCGCCGGCATGGCCTCGGGGAAACCGCCCGACACGGTTTGCGTGGCGACGTTGAGCTTCTCCTCTTCGTAATAGCCCTTTTTGAGGGCGAGGATGACCGCGGCGATCTTGGAGTCCTTGCCCAGAAGGACGATGTTCAAATCCTCGGTCTCGCTCGAAAGCGTGTTGTCGTACTTGCTCTCGGCGGTTTCGGCCTGCTTGTCGTCGGCTTTGGTTTCGGTTTTGCTTTCGGTCGAGCAGCCTGCCATGGCCGCCATTCCTGCGAATGCGGCGGTCGCGGCGGCGCCCTTCACGAACGTGCGGCGGGTAACGCGTTGGGTCATTTCGCCCTCCTAAGACGATGCGGAAAGAGCTCCTTAATCAAAACTTCTATAGATATAGCACAGAAACAACTAATCGCAACATGCGAATAAAGGTAATTGTCGTTTTTTCGCGATGAGATACTATGGATAACCAGGCAAAATACTAGCAATCAACTCGGAATTAATAAGAAAACTAAAGTATAGATGAATAGTATGATTTACGACTGGAAGCGCTTCTCGGCGTGGAGCTTTCGGCGCATCGCGCCTGGTGGGGCGAGGTGATACAAGGCCGACTATAAGACCATTGACAATAATTGCATATAAAAGGTATCGTTTCAGATAATGCCTAGCACGAGTCTAGGGACAACGAGAAAGGTAAGGGCATGAGCGATATTCGCGAACAGGTCAAGGAGTATTACAGCAAGATGTCCGTCGACAACGGCGGCGAAATGGTCACCCACACGTGCAGCTGCGGCACCGACAGCTTGCCTCAGTACATCAAGGACGTTCTGGCCGAGATCCCCGAGGAAATCACCTCGCGTTTCTACGGCTGCGGAAGCCCGCTGCCGCCGGCGCTTGAGGGCTGCACTGTGCTTGATCTGGGCTGCGGTACCGGTCGCGACGTGTACCTGGCAAGCAAGCTCGTCGGTCCCGAGGGCAAGGTCATCGGCGTCGATATGAATCCCGACCAGCTTGCGTTCGCCAAGAGCCATCAGGCCGAGATGGCTGCCAAGTTCTACGACAACGTCGAGTTCATCGAAAGCTACATCGAGGACCTTTCCGCCGTTCCCGATGGGTCGGTCGACGTGGTCATCTCCAACTGCGTCATCAACCTGTCGCCCATGAAGGAGCAGGTCTTCAAGGAGATCTGGCGCGTGCTGAAGATCGGCGGCGAGCTGTACTTCGCCGACATCTTTGCCGACCGTCGCGTGCCGAAGGACATCAACGAGAACCCGGTGCTTCTGGGCGAATGCCTCGGCGGCGCCATGTACATCGAGGACTTCCGCCGCATGATGGCGCGCGTGGGCTGGGTCGACTTCCGCTACATGAGCTCGTCGGCGGCGACCATCGACAACCCCGAGGTCGAGGCGCTTATCGGCAACATCCAGTACAGCTCGCGCACCGTCCGCGCATTCAAGCTGCCCGACACGCAGGAGGACATCTGCGAGCAGTACGGCCAGACGGCCATCTACCGTGGCGGCATCGAGGGCTGCGAGAACTACTTCGACCTCGACGATCACCATCGCTTCTACAAGGACCTGCGCCTCGACGTGTGCGGCAACTCCTGCAGCTACGTGCAGGACACGCGCTTCGGCAAGTACTTCGAGATCTTCGGCGACCGTTCTATCCACTTCGGCCCCTACGAGGGCTGCGGCAACGCGCCCGCAGTCGATGGCGGCTGCTGCGGCGGCGGTTGCTGCTAGAGCGCCTCGCAGCTAAGCGCTCTTGCGTATGCGAACAAGAAAAGGGCCTTCGGGCCCTTTTCTGCCAACAATGCCGAATTTAGGGTCGCAGGGCGAAGTATGGTTATCGTTTCGAGGCTTATTTCACCCCATTTTCATAAAAAATGGGGTGAAATAAGCGATGGATTTCAACCTGAGAAATTCCTCCCGACCCTAAATTCAACTTTGTTGGCAGAAACGAGGGTTCTGTGCGTTTACCGCCTTTTCTCCTGCCCCGTCTTCCGCTCTTTCTTCCGGTGCGTATCTGCTGTTCGTCTGCCGCTTGGCGTGCGGGTCGTGCGAGGTTTTCCCTCTGGAGTATCATGGGCAGGGAAAACGATCGCCTGGGCGCGAGGCGCGCCGCAGGCTGCGGGATAGGGAGGACTTCCATGGACGACAAGGTGATGCTCGGTCACGGCAGCGGCGGTTCGATGATGAAGCGGATCATCGACGAGGTGTTCTATGAAGCCTACGGCAGCGACGAGCTTCTTCAGGGCAACGATGCGGCGACGCTCCCCGCGCCGGCCCCCGGCGAGCGCCTGGCGTTTTCCACCGACAGCTTCGTCGTGACGCCTCATTTCTTCCCGGGTGGCAACATCGGGCGTTTGGCCGTGTGCGGCACGGTGAACGACGTGGCCACCTCCGGTGCTCGTCCCTTGTATCTGAGCTGCGGTTTCATTCTTGAAGAGGGCTATCCCATGGATGACTTGAAGCGCATCTGCGCCACGATGGCCGAAACCGCGCGCGAAGCGGGGGTCCGCGTGGTCACCGGCGACACCAAGGTCGTGAACCGTGGTCACGGCGACGGCGCGTTCATCAACACCGCGGGCGTGGGCGCTATTCCCGAGGGCGTGAACCTCGGCGGCGAACAATGCCGACCGGGCGACAAGGTACTCGTGAGCGGTACCTTGGGCGATCACGGCATCACCATCATGAGCTGCCGTGAAGGACTGAACTTCTCCGCGAACCTGGAAAGCGACGCCGCGCCGCTCAACCATCTTATTGCCGGCGTGCTCGAAGCCGCGCCGAACACGCGCTGCTTTCGCGATCCCACGCGCGGCGGGCTCGCGTCGACGCTCAACGAGTTCGCATCCCAGGCTCAGGTCGACATCACGGTCGACGAAGACGCGGTTCCGGTGAAAGACGCCGTTCGCGGGGCATGCGAAATGCTCGGGTACGATGTGCTTCAGGTTGCCAACGAAGGCAAGATGGTGTGCGTCGTCCCAGCTGATGAGGCCGACGCCGCTTTGGCCGCCATGCGCGCGAACAAGTACGGCGCCGACGCGGCCATCGTCGGAGAGGTGGGGGAGATGCAGCCCGAGCGCGGGCCGAAGGTGTTCCTGCGCACCGCGTTCGGCGGCAAGCGCATCCTCGACATGCTCGTCGGCGAACAGCTCCCGCGAATCTGCTAGATCGGACTCGAATCGCATCGGCGGCTTGGTTCCCGTCAGTCCAGGTCATACGACAGCGGGGTTGGAAACTTCTTCGAAAAGAGGCTTCCAACCCCGCTGTCGTTTCCGTCTTTCGATTGCGGTGCCAGCGGTTACGTAACGGTATCAATTTACGCCGTACCCTGAAAAACGGCCTTTTCCCCTTGCGTTTGCCCTCCGCAATGGTATCTTGCAGAGCAGACGTTTCGGAGCGTAGGCGGTGCGGCCGCGAGAGGGGCTCCGGAATTCTAAGAAACCTGACTTAGCTTTCAGACGAGAAGGAGTTTGACATGTCTCATCCCGTTATCGACGCCGACGAGTGCATCGGCTGCGGCATCTGCGTTGACGCGTGCCCCCAAGAGGTTCTCGAGGTTGTTAACGGCGTCGCCACGTCCGTGAACGACGACAACTGCGTCGCCTGCGGCGACTGCGTCGAGGAATGCCCGATGGGCGCTATCCCCGAGGTCGTCGAGGAATAGCGAACGCATTCGACGTTTTATCTACGAAGACGAAGGGCCTGCTCATCTGAGCGGGCCCTTCTGCGTTCAGGGGCCGTTGCCGAGCGGACGGCGTCGGCGTTTGCCACCTGGATCCGATAAGGAACGCTCGGTCCCCGTCGGAGTTGCGCGATTACCCGATCGTGCTTGCGAACAGCTCGTGAATACGCAGGTCGTCGTCGAGTTCGGGATGGAATGCCATGCCGAACTGATTGTTCTTGCGCACGGCGACGATGCGGCCGTCGACCGTTGCAAGCACCTGCGCCCCATCGCGAACCTCGGCGATGAAGGGCGCGCGGATGAACGTCATGGGGACGTCTCCTTCGACGCCTTGGAACGGCGCGCTCGTGTGGAAGCTGCCCAGCTGGCGCCCATAGGCGTTGCGGCGCACGGTGACGGGCAGCGTGCCGATGGCTCCCGACGCGCATGCGCCCACGCCGACCGGGGCCGTGGGATCGCCGGCAGCGGGCACGCCTTCCTCCACCGTTTCCGCAAGAAGGATGAGCCCCGCGCACGTTCCCATGACGGGCATCCCGTCCTCGATGCGGCGGCGCAGCTCATCGAGCATACCGAGTTCGCGCAGAAGCTTCGCCTGCACGGTCGATTCGCCGCCCGGCAGCACGAGTGCGTCGAAGGGCTGGAACACGTCGGGGCCTTGGCGCAGCTCGACGCACTCGCAGCCGAGCTTGCGGAGCGCTCGCTCGTGTTCGATGAACGCCCCCTGAACGGCGAGAACCGCGACTTTCCTTCCCATTATTTGCCGCGTTCCGCCATGAGCAGGGCGATTTCCTGCTCGTTGATGCCGACCATGGCCTCGCCCAAGTCCTCCGAAAGCTCGGCGATGAGTTTCGCGTCGGTGAAGTTCGCAACCGCCTTCACGATGGCTTGCGCGCGCTTGGCCGGGTTGCCGGACTTGAAGATGCCCGATCCCACGAACACGCCTTCCGCGCCGAGCTGCATCATGAGCGCCGCGTCGGCGGGGGTGGCCACACCGCCGGCGGCGAAGTTCACGACGGGCAGCTTGCCGTTCTCGTGCACGTACTTCACGAGGTCGACGGGCACCTGCAGCTGCTTGGCGGCCTCGAAGAGCTCGTCGTCGCGCAGGTTCTGGATGCGGCGGATCTCGGAGTTCATCATGCGCATATGGCGCACGGCCTGTACCACGTCGCCCGTGCCCGGTTCGCCCTTTGTGCGGATCATCGTGGCGCCTTCGGCGATGCGGCGAAGCGCCTCGCCCAAGTCGCGTGCGCCGCATACGAACGGCACGTTGAACTGGGTCTTGTCGATGTGGTACGTGTCGTCGGCGGGGGAGAGCACTTCCGATTCGTCGATGTAATCGATGTCGATGGCCTGCAACACCTGCGCCTCGACGAAATGCCCGATGCGGCACTTCGCCATGACGGGGATGCTCACGGCCTCCTGGATCCCCTTGATCATCTTCGGGTCGCTCATGCGCGACACGCCGCCCGCCGCGCGGATGTCGGCGGGAATGCGCTCGAGTGCCATGACGGCGCAGGCGCCGGCTTCCTCTGCGATGTGCGCCTGCTCGGGTGTGGTGACGTCCATGATGACGCCGCCCTTGAGCATCTGGGCGAGCTGGCGGTTAAGAGCGACGCGCTCTTGCGCGGTCTGCGGTTCAGGCATTTCCTACTCCTTCTATCGGATATCTGTGAATGAGAAGGCTATTCCTTATATGATCTTAGTAATAGTGCCAAAATAAGAGAAAATAATAGGACCAGTTCGAGCATATCGAAACGGGAGGCGAGTACGATGCTCTTCTACGACGTGTCTCAACGCGGTGACGCCGCTCTGTACGACTACCTTTATAAGTGCATACGCCACGACATCGCGCATGGCGTCATCGCCGCAGGTGAGAAACTCCCGTCGAAGCGCGCGTTCGCGAGGCACCTGGGCGTGGGCGTGATCACCGTCGAAGCGGCGTACACCCAGCTCGTCGCCGAGGGGTACGTGCGTGCCGAAGAGCGCCGGGGGTATTTCGCGTGCGAGCTCGCCCCCGCCGTGCGCGCGGTGGAAGATGCCGGTCGGCGCGCTTTCGACGGCGCGTATCCGCGCTCGAGCGACCAGGAAACCGGCCCTGGTCGGTTCCCTGGCGAGCCGCCCGTCGTGGCACGCGGCTCGCAGGGGGTGGAATCTGTGAGCGACGACGCGGCCTACGGGTCCGGATCACTGGGCGCCTCGCCTCCGCTCGCGCGCGGCGAGGGCTCGCCCTTCGCGTTCTCCGGTTCTGCCGCAACGTCGCTTTTCCCTTATGCGACCTGGGCGAAAGTGATGCGCCAAACGCTCTCCGAGGAGACTTCCCCCTCTCTCGCCGAAGCCGCGAGCGCCGCCGGGTCGTTGCGCTTGCGCCAGGCGATAGCGGGGTATCTGCGCGATTTCCGCGGGATGGAGGCCCCGGCGAGCCGCATCATCGTCGCCGCGGGATCGCAAACGCTCTATCAGCTGCTTGTCCAGCTGCTCGGCCGCGACAGGCTTTATGCGGTCGAGGACCCCGGATATTCCCTGCTCATCGAGATGTATCGCGCCCAGGGAGCATCGGTCTGCACGGTTCCCGTCACGCCGTCCGGCCTCGACGTCGCGGCGCTCGCCGCAAGCGGGGCGCAGGTTGCGCACGCCATGCCAGCTCATCAGTTCCCGACGGGAGCGGTCATGTCGGCGGCGTGTCGTCGCAGCCTGCTCAACTGGTCGCGCGAGGGTGAAAGCGATGCGACCTGCGCGAAAGAGCCGCACGACACGAAAGGCGGGCGGGATTCAGGGAGCACGGGCGGGTCGAGGTGCGGCGGGGTCCGCGCCGCGTTTAGCGGTTCGGGGGCGGACCCCGCGCCTCTCCGGGGGCGCTTCGTCATCGAGGACGACTACGACGCCGAATTCCGCATGTCCGGCAGGCCCATTCCCCCGCTCGCGAGCATCGATCCGGCGGGTCGCGTGATCTACCTGAACTCGTTCGCCAAAAGCCTCGGCGCCGCGTTCCGCATCGCCTATATGGTTCTGCCCGAGGCTTTGCAGGCGCGGTTCGAGCGCACGCTTGGCTTCTACTCGAACACGGTAAGCCCTCTCGAGCAGCTCGCCCTCGCGCGCTTCATTGAGCAGGGGCATTACGAACGACACGTGAATCGCCTGCGGGTTCGCGCCAAGCGCGCACAGGATGCGGTGGTCGCAGCGCTCGAGGCAAGCGAGATGGGCAATCGCCTCGAGCTTATCGGGCTTGACGGCGGGTTCCACTTTTCGGTGAGAACGAAGGCTTGCGCGCGCGAAGGGAAAGGCGTCTCATGCTGGTCCGAAGCCGACGAGGACGCTCTTCGGGCGCTCGTGGAAGCCTGTGATGCGCAGCTCGCCCCCGTCTCTTCGGGCTGCTATGTCGTGAACTTCGAGCGAGCTGCGGCAAAGGCATAGGCAGTCGCTTTCCGAAAGGAACGCCGCCATCTCGCGCGCTCCCATTCGGACTCGCTCGCCCCCTTCCTCTTGGCGAAAGACCGAGCTTTGCCGCCGTATACCGGGTCGCGTTTGTCCTGCGTTGGAATCGCGTTGGCTTTTCGCGGTGCGAGAGAGGCTCGAAAGCGAGCGGGAAAGGAAGAGGCTGCGATCCCCGAGGAGAAAACCCTGTTCTCCCAGTTGCCTCATCGAGTCCGTGCCCGTTTTTCTCGGCAGAGCCCGGTCAAGGCTTACCCCTATCCTTTTCCCCATGGGACTGGTTCTTGCGGGCATATCGGCTTTTGAATACTGGCGCCATCACGACGGGCCGATCGATTTGCGTCGCAATGCCCCGACGGGATTTCTCACCGCGAAGGGGCGAAGAGAGTATCGCCCCTGTTCGATCGAGCTTGCCGAGCT
The DNA here is from genome assembly GCA_934661105.1 of uncultured Ellagibacter sp. Taxonomy (GTDB): domain Bacteria; phylum Actinomycetota; class Coriobacteriia; order Coriobacteriales; family Eggerthellaceae; genus Ellagibacter. The sequence goes on along the minus strand of CAKUIV010000053.1, from coordinate 789 downwards.
GCCGCAGCGCGGGTTCGCGAGTCTGTCCGAGCCCCTTCACCTTATGGTTCCCGATCCATCCATGAGGCTGAGGAGCCAGCCGGTCGTATGGCATGCCTGCTCGTCGGCGATTCCTCGCGAGGAGCTGTACGAGGCGGTTCATGGCGTGTACGTCGCGTCTCCTCGATTGAGTCTGATCCAGCTAGCCGACGATGCTTCGCTTCCTCGAATCGCGAAGGCGGCGTTCGAACTCTGCGGGTCGTATCGCCTTTGCCCAGAGGGTCGCTTCGCCAAGGCGCAGCCGCTCGTTTCGCCCGAAGCGTTGCGCGCGCTCCCGAAACCGCTCAATGCTGTGGGCGGGTCGGTCTTGCTGAGACGCGCTGCGCGCTACGTTCTTTCGGGGTCGGCTTCTCCTGCGGAATCTGCTTTGGCCATCCTGCTTTGCTTTCCCAGCGAATTCGGAGGATACGGATTCTCCCTGCCAAGGCTTAACGACCGTATCGACATCGGGCGCGTGGGCTGGGGTTTAACCGGAAAGTCCTATTTCAAGCCTGACATGTATTGGCCTGAAGCGAAGCTTGCCGTCGAGTACGACAGCAAGCAGTTTCATTCGAGCCCGGAGAAGCTCGCGGCCGACGCGGCTCGAAGGAACGTTCTTCTCCATAAGGGGATAGAGGTTGTAACGGTGAGCGCCGACCAGCTGATGAATGCTGCCCGTTTCGATGAGACGGCTGGAATCATCGGGAGAAAGCTGGGGAAGCGGATGCGCTATCGAGGTAAAGACGTGATGGGGAAGCGCTATAGGCTTCG
>CAKUIV010000052.1 GCA_934661105.1 uncultured Ellagibacter sp. | reverse complement strand
CGTCGTCGAATACGCGGATGCCCCGTTTTCCCACTGGTTAATCGCGCTCTTCCCTACATGCAACCTCGCACGATTGGCACCCCGTGCAGTACTGGTAGCTTGTGAGATGTCCATATTGAGGCATGGTTGCGCCAACGTTCCGAATTTTCCCCAAACTAGGCTCATGTCCACGTCGAGGTTCCCGCCGAGAGGACGGATTCCACAGCAGGTGCATTTAGAAACCCGAGGTCACCATGATGAACATTGCCCCAAGGGGGACCCACACCGAGAAGATACCCATCGGAAGGCCGCACTTGCTCGGCGGGAGCCACTCTATCGCGCGCGGAGAAGCGCGCCGCTCTGCACAAACAAGCTTTCTTTTCGGCGCTTCACTGTCGAAATGCTTGTCTGTCATGGGGCTCTAAAGGGTAGGAAGGTTAAATAATGCCTGGTCAAAGCTATACTTTGGGGTAAGGTCGCCCACTTGTCCTAAAGTTGGAACAGCTCGCGCCTCATATTCCAGCCAGGCAACGGAAGGTAGAAAGGCTGCGGAGGCGCCCCATTCGCAAGACCAGCAATGCGCCGCATCTCCTTGAACGAGAAAAGCCCCGCGTGCTATTGCACGCAGGGCTTTTATGGCTATCGAAGTATATGCTTTGAAGCGCTACACGAGCTTGACGAACTTGCGCTTGCCAACCTGAAGCACGCAGTCCTTAAGCTTCGCCGGGTCGACGTTGTACTCCTTAGCGGGAACCGCTTCGCCGTCGAGCTTCACGCCGCCGCCGTCGATGAGGCGACGCGCTTCGCCGACGCTCTGGGCCAAACCCGCGTCGTGGATGATCTTCGCAAGATAGACGAGACCCTCATCGTTGGGGGCAAGGTCGGGAGCAAACTCCGCAATGTCGTCGGGGACGTCGTGCTTCTTGAACACGAGGTCGAACTGCTCTTCGGCCGCCTGCGCCTGCTCTTCATCGTAGTACGCAGCGACGATATTGCGGGCGAGGGCGCGCTTCACCTTGTTCGGATGAAGCTCGTCGTTGGCAAGCCCCTTCTCGATCGCGTCGATTTCGGAAACAGACTCGGTCGAGGCGAGACGATAGTACTTCACCATCAGCTCGTCGGGGATGGACATGACCTTGCCGAACATGTCAGCCGGCTCGTCGGTAAGCCCGATGTAGTTGCCATAGCTCTTCGACATCTTCTTCACGCCGTCGGTGCCTTCGAGAAGCGGAAGCGTGAGGCAAACCTGGGGCTCCATTCCCATCTTTTCCATAAGCTCACGGCCGGCAAGCAGATTGAAGAGCTGGTCGGTACCGCCGAGCTCGACGTCGGCTTTGATGACGACCGAGTCGTAGGCCTGCATGACCGGGTACATGAATTCGTGCAGGCTGATGGGCAGGTTGCTCGTGTAGCGGTTGTGGAAGTCGTCGCGCTCGAGGATGCGGGCAACGGTGAAGTGCGCCATGAGCTTCAGGAGATGCTCCATATCGAGCGAGAGAATCCACTCCGAATTGTAGCGAAGCGTCGTTTTCTCGGGGTCGAGCACCTTAAACGCCTGATCGACGTAGGTCTGCGCGTTCTGCTTGATCTGCTCGCGCGTAAGCTGCGGACGCGTCGAATTGCGACCGGACGGGTCGCCGATGAGTGCCGTGCCGTCGCCGATAATAAGCGTGACCTGGTGCCCCAAGTCTTGGAACTGGCGCAGCTTGCGCAGCGGCACCGCGTGCCCGAGATGGATATCGGGGGCGGTAGGGTCGACGCCGAGCTTGATGTTGAGCGGCTTTCCGCGCTTAAGTTTTTCGAGAAGGGCGCTTTCGGGCACGATCTGCGCTGCGCCCGAGGCGATGATATGAAGTTGTTCTTCAGGTGTGAGCATCGAAACTTCCTTTAATGTCTCTTTCGTACATGAGCGTCTTTGCGATTCTATCACAGCGCCCCACCCGCGAATCTACGCGAGCCGCACGCCGCAACAACCTTACGACACGCCGCGGAACAAGTGCCCCGTCGTCGCGCTCGTGATCTTCGCAACCGCGTTGCCGTCGTTTTGCGCGATGCGCAGCGCGCGTATCGCCCGCCCTATCGCCTGAGCCGCTTCCTCGCCGTTGAGCAGCGTCGTGTCGACCATGAACGACGACACACCCGCCGCCATGAGATCGGGAAGCGAGGCAACAAGGTCGAGGTCGACGCTGTTGTACAGATGGCTGCGGCCAAGCGCGTCGGTGATGACCGGGAATTCGTAATCCTTGCGATCCTTCAAGTAATGGGGGCTGCGGCGGCGGCGGCAATTCGGGCAATCCTCGTTGCAGGGCCCCTGGCTCATAAGCAGGCAATGCTCGGTGGTCATGAGCTCTTGGGCTCCGGAGACGAACAGGCCGAGCTCGACAGGCGCGTCCTTCGCAAGCTCCCTGATCTGATCGAGGGAAAGCTCCGGGGACAGCCATACGCGCTGTGCCCCAAGGCGCGCCATCTCGTCGAGCGCAAGCTTGTTGGTCACGGGAAGATGCGGACCCACTTCGAACGGAAGCCCCATGTCGACGGCCATCTGCACGGCAGAGAGGCTTTCCGCGAAGACGGGCTTGCCCGACTTCGCGTAACGCCAGGGATCGAACTCGAGCTTCGCCTCGCGCGACGGACCGACTTCGTCGTGGTCGACGACGGGCATGGCGAGCAGGCATTGCTTGGGGTACCCCGCCTGCTCGACCGTCGCCGACAGCTGTCCGGCAACGGTTGCTTCACCGCGCCCGTAGTTGAGCGCGGGAACGTAGATCATGTGGGCACCCGTACGCTTCGCGGCGCGCGCGCAAACGGGGTTGGTCGCCCAAGCTCCGATGCGGGCGCCTGTCGGATGGAGGGCCGGCTGGTATTCCCGGTCTTCGACGCGAGAAAGACGCCTATCGTGATAAGGGGCGAGAAGTTCTTCGGTGAGTTTCTCGAGCGCCTCGGCGCGAACATGGTGCAGCTGGGAAAAGCCGATGCCCACGCCCTCGTCCAAATCGAGCCGGAAATCGACGAGCACGTAAGGGGTCGAGCCCATGCGGTCGATATGGGCCCGCACATCGTCGGCAGTCACGGCCTTCGTGCGCGCAGGCTCGACGAGAGGACCCACGGCATTGCCTTCCACCTGCTCCTCGTCGGGCGATTCCGGGTTCGCAAGGCGGAACGACACGCTGAGCGGCTCCCCTATCTTCAACCGGGCGGAGCCGGAAACCGCGATGCGCGGCTCGAGGGAATCGTCGGCAAAGGCGTCTTCAGCGCTGCGCACGCGGAACACGCGATCCCCCGCGCGAACGCCGCGTACCTTGGAGTCGAGCATGACGCGGGCGCGGCCCTTCTTGTCGAGGGAAAGGTCTGCAACCGTCTGCGCGGCATGCCCCTTCCCCGTCCAAAACTCGAGAACGTCGCCGAGATGGATTTCCCGTTCGGAGGCGATCGTCGCTGCACCGTTCTTCGCCTCGGCAACGCGGCCGATGAACGCCCCTCTGTTATTCGGGCGTTGATAGCTCATGATGTCGTTGCCGCGCTCGCCTTCCAGATACGCCGTGGTGAACCCACGGGAAAACGCCTCTTCGAGCGTGCGACGTTCTTCTGCGGTCGGCTTCGCCGGGGAGATTTCGCCCGGAATCGCGTAAACGCGATCGAGCACACCGCGATAAACCGACGTCACCGCCGAAACGTAGTCGGCGGACTTCATGCGCCCCTCGATTTTCAGCGACGCAACCCCCGCACGCACAAGATCGGACAGCAGGTCGGCCGAGCAAAGATCCTTCGGGGAAAGAAGGTGTTCGCCGGGGGCATTAAGCGGATTGCGCTGGGCGGCGTTATGAAGCTCGTAGGGAAGACGGCACGCCTGGGCGCACAGGCCCCTGTTCGCCGAGCGCCCACCGATCATGGACGACATGAAGCACTGCCCCGAGTAACAGATGCAGAGCGCTCCGTGGCCGAACGCCTCGACCTCGATGCCCTCTTGCGCAGCGACGCTTGCCAGATGCGCGATTTCCTCCAAGGAAAGCTCGCGGGCAAGCGTGACGCGGGAAGCGCCCATGCGCGCAGCGGCGCGGATGCCGGCTGCGTTGCACGTGTTCATCTGCGTGGAGATATGAAGCCTGACCTGCGGCAAGGTGCGCGCGATCTCGGAGGCGATGCCGATATCCTGAACGATGAGCGCATCCGCACCGGCCCGCCATGCCTGACGGGCGCATTCAAGGGCGCGGGAAACCTCGCCGGGAAGGACGATCGTATTGAGCGTCACATAGATCTTGACACCGCGCAGATGGGCGAAATCGCAGGCTTCGGCAAGCGTCTTCGTCGTGAAGTTGTCGGCACCGCGACGCGCGTTGAACGCCTCGAGGCCGAGATACACCGCGTCGGCTCCGGCACGCACGGCCGCATGAAGGGCGCTCGCATTGCCAGCTGGCGCCAAAAGTTCCATTTTCCCCATGGGATCTATCTGTCTCCTCGTCTAAAAGACCTGATGATTCGGTTCATGGTAGTATAGACGAACTATGAGGATACGGAGAAAACACCGTGAAATGCGCACCCATGCCGTTGCGTGGGGACTCCTCGCTGCGGTCTTTTCGGCCATCCTCGTCGTCGGGTTCGGGGCATTCGGCGTTGCGCGTTCCATGGATTCGTGGATCGGGGAGCTTCCCGACGTGCACGACCCCGACGCCTTTTCCTACAGCGAGAAAACCCGCGTCTACGCCAACGATAAAACCACGCTCCTCGCGGAATTCTACCTTCAAGACCAAGAGCCCGTCACGGCGGATCGCGTGAGCGATTACGTTTTGAAGGGAACGGTCGCCACCGAAGACGCCCGTTTCTACGAGCACAGCGGCGTCGACTATTACGGCATCGCGCGCGCCCTTGTGAACAACCTGCGCGGGGGCGATTTGGAGGGCGCGTCGACCATCACTCAGCAGCTCGTGAGGAACACGCTTCTGTCGAACGAGGCGAGCGACATCTCGTTTCGCCGCAAGGCGCGCGAGGCGGAACTCGCCATCGAGATGGAGCAGGCGTATTCCAAAAACGAAATACTCATGATGTACCTGAACACGATCAACTACGGATCGGGAGCCTACGGCATCGAGGCGGCGGCGCGGCATTACTTCTCGAAGCATGCAAGCGACCTCACCGTCGCCGAAGCCGCAACGCTTGTCGGAATCCCCCAATCGCCCACGTACAACAACCCTGAAACCTACCCGGAGCAGTGCACGCGGCGACGCAATCTCGTGCTGTCGCGCATGCTCGACGCCGACGTTATAACGGATGCCGAATACGAAAGCGCGAGAAGCGAAGAGCTTGCGCTCGATCTCGATCGAAAAGCCGAAGACGGGATCTATGGGTATCCTTACTTCACCAGCTACGTTCGCGACCAGCTTCTCGATGAGCTCTCCTTCGACGAGGTGTTCACCGGAGGGCTTACCGTGTACACGACGATCGACCCCACGCTCCAAGAATACGCCGAGCAGGCGGCAGACGAGGTGTACGCCGAGATGGCGCGCACGGGAGACGACGACGTGAGCCTCTCGCTTACTTGCGTCGATCCCCATACCGGTTACGTGCTCGCCATGGTCGGCGGGAAAAGCTGGGAGACGAGCCAGTTCAACCTGGCGACGAGCGCATCGGGAAGACAAGCCGGATCATCGTTCAAGGCGTTCACGGTAGCGGCGGCGATCGAGCAGGGCATAAGCCCGCGCACGGCGATCGACTGCTCGACGGGATACGAGAACCCCGCCTGGCCAGAACCCGTCACCAATTACGGCGGCGCGAACTACGGCAACCTTTCCATCGAGAGCATGACATGGGTTTCGGCGAACACCGGGTTCGCCCGCCTGCTTACCGACCCCGACGGGGTTTCGCCGGAAAGCCTGCTCGAGATGGCTGCGCGACTCGGCGTCTCGGGCGAATCGCGCTACGGGTACGGCGCCTACCCCGCCCTCACGCTCGGTGCCGCTCAAACGAACACGCTGCGCATGGCCAGCGCCTACGGCGTTTTCGCAGCTGGCGGCGCGCGTTACGCGGATACATGCATCATCGAGGCAACGGCGAGCGACGGAACGAAGCTCATCGACCATACGTCCCCTCAAGGCGATCAGGCGCTTTCCCCTGAAGTCGCCGCCGCGACAACGGACGTCCTGCGCGGAGTCGTCACCCAGGGTACAGGCCGCGAGGCAAAGCTTCCCTCGGGCCAGGTAAGCGCAGGAAAGACGGGGACTTCGCAAGAGCATCGCGATCTTTGGTATTGCGGGTACACCCCGCAGCTGTCGTGCGCGGTTTGGGCAGGGGCCGCAGAGGAACGAGAGATGTGGGAAGCTCCCTGGTGCAAAGACGCATGGCGGCTGTTCATGTCGCGCGCGCTCGAGGGAAGGGCGCTCGAAGGCTTCCCCGCTACCGCAGAGCCCGCCTACGACAGTCCCTTCAACGAAAAACAAGCCGCCTCCAACGAGGAGGCGGCCATGAGCCTAATCGAGCGTTTACGCGATGCAAGCCTTGAAGATGTCAAAGCCGCGCTTGGAAGCTCCCTTTCGATCGAGGAAACCTACGATGCCGAGGTTCCGGCCGGTAGCGTTATCACGATCGAGTACGCAAACGGGCTCTATACGGCAAAAGTGTCGCTTGGAAAGGACCCCCGCTCAAGCAGCGAGAACGCGTTGCCGCAAGAGCAGTCGGAACAGCAAACGACAACGACGGAAGGCTAGTTCTTACCCGCCGCTGCGTCGTCTGCGGCCTTCAGCTTGTCGATACCCGCGTTGTATGCGTTCTGGATATCGGCGAGGCGGGAATCGTAGGTCGAATAATCGAACGGCTGCGCGTCGGTCGCGTTCTCGATCTCGGTGTAGAGCGCAATGTAGGAATCGAGTGCGCCCTTCAACTCGTTGCACCCATCGACATAACCGGTCTTCACGTCTGCAAGCGCATCGGGCGCGTCGAGACTGGAGAGGTCGTCGATGGCTTTGTACGCATTGTCGGCCTGTGTGCGCATCGTGACCACGTCACCGCGGGAAACCGCATCGGTGAAGCTCGTAAGGCGCGTGTTCAAGTCCTCCATCTTCTGGTTGACCTGCGTCATGTACTGACGATTCTCGTTCTGCTGGTCGTTCTGCGCGTTGCTCTGCTGCGCGCAGCCCGCAAGCGCGAGCGCGAGCATTGCGCTTGCCGCGCAGACGACGAGGGAACGAAAGAAGGTGGTCTTTGCCATGGTTTCTCCTTGCAAGGGCGAGACGACCTGCTTGCCGCCCCGCGCAAAACGTTGTTGTCGTGCTTACTCTACTGGAATGGGGGCGTCCGCGCCACCGCCGGCTTCGCCGCCCGAGCCGCCGGACGCGCTGCCAGAGCCGCCGCCGGTTGTGCCGCCACCGGTTTCACCCGAATCGCCGCCCGAACCGCCGGACGTGCCGCCAGAGCCGCCGGTTGTGCCGCCCGTGCCCGACGTGCCGCTATGCGAGCCGCCGGTCGTGCCTCGATTGGCCTCCCCTTCCTCGCCGCGTCCACTCGTCGAAGACTGGCTGCTCGAGGATTTCGTCTCCGAGGACTCGTCGTCAGCTGAACTGTAGTAGCCGCCGATGTGGTACTGGGAATCCTTGAAGTCGCTCTTGTACTGCGGATCGGCCGCCGTGGGGAACTGCTCGACCTTCGCGTTCTTCAGCACGACGTTCATGAAGTCGGGGAAGGTGCTCGCCGCCGACATGCCCGTCGGCACGCGCTGGGCGGTGTTGTAGTCGGCACGATCGCCGAACCAGATAGCGACAGAGAGCTGCGGGGTGATGCCGCAGAACCAGCTATCCATGTAGTTCTCGGACGTGCCCGTCTTGCCGGCGACAGGCTGCTCGCTGTTTTCGAGGGCCGCCGCCTTGCCCGTGCCATCGGTGACGACGCCCTTCATGACCTCGGTCGCAGCATGCGCGACCTCGGCGGAGATGGCTCGCGTGCCCACAGGCGACGAGTTGTCGACGACGATGGACCCGTTGCGATCGAGGATGCGCTCGATGCATTCGGGGTCGTAGTGCGTGCCGCCGTTGGCGATGGTGGCATAGGATTCAGCCATTTCGAGCGGCGTCACCGATTCAGAGCCGAGCGTGAGCGAGCCGGTCGCAGTAAGCGGAGACGAGACGCCCATGCGCTTCGCCACGTCAACCACCTTGTCGGGACCGATGGAAAGGATAAGGCGGGCAAACGCCGTGTTCGACGAGACCGCGAACGCCTTCTTGATGGTTGTCGTGCCATAGTTCGTGTGGTTGATGTTGGAGACTTCCCACCCAGGGAATTCCGCCGTTGCCGAAGCGTCGATAAGCGTATTCGGGTCGATTCCCTGCTCGAGGGCCGAGACAAGCGTGAACGTCTTGAACGAAGAGCCGGCCTGACGACCCGAGCCGCCCGTGCCCGTAGCCATGTTGACCTGCGACGTCGAGTAGTCTTTGCCGCCAACGAGCGCCTTGATGTAGCCGTTGTCGGGGTCGATCGCGACGAGCGCGACCTCGAAGTTGGAGCCGGCCGCTTCTTCCTTTTTGCGCGCGGCGGCCTCGGCGGCTTCCTGCGCGGAGACATCGAGCGTCGTGTACACCTTAAGGCCGCCCTTGAACAGTTCGTCTTTCGAGTATGCGTACTTGCCGGTCGAAGACGTGAGCTGGTCGCGCACATAGCTCGTGAAATACGGGTACTTCTCGATGCCCGTGGTGGAAACCTCGGTCGGGTTGAGCACAAGCGGCTCGGCTTGAGCGGCATCGTGCTCTTCTTGGGTGATGACGCCGTTCGAGAGCATGCGGTCGAGCACGAGGTTGCGGCGCTTCGTGCAGTTCTCGGGGTAATTGATGGGATTGTTATAGGTAGGAGACTGAGGGATTCCCACGAGCGTCGCCGCTTCGGCGATCGTGAGGTCGCTCGCATGCTTGGAGAAGTAACGCTCGGACGCGGCCTCGATACCGTAGGCGCCCGACCCGTAGTTGATCGTGTTGAGGTACATGAGAAGGATGTCGTCTTTGGAATACGACTCCTCGAGCTTGATCGAAATGTACGCCTCGCGCACCTTGCGCTTGATGGAGATGTCGTCCATCTCCGACGACAGGATGGTGTTGCGGACGAACTGCTGGGTAATGGTGGAAGCACCCTCCAGATCGCCGCCCATCAGATTGTTCACCAACGCGCGGGCGATGCCCCACGGGTCGATCGCGCCATGCGTGTAGAAGCGCTCGTCCTCGGTGGCAACCGTGCCTTTAAGCACGTAGTCGCTGATGCCGCTCGCCTCGACCGGCGTGCGGTTTTCCAACTGGAATTCGGCGAGCACCGTCTCACCGTCGGATGCGTACACGACGGTGGGTTGGGAGGTGTTGTACGCGTCGGCGCTTTTGTAGTCGGGAAGATCGACGAGCCACGACGACCCCACGGCGAAGACGCCCCCGACAAGCGAAACGAAGAACGCGATGACGATCGCCACCGCAACGAGAACACCCGTCGACGGGTGTTTCTTCTTGATGTTTGCCCTGCTTTTGATCGCGCGTGAAGCCACGTGCCACCTCCTGAGTAATCCCGATTATTGTACCATCGGCCTATTCAGGAGAAACGTGCCCATTCGCATTGTCAGCAAATGGGCACATTGAGCGTTTTCCTACGCCTCGAGAGCGGCCGCGTCGGACGCGAGCGCCGACTTCGCGGCATCGAGCTGCTCGGCGACGGCCGAATTGCCCGTGCCGCCGAACGTCGTGCGCGCCGCGACGATGCTCTTAAGATCGAGGCATTTCGTGATATCGGCCTCGAACAGATCGCTTTCCGCCTTGAAGTCTTCAAGCGAAAGGTCCTCAAGCCCGCACCCGCGCTTGTCGCACAGAAGCACGAGGTGACCGACGATCTCGTGGGCGCGGCGGAACGGAAGGCCCTTCTTCGCCAGGTAATCGGCGACGTCGGTCGCGGCGAGGTAGCCCTTTTTCGCCTGTTCGAGCATGGCGTCGGGATGGATTTCCATCGTGTCGATCATGCCGGTCGCGCAGCGGTAGCAATCTTCAAGCGTCTTCGCTGCGTCGATGGCGCCCTCCTTGTCTTCCTGAAGATCCTTGTTGTAGGCGAGCGGCAGCGACTTCATGGTGACGAGGAGCGCGACCAGATCGCCGATCACACGACCGGATTTGCCGCGGATAAGCTCGGCGAAGTCGGGGTTTTTCTTCTGGGGCATGATCGAAGACCCCGTGGAGAACGAATCGGACAGCGTGACGAAGCCGAATTCCGAGGTGGACCAGAGGATGATCTCCTCGCACAAACGCGACAGATGCATGCAGGAAACGCTGCATGCGTAGAGAAGGTCGAGCAGGAAGTCGCGGTCGGACACCGCATCGAGCGAGTTGGGGATCACGCGCGAGAATCCGAGCGCTTCGGCGGTCATGAAGCGGTCGAGCGGGTAGGTGGTGCCGGCGAGCGCTGCCGATCCGAGCGGATTCGCGTCGGCGGCGTCGTAGGCGGCTTTCAAGCGGTCGTAGTCGCGCCCGAGCATCCACACGTACGCGAGCATATGATGCGAGAAAAGCACCGGCTGCGCATGCTGCATGTGCGTGTAGCCGGGAAGGATGACGTCGAAGTGCTTTTCCGCCTGCGAGACAAGCGCCTCGCGCAGCTCGACGTTCGCCTTCATGAGGTCATGCGCGCGCTTTTTCGCGAACAAGCGCGTATCCGTGCAAACCTGGTCGTTGCGGCTGCGCCCCGTGTGAAGGCGCGCGCCCGCATCGCCGATTTCGGACGTGAGAACGCTTTCAATGGACATGTGGATGTCCTCGTTGTTGATGTCGAAGACGAAGTTACCGGATTCGATCTCGCCCTTGATGCGCTCAAGACCCGCATCGATCGCGTCGGCATCTTCTTGCGAGATGACGCCCTGGTGCGCGAGCATCGCCGCATGGGCGCGGGAGCCGGCGATATCTTGCGCGTAAAGCTGCTTGTCGACGGGCAGCGACGCGCCGAAACGCTGCGTGAACTCGCTCACGCCCTCTTCGAATCTGCCTGACCAAAGTGCCATCTCAAGCTCCTTCTATCTATGGGTTCCGACCGGTCCTAGCGCCCGATGGTCTTCAGTCGCTCAAACAGTCCTCGCTTTGCTGCGGAACTCGCTTTGTGAAGGCCATCGGGCGCTAGGACCTGCATTTTCATTTTATGAGAAGGGCGCTCGTTTCGAGCGCCCTTTGGTTCGTTCGTTCTGAAGACAACGCTCGCTCAACACCGTGTGACCTGCAATTTTGTCGAACAAACAGGTTTCGTCGAAGTCAGCGAGCGGGGTTGTGGCGAGTGCAGGGGCCGCGAAAGGTTGAGGACGCGTACTTTGAGGTACGCGACGAGACCTTGGAGCAGCCCCTGTGCCGCCACAACCCCGCACAGCGTCGGCATGTTCCGCCGGTCGGCAGACCGGCGGAACCCCTTGCTAGCGGTGCTTCTCAGCCCAGACCTTTCCGAAGAGGCTGTAGATGTTGATGAAGCCCTTCGCGGACTTGTGATCGAACGTGTCGCCCTCGTCGTAGGTCGCGAGCTCCTTGGTGTAGAGCGAGTAGTCGCTCTTGGAGCCGGTAACCGTGCAGGAGCCCTTGTAGAAGCGCAGGCGCACCGTACCGGTGACCTTTTCCTGCGTGGTGGCGAGGAAGGCGTCGAGGCCGGCCTTGAGCGGCGCATACCACTTGCCGTTGTAGACCTGATCGGCCCATTCGTGCTCGACGTGAAGCTTGAAGTGGAGCACGTCGCGTTCGAGGCAGATGTCTTCGAGCGCCTTGTGGGCCTTGATGATGGCGAGCGCGCCCGGAGCCTCGTAGCACTCGCGGCTCTTCACGCCGACGAGGCGGTTCTCCACCATGTCGAGGCGGCCGTAGCCGTTTTCGCCCGAGATCTTGTTCATCGCGAGAATGATGTCGAGGTAGCTCATCTCCTTGCCGTCAAGCGCGCAGGGGATGCCGTCTTTGAACGAGATCTCGACGACGGTCGGGGCGTCGGGAGCGGCATCGGCATCGGCGGTCATGGTGTAGATGTCCGCCGGCGGCTCGTTCCACGGGTCCTCGAGGACGCCGCACTCGATAGCGCGGCCCCACAGGTTGTCGTCGATGGAATACGGCGACTTCTTCGTGGTGGGAACCTCGACGCCGTGCGCCGCGGCCCAGTCCATCTCCTGCGGACGGGTCTTCAGATCCCACTCGCGAACCGGCGCGATGATCTGCAGCTTCGGGTCGAGCATCATGATGGACGCCTCGAAGCGAACCTGGTCGTTGCCCTTGCCGGTGCAGCCATGCGCAACGTACTTCGCGCCGAACTCGTGCGCGATGTCGACGAGGTGTTTAGCGATGAGCGGGCGGGAAAGCGCGGACACAAGCGGGTATTTGTTCTCGTAGAGCGCGTTCGCGGCGAGCGCGCGGTTGAGGTACTCGTTGGCGAATTCCTCGCGCATGTCGACGACGCGGCATTCGATTGCGCCGGTGCGCAGCGCCTTGTCGTGGATCTTCTCGAGGCCGTCGTGCTCCTGTCCCACATCGCCGACCACGGCGATGACGTCCAGGCCGCGCTCCTCCTGCAACCACTTGATGCATACCGACGTGTCAAGGCCGCCGGAGTAGGCCAGAACGACCCTGTCCCTCTGTTCGCTCATTTGCATATCCTTTCCCAGTTCAAAACTGTTTTAACCCACGGTAAACCAAATGCGCCGAGGCGCGTCGGTCGAATCACAAAAGCCCACTAAGTTTCTCGATAAGCACGTCGACGTCGACCTTGCTGCACACAAGCGGCGGGAGGAAGCGCAACGTGTGCGCGCCCGTCGCATTGAGCAGAAGACCCGCGGAAAGCCCGTCGAGCACGACGTCGGACGCCGGTTTGCCGTCTTCCGCAAGGTCGGCTGCGAGCATGAGGCCCATACCGCGCACCTCGACGACCTGGGAAAGCTT
>CAKUIV010000051.1 GCA_934661105.1 uncultured Ellagibacter sp. | reverse complement strand
CGCACCGCGCCGAGGTCGAGCAGCTGCGCGCCGAGGCCGACGCCGCTGCACGCGCTGCCGAAAAGGCCGCTGCGCAGGCAGCGCGCCAAGCAGCGCAAGAGCTCGCAGACGCGAAAGGCGCCATGAGCCGCCGCATCGCCGAGCTCGAAGACTCGCTCGCGCAGGCGGAGCGCGCCCGCGTGGCCGCCGAGCGCCGCGCGGAGGGCAACAGCCTCTCGCGCTATCTGCTCGCGAAGCTGCGCGGCCAGGACGCCCCGGCGCCCGATGACGCGGGCGAGGCTCGCCCCGCAGGTGAGGGGCGCGAAGGCGCGGGCAATGCCGGCAGCGACGACAAGGCGGGCCAGGCGCGATGAAGCACGTCCTGCGCGTGGTGAACGCGCTTGCGGTCGTCGTCATCGTCGTCGCGTTCCTCGTGCTTTTGCGCACGGTGTTCACGCCGGCGGGGCAGATTCCCACCTTCGGCGGATACGGCGTCATGCGCACGCTCACCGGCTCCATGGAGCCCGCGATCCCCGTGCACTCGCTCGTGGTGGTGAAGGAAACCGACCCGTCCGATCTGGCGGTCGGCGACATCATCACGTTCCACGCGACCGACGAGGCGCTCGAAGGGTCGCTCAACACACATCGCATCACCGGCGTGACCGATCAGGGCGGAAGCCTCGCGTTCCGCACGAAGGGCGACGCGAACGCGGCGGAGGACGCCAGCCTCGTGCCGGCGGCGAACGTCGTCGGCCGCGTGGTGTTCGTGTCGGCGGGCTTGGGGGTTGCGGTGTCCCTGCTCACCAATCCGCTCGTGTTCTTCCCGTTCATCGTCGTGCCGCTCGTCATCCTCGCGGTGCTCGAGGTGGCAAAGGTGGTGAAGGCGACCCGCGAGGTCGCGCGGGCCGAAGAGGAGGCTGCCCTTCGTGAAGCCGTCGAGGCGCTCAAGCGCAAGCGCGCCCGCGAAGCCGCCGAACGCGAAGTTCCCGATGAGGGTGCTGGCTCACGACCAAAAACGCCCGGGGAAACCCTATAATTGTTTCTGAATGACACTATTCGACCCGGTTTCGGCAGCGCCCTCTCGCAGGGCCAAGGAGAAGGCACATGGCAGAGTTGAACATAAAGCCCGGCACCAAGCTTCAATTGGCTTTCGACGTGCCCATGGGGCAGAAGGTCGACTTCAACATGATGTCCACCTACAAAGGCGCCGTCGACGAGGCGTATTTCCTCATCAGCGTGCCCATGCTCGAGGGCAAGCCGCTCATTCTCGACGAGAACCAGAAGTTCCACCTGCAGTATCACGTCGGCGACAGCGCGTTCATGCTCGCCGCGTATCCCGAATCCGTGCAGAAGGAAGGCATCCGCACGCTGTGGAAGATGCGCCAGGTGGCCGAGCAGCGCATGCTCTTCAAGCGCCGCGACGAGCGCTTCAAGGTTTCCCTGCGCGTGGACTACCAGCGCGACGCCTCGCCAACCGACGAGGTGGAAGACGGCATGACCGTCGACGTGTCGGCCGGCGGCTTGGCAATGTATCTCAACGAGTTCCCCGACGTCGGCGAGGCGCTGCAGGTGCAGCTGCCGCCTCTTCGTGTGCGCGGTGAGAAGCACGAGCTGCCCGAACAGCTCGGCATCGTGTGCTGGGTGCGGCAGGCCCCCAAAGGTAGCCTCTACCGAAACGTCTGCGGCCTGCAGTTCCGCTACGCCGACGACCTTGAGCGCGAAACGGTCAAGGAATACATGGAATACGTCCGCGTGAAGTACAAGATCTAAGCGACATGGCCCTGTTCAGGCGACATAAAGAGAATGCGGAATCGCCCGAGAACGACGCTGCCTCCAACGCCGGTGAAGGCTTCGTGCCCGAAGCGAGCCCAGCGGGCGGCGCACGCCCGCGCCGCGCCAAGCGATCGCGCACGAAGGCGAGCGACCGTGACATGGTACGCATCAAGGAACTCGAGGACGCCCTCGCCGAAGACGGCGTGGACAACCTCGACCCCGACGCCATCGTCTCCATGTACATGCCCAAGCGCCGCATGCACCGCATCGGCGCGGCGCTTCTGCGCCTAAGCACGCTCCAAAAGGCGCTCATCGCGCTCATCGTGGTGTTCGCCGCGCTGTTCTCGCTGTCGTTCGTGCAGGAGAACATGGGCAACTTCACCATTAACCTCAACCGTTTGGAGCTGTTCCGCTACGGCGTTTCCATCGACGAGAACGGCGACTTCCCCAACGCCACAGCGCGCCTGAAGGCCGATGCGCTCGCGAACGGCACGAACATCGCCGCGGAAGATTTGCCCGACAACCTCGACGAGGTGGACGGCAGCCACAACGGCCGCAACTACGTCGCGTACACGTTCTACCTGCGCAACGCCGGTAAGGTCGACCTGAACTACAACTGCAGGGTGCGCATCGTCTCCGCGTCGAAGGGCGCGGAGAAGGCGGCGCGCGTGCGCATTTGGCGAAACGGCGAGCCGACCACCTACGCGGCGCCCGCGGCGGACGGCAACCCCGAGCCGGGGTGCGTGAGCTTCGAGGCGGACGACACGGTGTGCAACATCGCCGATGAGAACTTCCAGGTGGGGGACGTGGACAAGTACACGGTGGTCATCTGGCTCGATGGCGACGACCCCGAATGCGTCGACGACATCATCGGCGGCGAGGTGGAGTTCGGCATGGACTTCGACACGCTCGACCACGACGATTCGAATCTGGTGGCGAAGTTCGTGCGCGACATCTGGGACACGCTCACCGGCAACGACCCCATCAGCGCCTCGGGCAACGACGCTCCCGACTATTACAAGAATCACGACGTGACGTGGGACAACCGCCGCAATCAGGAAAATCCGCCGACGGGCGACTAGGCGCGCGGGAGAGGCGCCCAGGTGGGGGAGAGCTGGGGCGCTCCGGGCGCATGAATGTCGGGCGAGGGGGAACTGGCGACCTAGGTTGCCCGCAGGCTCGCGAACGCTGGGCGAAGGCGGGAAAACCGACCGCTCGACGGTTCGGTGGCTGATAAATCGCGTTCGCGCTATACATGGGCGCGTTCGGCTGTGATAGACTGAATATTATGTGTATGAAGGGTGAGAGCGTCCTCCTCGAAGAGCGCAGGCCGTCTCCAAACTCTCTGAAATGTAGGGAAAGAGGAAGGTCCGTCATGGAAACGAAGGCACTGAAACGGCAGATGGGTGCCGCCATCGCCATGGTGCTGGTAGCGGCGATAGCCCTCGCCGCCAGCACGTACGCATGGTTCGTGAGCAACAACCAAGTCAAAGCGACAACCGCATCAGTCAGCGCGCAGTCGAACTCGCCGTTCTTGAAGATCGATAAGACTGCTATTTCCGAGGAATCTGGCACGAGCATTAAATTTGATACTGCCACGCCAGCTACTGGGCTTTACCCTTCACAGGTCGTAAATGGAGCAGAAGACAAGAAAGTGGCCGATACGGCAAAGCCGCTGTTCCAGTCCGCCTACGCTTCCAGTGCGGATAACGCAGCTATTCTCGATGGCTCTCGCTACGATGTCGGTGATCTGAAGGCTGCCGTGGATGGCTCGTTCGCCATCAAGGAGTCTTTCAAAATTGGCACTACCGACAAGAATGCTGGTTCGTTCAAAGACCTTAAGGTTGCAAGCGTTGAACTGTCGGGCGAGGGTTCGGCCGCGGAAACTGGTCTTCGGAATGCTATTTCCGTTCTCGTCGTTTGCGGTGATAATTGGGGCGTTTACAAAGTTTCCGAAAATGGTACGCTTGTTGATAAGTACAGCGACAATAAAACGTCCGTTTCTGGTAACTTCGAGAAGAGCGCTGGCGTCCTTATTGGCTCGATTGCCACCAATCAGTCTGTTGATGTTGATGTCTACGTTTTCTATGACGGTTCGGCTGCTAATGTCAAAACCACCAATCTTGCAAACCTCAAAGACTGCGGCATGACGATTACCTTCTCTGCAACTCCGGTCAGCACCGACCGCACTGATATTACGGGTGGCAATAATTTCGTGGATACCACGCAGCAGGCCAATACGGTTATCGGGACTGAAGGTGGCACGACCGGCGGCCAAGGCGGCAATGACGTCGCTGGCAAAGACGGGGGTCCGACTCTCTAGTGCTTATTCGCTGTTAACATATTCGATTGCTCTTGAGAGGGTGTCCGACATCGGGCGCCCTCTTTCATGTGGAAGTCGCGCATCTTAAACTCGAATCCTGAAGTCCTTCCTCGCCGTTGTTGACACAATCTCTCATGCAATCACAAGCCCTGTTCCCGCTGCTGCGCTACCGGGAAGTTCCCGAACTTGCGGCAAACGGAAACATGCTTTGGCGTGGGGTTTCTCCTCCGTATAATCGATGGCAGGTAGTGCTCATGTCGTATCGAGGGAGGCCGACAATGGACCGCGCAGAATTCATGGCTTTGGAGTCTTCGAAGAAGGCCGAAGTGCTCAACGCATACATCGACGAGGGGAAAAGCCAGAAAGAGGCCATGGGCGCCGTCGGCGTTTCCATTAGGGACCTCATGCAGACCCAGGTGTTCTTCTCGAAGACGGAGGGCCGCTTCAACGCCAACGCCGTCGGAGGCTATTCGAACTTCCACAGCGACTCAACAGGCGCCGCGGCGAAGTAGCCGCCCGCCGAAACCGCGCAAATCGAAAAGGGCCGGCCGACCTGCGGGGATCGCGGGTCGGCCGGCTCTTTTCGCTCCCCGAGGCCGCCAGCCATCTGCCCTCTGTATGCCGTTCGCTTGTGCGCAAAAGGCACATGCCCGCAAGAGTACGGCGCCAGTCCGGGCCCTCGGGCTTGCGCCCTGCACGGAAACCACACTTGCTAGACGCGCTAGCTGTGGGTATACTGCATATCGATGGCCCCGGGAATGACCTCTGATTCAAGTCACCGGGGCTCAATTTATATCTACGGGAGTTTTCTTGGCTGACGAGCGCAACAATCACCAGGCGATGGAAAACGTGAATGGCGCGCGCCACGGCGCGGCAATGCGCTCGTGGGCAGAGAAATGGCTCTCGGGTGAACGGCTCGCGCCGTACCTTGAGCAGTGCGACGGAGATATCGACGGAGCACTTGAGCTCTACAAGTGGAACGCCGCGCTGGGCCAGCTCCTCATGCGTGACATCTCCCACTTCGAGGTGGCTCTCCGCAACGCCTACAACGATGTGATGGAATCCAGCTGGGACGGCGAGGGACACTGGCTGCTCGACGACGCTTCCCCCGCCCGCCGGCCCGTGATGAGAAGGTCCGCCAAGGGGATGCTCGACTCGAATCGCATCAATAGGAAGACCATCGACTCTGTCGTGGATGGGCTGCCGAAGGGCTTTACGACCGGAAAGCTGGTGGCGGGGCTCACGCTCGGCTTCTGGGTGCACCTCACCGACCGCAGCCGCGAGGCGGTGATCTGGCGCTCGGGCCTCTATCACGCCTGGCCAAAGGGCACAAACCGTGCTGAGCTCCAGGAAAGGCTCTACGGGATTCTTCGGGTGCGAAACCGCGCGGCCCACAACGAGCGGCTCTTCAGCCCCAAACGCGACGAGCTCTCACCCAGGAGGGTGGACGCCGATGCCGTCGGGCTCCTCGGTATGCTCTGCCCCGAGGCGGAGGACTATCTGTACGGCGGCGGCGCGCTACCCCTGGACGCGTTCCTTGCGGAGCATCCCGCGCCTGCGGAAGTCGAGCTGTAACTCTAAGCTGATGGGCTTCGGCCCGTGCCCCGGAAACGCCCCTGATTCAAGGCAGGGCGCCTTCGAGCATGTTCTCCCACGTGGGAATGACGAGCGGCTTGTCGGTGTGCTGTGGGGCCACATCGCTTTTCGGCGGGTCATAGCCGAGCGAGGCGAGAAGGGCCTCGCTGCGCACGATCTGATCCTCTGCGTCCCCTGCTTCCGGGAAGTCTATTTCCCTGATCTGGTCGTCCTGCTGAGCGAGGACCGCGTTGATCCCCCTTTCGATGTCCGCGTACTTATGTCTGATCATCTTGGATTCCCTAATCGCTCTTGAGGTCGTTCACGGCCCTCTTGAGAAGGGCGTTGAGGGAGTGCGGGTACTCGAGTCGCTCCGCGCCCGCGGCGGACTGCCCGACCGTGCCGAGCCCGTACAGCGCCATGAACGAGCCGACGCCGCCGGCGCCCGCTCAAAGGGTCCCTGCCACGACCTCGGGAACCGCGCTTTGCTGGATGATACGGGTCTTGTCGTCCAGCGCCATAGCGGCGTCGCTGGCGACGTTGACCACGGGCTGAAGGGAATCGAGCGAAGAGAAGTTCTTCCCCTTCGTCTTATGGGCCGCCCTTGCTCTGCCCATTCGCTCGCTTGCCCTGCCGAATGTTGCTGTGGTCCCTTCGCGGATGCCGTTTGCGGCGTCGCTCGCGAAACTACCGGACGCTTCCTTCGCGTCCGGCGGCCCGCTGCTCCTCGGTTGCACCGAGGGCGCTTTCGCCCACCTGCTCCAGATCGTTCACGAAATCGGCGATGAGCGCGCCCGACTGGTCGCACACGAACAGTCGCTCGCGGTTGTCGACGGCGACTTCCCGCGCGATGCCGGCCTTCACAAGCTGGTGCAGCGCCTCGTTCGTGGCGCCGTAGCTCTTCCCGATGCTGCTCGCGGCGTGCTTCGTGGCGAGCTGCGGTATGGCAAGGAACAGGTCGAGCAGCTTGTCGAGCGCCGAGTTCGCGGGAATCTTGAGCCCGCTTGCCCGCCAGCTTTCGCGCAGCGTGCTCACCTTGGAAAGGAACATGTTCGCCACGATGACGGCGGCGGAGGTGTTCCGCGCGTTGTACGCCGCCCAACGCTCCTTGTAGAACCGGTGGTTCTCGCTTGCCAGGTCGTCGCGGCTCGCGTTCTTCAGTGTTTTGCGGTACTCCTTTTCCAGCGACGCGCCCCAGCAGATGGGCACGATGAGCTCGTCCGCGAAAAGGCCCCGTCGAAACATCGGCATGAATGCGAACAGAAGGCCGGTCCGGTCGATCATGGACTCGAACGGCACGATGCGTTCGAAGGCATGGTGGATCACCGACGCCTGACCTAAGGGCGAGAAGTAGTCGCCGTTGCAAAACGCGCAGAGCTCGGCGATTTCCTGCGGGATCGCCTCCGGTGCGGCACCTTTCTTGTAGGGAAGGTACGTCTCCCGGAAACGATGCCCGCCGCTTACGGTGCTTCCGGAAAGGAGCATCCCGTTCAACCGGACAAGCGTATCGGGCGTCGCCTCGAACCCCGGCTTGGCGATGCGGGAGACCCAATCGAGCGCTTGCATGTAATGCAGCGCTTCCACGATGGCCTCGCGAAGGTCGTCCGACAGCCCGAACAGCGAATAGTTCTCCCTCATACAGCGCTCGACGTTGCTCCCGTGCTTCCACTCCGCGACGTCGTAAAGGACGATGAGCGGAACCGGGGGCAGGGAGACGTCGCGCACCATCCGCGTGGCGAACACGGCGTCGATGGCGAGCATGGTGTTGCGCATGTAGCGCGCGTAGGGCAGGCGCTCGGCGCGCTCCGCGAACCGGATCATCTCCGCTTCGGCCTTGAAGAACCCCGCCTGCGTTTCCGCCGAGAAAGACTGATGGTAATCCATGATTCCCCCAAATCATGAGCATTCCCTCTTCGCTTCACTATACCAGCTTGCGGATGGAGGGTGCTTAATGCTCCATTTTTCGCCCTTTTTCGTTTCTGAAATCCCGTTTTTCAGAAACGAACTCGGTTCGAAACATGTTCGCTTTTCCCGGAAACGAAAACAGCCTGTACAGCAGGGGCGTCTGCCCCGCACAATCGGCTCATGGGCCGCGCCGAGAGGGGGTGCGGCGGATCTCTTCGAACCTGTTTCCTTTAGAGAGGGAGGGGCCATGTCAAGAGAATCGTTGATCAAGAAGTACAGCGAGCGGCACGAGGATGTGGATTACTTCTACACCACCTGCCACAACAACGGCTGCTGGGATGCCACATGCCTCATCAAGTGCGGCATCAAGGACGGCAAGGTCGTTTCCATCGAGCCCGACGACTCCGTGAACGCGGGCGTCGCGCGCGAAGACGACGACGAGAACGCCGTGCAGACCGGCATGCTGCAAAGCCGCGCGTGCCCGATGGGCCATGCCTGGCGCCAGGAGCTCTATTCCGAAAACCGCCTGCTCTATCCCATGAAGCGCGTGGGTGAGAAGGGCAGCGGGCGCGGGCACTTCGAGCGCATCTCCTGGGACGAGGCGCTCGACACCATCGCCGAGAAGATGCGTGTGATGGCGAAGGAGAATCCCGACCACCCGTGGCTGTACTACTGCTACTACGTGGCGTTCGAGAGCTCCGACTTCCCGTTCGCGTCGTATATGCCGGGCACCATCACCGGTTGGGGCGACCATTCCACTTCCGGCGGCGCCGCGGCCGAGGACTTCCACCTCGGCGTGCGCTTGACGGACTGCCTCATCAAGGGAACCTCCGACGCCTACCCCGGCTTCGAGGCGCCCGACCTGCTGAACTCCAAGCTCGTCGTTTTGTGGGGCTTCGACCCGATGGTCTCCTGGTTCGGTATGGTTCCTTACTATATGAAGCTTGCACAGGAGCGCGGGTGCAAGTTCATCCTCATCGACCCGGTGTACAACGTGAGCGCCGAGGTCTTAGGCGCCCAGTGGATCCCCATCCGCCCCGGCACCGACACCGCATTCGGCCTGGCCGTGGCACATGTGCTCTACACCGAGGACCTCTACGACCACGACTACGTCGCCGAGTGGGTCGAGCCCGACGGCTTCGAGGAGTGGCGCAAGTATATCGTGGGCGAGGTCGACGGCGTCGTGCACGATCCCGAGTGGGCCGAGCCCATCACGGGCATTCCCGCCGAGACCATCCGCGAGTTCGCGCGCTACTACGCTTCCATGAAGCCCGTGCACCTGCAGCAGATGTACGGCGTGTCCAAGCGCAACCTGGGCGATTACGCCGCGGCTGTGGCGATGCTGCTCCAGGCGATGACGGGCAACCTGTCCATCCCCGGCGGCTGCGAAGGCGGCGGCGCGTGCCTCGTCACCCAGCCGCGCCTCTTCCCGCCCGTTCCCAACACGGGGCAAGTCCTGGGCGATGTGGTGAACCCCATCACGAACAACAACAACAAGGTCACCGAGCTCATGCACTGCCAGAGGCTCTACGCCGCCGGCGAGATCACTGAAGACGAGTTCCGCCGCCGCATCGGCTGCCCGCCCGACAGCCCGCTGCCGTGCCTGAAGATGGCCATCATCCCCAACAACTACATCAACAACCAGCACGACGTGTCCAAGCGCATGCGCGGCTTCGCCAACATGGAATTTTCCTGGGGCTGGCAGTACTTCAAAGACCAGCCGTCGCTTGAGTTCCTCGACATCGTCTTGCCGTCGCCGGTCATCCAGTTCGAGTCGACCGACATGCACTTCTTCGGCATCAACCGCTTCTGGGGCTCGCCGTCGGGCATGATGAACTATTTCCTGTTCGCGGGCAAGGGCGTGAACCCGCCCGGCGAGATCCGCTCGAAGGATTGGGTCTGGATGGAGCTTGCGCGCAGGCTCGGGTTCGCCGACAAGTTCAACCCCAAGATGCTCGACGTCACCGATTGGCGCGACTGGGACGAGCAGGTCATCGAGCGCATCTACAAGCCCGCCTACGAGGAATGGGCGAAGGACGAGACGGGTATCCTCGCCTACAACGGCATCGAGCCCGCATCGTGGGAAGACTTCCAGAAGATGCCGATCGTGCGCGTTCCCGGCGAGCCGGGCGAGTGGTTCTACCCCTTCAAGAACACGGTGGAGTGGGGACGCTCTCCCTTCAAGACGCCGTCGGGCAAGATCGAGTTCGAAAGCTCGTACGTCAAGAGCACCGACCTCACCAAGACGCGCTACGGCGGCAAGTACGACGCCTACCCGCGCTGGCAGCCGACCTACCAGGACGTCACCGCCAACGACAGCTACTACCACCCCTGGACGCAGATCTACCCGCTTTCCATGGTCACGCCGGTTTCCACGTACCGCCAGCATTCCGCCAACGACCAGAACCCGTGGCTTAAGGGCGACTGCTACGAGCACATGGTGCGCATGTCGCCGGCCGACGCGGCCGATCGCGGCATCAAGACGGGCGACCGCGTGCTCGTGTACAACCAGTACGGCGAGGTGGAGATCACGGCGTACGTCTCCTCGAAGCTGCTTCCCGGCACCGTGTCCATCGCCCATGGCGAATGGTCGAAGTTCGATCACGTCCGCAAGTCGAAGACCATGCCCTACGGCATCGACACCGCGGGCAACTGCAACCTGCTTATCGGCGACACCCATCTCCCCCATATCGTCGGCGCGCTGCTGACCGCCGGTTTGGTCGAGATCAGAAAGGTAGGGGAATAGCCATGACCCAGTATGGATTCTTCTTCGATCAGAGCCGCTGCTACGGCTGCAAGGCATGTTCGGTCGCGTGCAAGGACTGGTACGACATCGATCCCGGCCCCGAGAAGTGGATGAGCGTGTACATGTGGGAAAAGGGCCGCTTCCCCAATCCCTCGATCGGCATCCTCGCGTTCAACTGCGGGCATTGCGACAACCCCGTGTGCGCCGCGGCCTGCGAGCATGACGCCATCTTCAAGGAGGACACCTACGGCGCCGTGCTGGTCGATCAGGACAAATGCCAAGGCGACCGCCATTGCTTCGAAGCCTGCCCCTACGGCGCGCCGAAGTTCGCCTCCGACGAGCCCGGCACCAAGATGAGCAAGTGCACCATGTGCATCGACCGCTTGGAGACAGGCCAGCTGCCCGTGTGCGTGGCGTCGTGCCCCATGCGCGCGCTCGACTTCGGGCCGATCGACGAGCTCCGCGCGAAGTACGGCGACGTGAGCCAGATCGAGACGATGCCGGCACCCGATGCGACCCATCCGAACTGGGTGGCGAAAGCGAACCCGCCCAAGGAGCAGCTCATTCCCTATGATGCCGAGAAGGCCATCCGCCTCACGAAGCCGCGCACCGGCACCGACGACGTCTATGCGGGCGACGTGTCGACCGTCACCGAGTTCGACGCCGACGTCGCGTGCATATCGGAGCTTCGCATGAAGAACGCCACGGTTGCCGAGGTCATGGCGGCGACCTCGAGCGACCAGGGCTAGCGGCTTCGCCGCTCGGGCGGCGGGATGCGGCTTCGCGTTAAGCTTCAAACGATAGCTTGGGGCCGCGAAGGCGGGGTTTGCATCCCGCACGCCCGAAGACCACGATGCTGCCGAGCGCGTGGGCAGCGGAAACGGAGTTTGGAAATGGAACTCACGCTTCAGCATGCGGGCATCTACTGCCGCGACATCGACGAGTCGATCGCGTTTTACGAGGACGTCTTCGGGTGCAGGCTCTTGTTCCGATCCGACGCCATGGAAGGCGACAAGCCGCTTAAGATGGCGTGGATGCGGGGACTCGGCACGGCGTTCGAGCTGCTCGAATGCGACGACAAGGCGACGTGCGATGCGGCCGCCGGTTGTTTGAACCATCTGGCGCTGCGCGTCGCCGACATGGACGCGTTCGTCGCGCATCTGGGCGAGAAGGGCGTGGAAATCGAGGCCGGCCCCTTCGACCCGCCGCTCGAATTCGACCGCCCCTTGGACGCGGACGGCGATCTGTTCACCGTGTGCGGCGCGGGTGGAACCCAGCTGCGCATCATGTTCTTCAGGGGCCCTGGCGGTGAGCGCTTCGAGGTCCTGCAAGACAATATCAAGCCGCTTTAGGCGCTGGGGCGAGGCCGGGAAACTTGTCTCGGTCTCGCCCCGCCATTCTTCTATATCCCTCCTGATTTCGAAACCCTGCAAGACGCCGGGCCTTGGCATCGCTGCGCCCAAATACGAGGTGCGGCGCGAAGTATCGGGCCCGGGTCATCTCGAAGAGATGGGAGTTTCCATGGAAACCAAGAGAAAGTACGGCAACTGGGCGCTCATCGCCATCGCGATGCTTTTGTTCGGAACGGCCATCGCGACCGTTCAATACAAGGTCCCCGTCGTCATGGGCGACATCATGGTGAAGATGGACATGGATGCCTCGTCGGCGTCGTGGCTCATGTCGATCTTCACGTTCGTGGGCATCGTGCTCGCGCTTCCCACGGGCGCGCTCGCGAAGAAGTTCGGTCCCAAAACGATGCTGCTCGCAGCGGCGGTCGTCGTCGCGGCGGGCTCGCTTATCGGAGCGTTCGCGGGCAACGGCATGGTGCTCATCGTTTCGCGCGCCGTCGAGGGCGTGGCCTTCATCTTCGTCACCATCTGCGGGCCGTTGGCGGTGCAGAAGTACGTGTCGCCCGACAAGATCGGCTCGGCGACGGGCATCTGGGCTCTGTGGGTGTGCCTGGGCTCGGTTTTGGGCGGTGTGCTCACTCCGACGCTGTACGCCGCTACCGGGTTCGTCGGCGTGTGGGTGATCTACGCGGCGCTTGCCGTCGTGTTCGCCGTGGTCGTCGCGGTCATCGTCAAATTCCCCGGTGGGGAAGCGAACGCGGCGCCCGTCGCGGAGGCGAGCGAGGAGAAGGCGAGCTATGCCGAGCTTTTCCGCCCGAACATCCTTTTGTTCTTCGCGGCGTTCCTCGTGTTCAACATGACCCTTCTGGCGGTGCTCGGGTTCGCGCCCACCTTCATGCAGCAGCAAGGCGTCGACCCCACGCTTTCGGGCTTCGTGAGCACGCTGCCGATGCTGCTCGCGGTGATCTCGTCGCCTCTGTTCGGCACGCTTTCCGACAAGATGGGCCGCTGCAAGCCGCTGTATCTGGCGTCGCTTGCGGTGATGGGGCCGTGCACGCTCCTGCTGCTCACGCAGACCGGGCCTTTGATGTGGGTCGGCGCCGTCGTCATGGGCCTTGTGGGTTTGGGCGGGCCCGTGATGTGCCTGACCTCCTACATCAACGTGCTCGGCCGGCCCGAGCTCATGTCCATCGGCATGGGCATGCTCATGCTGGTGCAGAGCCTGGGGCAGTTTCTGGGCACGTGGCTCGTTCCCATCCTGCTCGGACCCGACATGTCCGC
>CAKUIV010000050.1 GCA_934661105.1 uncultured Ellagibacter sp. | reverse complement strand
GTACGACACCATAGCCGGGCGGCGACGGCGGCTGGGCTATGCCGTGTAAACGGTCCAAGATATTGCCGCACTCCCATCGACAATCTGTGACCACATTTTGCGGATTCGCCCGTTCAGAGCAATCTACCCGGTCACGTCGCCCGACTGGTTAAGCGAAATCGGGTCGCCCACATACGTCGAGGGAACGTTGAAGAGCGCCTTGAAGAAATCCTTCGTGCGCGCAGGGATTTCACGCATGTCATACCAGAGCTGTCCGCCGTATGAACTGTAATCGCTTGCAACTCCGACAGCTTCGACGCCGAGCACGTGCGCCGAGTACAGCGCACGATACAGATGATACGTTTGCGTTGCCACGACGACGCGCGAGCAGCCGAACACGTACTTCGCGCGATACATGCTCTCATAGGTTGAGAATCCGGCATGATCGCAGAAAACATCCTCGGAAGGAACGCCCTGGGCTATGGCGTAGCGCTTCATGGCGGCGCACTCGTTGTAATGCTCGGTTCGGTTATCGCCCGACATGATGATTTTCGGAGCCGCCCCCGCCTTGTACAACGCGATGCCGCAATCGAGGCGGTCTCGCAGGATGGTCGAAGGGGTGCCGTCGGCGTACACGGATGCCCCGAGAACGATGATGGCGTCGGCGCCTTCCGCCTGTGCCTGATCAGCCGACACGATATCGTCTTGCGTGGAGACAACCACAACGGCATTCGTCGCCCCGATCACGGCTGCAACCGCGATGACGCATGCGGCGGCGAATTTCAACAGCGCCTTGATCATCTCGCTCTCTTCGACCCTCCTAACGGCATATGGACAAAAGAGGGACCGGCACGCTGCCGGTCCCCATGTTTCGATCTGCGCCAGCCAGAAGAGGCGGGCGCATTCAATGCGGCGATTCTATCACGCGTCGTTTCTATTTCGCGACGATGTTCACCAAACGTCCCTTAACGACGACGACCTTCTTCACATCCTTGCCCTCGACGGCACGTTCAACGGCCGCAAGCGCTTGGGTCTTCACGTCCTCGTCGGCGGCATCGGCAGCGACGGTGATCTTCGCCTTCACCTTGCCGTTCACCTGCACGGCAAGCTCGACCTCGTCGGCCTTCGCCTTCGCGGGGTCGAATTCGGGCCACGGCTCCACATGGATCGAACCCTCGTGACCAAGCACCGTTCGCCACAGTTCCTCGGCCCAATGCGGGCAGATGGGAGCCATGAGCTTCACGAGCACCTCGGCGATGTCGGTCGATGCGGCAGCGTAGTCCGCATTGGCCGCACGTTCGCTCGCGGATGCGGCATGGAGGAAGTCTCCCGTCGCGTTGGCGAGCTCCATGATCGCGGCGATTGCAGTGTTGAAGTTGTTGCGATCGAAGTCTTCCACGACTTTGCCGACCACGCGATGGCGCTCGCGAACGAGCGTTTTCAGCGCATCGTCGGCGTTCTTCTTGCAATCGGCCTGATAGAGCGTATCGTCGCCGGCCTTGCCGGCAAGGTCGCCCACCATGCGCCAGACGCGGTTCAGGAACTTGTACATACCCGCAAGGCCGTCTTCATTCCACTGGAGTTCCTTGTCGGGAGGCGCCATGAACAGGATGTACGCGCGCACGGCATCGGCGCCGTAACCGGCGATCATGTCCTCGGGCGAGATGACGTTGCCCTTCGACTTGCTCATGACGTCGCCGTGCTCGTCAAGCACCATGCCCTGGCACAACAGGTTCTTGAACGGCTCGTCGAAATCGACCATGCCCATATCGCGCAGCACCTTCGTGAAGAAGCGGCTGTACAGCAGGTGCAGGATGGCGTGCTCGATGCCGCCGATGTACTGATCGACCGGCATCCAACGGTTCGCCTTGTCGGGGCTGAAGGGCAAATCGGTGTTGTGGGGATCGGTGTAGCGCAGGTAATACCAGCTCGAGCACGTGAACGTGTCCATCGTGTCGGTCTCGCGACGAGCGGGGCCGCCGCACTTCGGACACGTGCACTTCGAGAACTCCTCGTGCGTCGCAAGCGTTTCGCCCGCAGCAAGGTCGATGTCCTTCGGAAGCATGACGGGCAGATCCTCTTCGGGAACCGGGACGATCCCGCATTTGTCGCAGTAGATGACGGGAATGGGGTTGCCCCAGTAACGCTGACGGGAAATGAGCCAGTCGCGCAGACGGAACTGAACCGACTTCTTGCCCTTGCCCGCCGCTTCCAAGTCGCCGATGATGGCGTCGACCGCGGGGGAATGCTTTCCGCCCACCATGCCGGTGTACTTGCCGGACTGCACAAGCCTGCCTTCGGCTTCGTAAGACGCTTCCCAGTCGACCGACGTGACAACACGATTCTTCTCGTCTTTGAGCTGGGGATACAGCGGGTCGTCTTCGCCCAGGATGATGGGGATGATGGGCAGGTCGTACTTGCGAGCGAACTCGAAGTCGCGCTGGTCGCCGCAGGGAACGGCCATAACCGCGCCCGTGCCGTAGTCGGCGACGATGTAGTCGGCGACCCATACGGGGACTTTCTCGCCGTTCACGGGGTTCACGACGTAACGGCCGGTGAAGGCGCCGTGCTTCTCGCGATCGCCCTGGGCGCGCTCGACGGCGCTCACCTTCGAGGCCGCCTCCACGAGCGCCATGACGTCAGCTTCGTATTCGGTGCCGGAAACGAGCTCGGGCACGAGCTTGCTTTCGGGCGCCAGCAAGAAGAAGCTGCAGCCGAACAGCGTATCGGCACGCGTGGTGAAAACGGTGATGGTCTGGCCGTCGTCTTTGCCTTCAGCCGGCAAAAGCTCGAAATCGACCTCGGCACCTTCGGAGCGCCCGATCCAGTTTGCCTGCATCTGCTTCACGCGCTCGGGCCAGCCATCGAGCTGATCCAAGTCGTCGAGCAGCTCCTGCGCGTAATCGGTGATCTTGAAGTACCACTGCGTGAGGTCGCGCTTCTCGACGGCCCCGTGGCAGCGCCAGCATTCGCCTTCGGTGACCTGCTCGTTAGCGAGAACCGTCTTGCAGTTGGGGCACCAGTTCACCGGCGATTCGCGGCGCTCGACGAGACCGCGCTTCATGAACTGCAGGAAGATCCACTGACCCCAACGATAGTATTCCGGGTCGCACGCGCGGACGGTGCGGTCCCAATCGTAGGAAAAGCCCATGCGCTTGAACGACGCCTTCTGGGTTTCGATGTTGGCGTACGTCCACTTGGCGGGATGGCTGTGATGCTTGATGGCCGCGTTCTCGGCGGGCAGGCCGAAGGCATCCCACCCCATGGGATGCAAAACGTCGAAGCCGCGCATCTTGGAATAGCGGGCGATGACGTCGCCGATGGTGTAGTTGCGCACGTGCCCCATGTGAATGTCGCCCGATGGATACGGGAACATCTCGAGCACGTACTTCTTCGGCTTCGATTCGTCCTCGCGCACGGTGTTCAGGCCCGATTCTTCCCACGCGTTCTGCCAGCGCGGTTCGATCTCATGCGGATTGTAAGCTTTCATGTTGTATGCCTGTCTTCACTTCTAGGCCGGGTAAAACGTAATTGCATATTGTAGCAGTTGGCGACTCGCCGCGGGCTTAGGTATGCGGCTCAAGGTGAAGCATCACCGACGTGCGGAACCACCCGCCCTCGCTCTCGAACGTAACGGCCCCGTCGTAGCGTTCGGCAACGAGTTCGACCACCGACGTCCCCCACCCATGCTCGGCGATCGAGCCCTCGCTTGTGCGCCCATGGGCAAGCCGGATATGGCGGGTCGGTTCCGTGAGATCGGGCGACCCCAGAGCGCGCCCGTTTATCGCCTCGTCGGAAACGGCGTTGCGCATGTCGATGACGAGGTACGGGCCCTGAACGGAAGCGCGCAGGGATACGGCGCGTTCTTGCGCCGGAACGTGCCGGCACGCCGAAAGGGCGTTGTCGAGCAGGTTCGCGAAAAGGGCGCACAGCTCCGCACTCGAAACGGGAACGCCTCGTGGAACGCGAAGGGCGCACGACACGCTCGCCCCTTCGCGTTCGAGCTCGCGCTTCTTCATGTTCACGAGCGCGTCGAGCGCGTCGTGCTCGCACACGCGCAGCGACTTCGAACCCGCAAGCGCCACAACGTCGTCCATCGTGCGCTCGCTTTCGCGGGCGGCACGCCGAGAGAGCTGCTCGTCGATGCGCTGGAGGCTGCTCTCCGCTTCGGCGCGGATGCGGCGCGCAGACGCAGCGGCGCGCATAAGCTCCTCCGCACCCGATTCCTGCACGTCAACCTGCTCTTCGAGGAGACGAGCCCGCTCGCGCATGACGTCCCTGCGCTCGGCCTCCCACAGCGCCTTGAACAAAAGCGCATCGACGGGAATGCACGCAATCCCGAAAACCGAAGCAGCGACGACAATCCACGGTGAAGTCTGGAACACGATCGTCGCGATGGACAGCGCAGCCGTGCAGGCGATCTGGCTTATGGGGAAAATCGAGAACGCGATGCGCTGAAACGCGGTTAGATGGTCGAACCGACGAAAAAGCACCGCAGATGCCGCCGACATCGCCGCAAGCACGATGACGCTCGCCGCAATCTCGACTCCGACGATCGCGTTCACGGTCGATCGCCTCCCATCGAGAGCCCTCGCCCCTCCCCGCCTTCGGGCAGATGCCCGTCGCCGACCGATGCCGCGCACGGAAAGCCGTCGTCCTCGGAGCCGAGTGTTTCGCGCTCCATTTCGTCGATCTGATCGATTTCGCTTAAGAGCTCGCCCACGCAGGTACGAGCGCGGTCGAACTCCCCACGATCGGCGAGAGCATGGATGACCTGCACCTGGTTACGCAGGTCGTGGCGAAGCTGCGCCGAATTCTCGAGCACGAGGGCGAGCTGGCGGTATCGGCGCAAGTCCGCATCGAGGCGCAGCTCGAGAACTTCGACGCGCGCGGCATCATAGCGCTCAAGCACGAACTGATCGACAGCGTAGAACATCAAGAGGTCGGCGCCCAGACACAAGAGGCTCATCGAGAACATGAGCGTCGTGGATTGAACGCCCCACTCGGGGGAAACCTGGAGCAGGCCCACCACAGCGATGCACAGAAGCGGCAGCTGCATAAAAGGGAACAAGACGAAGTATTTCGGCCCCTCGCCATCGTAGCGACGCACGTCGTAGTTGAGAAAGCAGTTCGCGCAATGTCGCAGCCCCGTGTAAAGGGCGCTGAGAACCACAAGATGTATCGCCGAAATCGCTGCGTAAACCGACAGATCGTCGCGCGCCGAGACGGTGGAGAGGTCGCCCCCGACAACGCACGTCCACGCAAGCGCCGCAGCAGAATCCGACACGACGACAACGACGATGGAGGCGACCGCGATGAAGACCCGGTGAGCGACCCGGTCGCGCGCCGCAAAGACCGGAAGCAAGCAAAGACCCATCATGATCGCGAACCGAGCATACGGAGGAGCCAGCGGCAAGATCGGCACGACGGCGATCGCTGCCGCGGTGCATGCCCCGAAGCACAGACGAGGACGGCGCATGTCGAGCATGCGCGTCATCGCGTAAGCGCAAAGGACAAGGCGCGGGATGCCCCCTAAAAACGCAACGGGAAGACAGTGCAGAAGAAGATCGAAGTCGAACACCGGCATCGGCCCTACGCTCGAGCCTTCAGGTGCTCGAGCAATGCCTCCTTCGCAAGACGACGACGCTTCTGGCTAACGGGAATGACGGCGCCCGACTTCATGAGGATGCCGTCCTTACCGATTTCGACCACCTTGTCCATATTCACGATGAAGCTTTTATGGCACTGGAAGAAGGTGCCGGGGAGCGATTTCGCCGCATCGGCAAGCGTGCAGTAGGACTCGACCGAGCCATCTGCCGTATGAAAACGGGCCTTGCGCCGTTCGCTTTCCACGAATTCGATGTTCTCGCAAGAAACAACGATGGAGCGCCCGCGCACCTTGAGCACAATGGAAAGGCCCTGGGGACACGCGTCGTCGAAATCCGCATGCGCGGCAGCATCGTCGGAAAGATTCTCGAGCGACTTTTTCAGCGCATCGTCGAGATAGCCTCGCGCCACCGGCTTCGCGATGAAGTACGTATGCTTCGTCTCGTAAACGGGCGTGCAGTATTCAATGTATCCAGTAACGTAGATGACCTGGGTTTTCGTTCCTTCAGGAAAAAGCTCTCGCACCAATTCGATGCCGTCGGCGCCATCGCTTCCCAAGTTGATGTCGGTGATGAGAACGTCGACTTCCCCACCCGCCGCAAGATGCTCCTCAAGAGCGGCGCGGCTGTTGAACACCGACAACGAGAACGAATCGGCAAACGGCGAATCCCCGACCATCGACTCGAGCGCGCGAGCGCACGTTTCGTCGTCTTCGACTATGCAGAGAGAGTAAACAACCATCGAAGCAATCGCAGCTTTCCCCAAAGCTCGTTCCCGTAATATCGGACGTGTGCAATTATACACAAGTCGCGTCACCGCCCACCGCGCCTCCTGGCGAATCGGCGTGCGTCATCCGCATGTGCCATCTGGTACCATGTGCGCACATGACGAGAAAGGGAACCTTCCATGAACTACCATATCGCATCATTCAAAGCGGCCTACGGAACTTCATCTCAGCTTCCCGCCTCGACCCGCCCCGAGGTTTCCTTCGCTGGGCGCTCGAACGTGGGCAAGTCATCGATTCTCAACAAGATCATGTTCCGCAAGGGGCTTGCCAAGGTGTCCCAAACGCCCGGCAAAACCGCGACCATCAACTTCTACGACGTCGACGGCGTCGATTTCGTCGATCTGCCCGGATACGGGTACGCGAAGGTGGCCAAATCCGAAAAGGGGCGCTGGTCTGAGCTGATCGAGGGTTATTTCAACCAAGACCGCCGATTCTCCCTGGTCGTATCCCTTATCGATATCCGCCACGACCCCTCCGCCCTCGACGTCCACATGGCGAAATTCCTCTGGGAAAACGATTTTCCCTTCGCGATCGCGCTTACGAAGGCAGACAAGCTGTCCAAGCAGGCTTCGATGCGCCAAGCGGCCGCCATCCGCAAGAAGCTCGACCTCCCGAAAGACATTCCGTTCATCGTGACATCGTCGGCAAACGGAACCGGCATCGACGAGCTGCGCCGCCTGATCGAGCAGTACGTGACCGAGGCTTAAACGGCCCGGCCGGCCGAATGCAACCGTGCCCTCGGCCTGTGCGCAACCGAGAGCCTGCGCACAGGCAGGCGCAAAGCCGACTTCGATCGAAGAGGAGCGACTCCCCATGAACATCCTGGTCATCACCGCGCAGAAACCCGATAGCACCGGAAGCGGCGTTTACGTTGCGGAAACCGTGCGCGGCCTTGCCCAGGCGGGACACAAGGTCGCGCTCATCGCGGGCATCGATCGCGACGACGCGCCCGCCTTGCCTGATGACGTCGACTTCCATCCCGTGCGTTTCCGGACCGACAGCCTCCCCTTCCCCGTATGCGGCATGAGCGACCAGATGCCGTATACGGCAACTCGCTATCGCGACATGACCCCCGAGATGGTCGCCCGGTTCAAGCGCGCCTTCGACAAGGCGATACGAGAAGCGTGCCAAAGCTCTTTCCCCGACATCGTGCTCACCCACCATCTCTATCTCGCGTCCGCGCAGGCGGCCGAAACGCTGCAGGAGGTCGCCGCCGAGCGCGGCTGCGCGCGGCCAAGCATACGCGGCATCTGCCATAGCACCGATTTGCGCCAAATGGGAAAGCACTCCCTTGAGCGGGATTTCATCATCGAGCACGTCCGCGCCCTTGACTGCGTCTTCGCGCTGCACGATGCGCAGAAGCGAGAAATCGTCGAGACGTACGGCATCGACGAAGCGCGCGTGCGCGTGGTGGGATCGGGCTACAACGACGCGCTTTTCAGCCGAACCGGTCGCCGCAAGCGCCGAAGCGGCGACCCGATTCGCGTGGCGTATGCGGGAAAGATATGGCGCAAGAAAGGCATCGGCTGTTTGATCGAATGCGTCGACCTTTTGCGAACGCCTCCCGAAAAAATCGAGTTTTGCCTGATCGGAGGTCATAACGACGAAGCTGAATACAGCGAGCTCGTAACGTGCGCGCAAACGTCGCGCCATCGGTTCGACTTCCCCGGCAAGGTCGGGCAAAGCCGCCTTGCCGACCTCTACCGATCCGCAGACGTGTTCGTGCTCCCCTCGTTTTTCGAGGGACTTCCCCTCGTGGTGATCGAGGCGCTTGCCTGCGGTTGCAAGGCCGTCGTCACCGACCTGCCGGGCATTCGCCCCTGGATCGGCGAAACTATCCCAGCAGCACCCGTCTGGTACGTCGAGCCTCCCCGCATGGAAAGCGTCGACGAGCCCCTTGAAGCCGACCTGCCCGCCTTCGAAGCGCGCCTGGCCGAAGCGATAGACGAGGCCGCGGCAGCGCCCGACCCTCGTCCCGAAGCGTTCGGGGGTATCGAGCACGTGACCTGGGCGGGGCTCGCCGCGAAACTCATCGCGCAGTAGCGACGCCAGCAAGGCATCCGTGGCACGCGAAGACACCAGGCACAGCCGTTTTCCCACCACGACGAAAAAAGAAAGCGGCCCTTACGGCCGCTTTCTTCATCGAGCGTCACGATTGCGCGCTAGCGCATGTTGGAAGCGTAGGGCGCCTTGTCCTTCAGGAGCACGTCGTGCGCGCCGCCCTCGACGATCGACGTGGAGCTGATGACGGTGAGCTTCGCCTTGTCCTGGAACTCGGGAATGGTGAGCGCGCCGCAGTTGCACATGGTCGACTTGATCTTGAGCAGCGTGACCGCGATGTTGTCCTTGAGCGGGCCGGCGTAGGGCACGTAGGAATCGACGCCCTCCTCGAAGCTGAGCGACTTCTTGCCGCCCAGGTCGTAACGGCCCCAGTTGCGAGCGCGGGCCGAGCCCTCGCCCCAGTATTCCTTCATGTACGTGCCGTTCACCATGACCTTCGCCGAGGGGGACTCGTCGAAGCGGGCGAAGTAGCGGCCGAGCATGACGAAGTCGGCGCCCATGGCGAGCGCAAGCGAGATGTGGTGGTCGTACACGATGCCGCCGTCCGAGCAGATCGGCACGTAGATGCCGGTCTCCTTGAAGTACTCGTCGCGAGCCTTCGCGACCTCGATCGTAGCCGTCGCCTGGCCGCGGCCGATGCCCTTCGTTTCGCGCGTGATGCAGATGGAGCCGCCGCCGATGCCGATCTTCACGAAGTCGGCGCCCGCCTCGGCCAGGAAGCGGAAGCCCTCACCGTCGACCACGTTGCCGGCACCGATCTTCACCGAATCGCCGTAGTGCTCGCGCACCCATTCGATCGTCATCTTCTGCCAGTCGGAATAGCCTTCGGAAGAGTCGATGCAGAGCACGTCGACGCCTGCCTCGACCAGAGCCGGAACACGCTCGGCGTAGTCGCGCGAGTTGATGCCCGCGCCGACCATGTAGCGCTTATGCTCGTCGAGCATCTCAAGCGGGTTCGACTTATGCGAATCGTAGTCCTTGCGGAAAACCATGTAGGCGAGCGTGTCGTCGTCGTTCACGAGGGGCAGCGAATTGAGCTTGTGGTCCCAGATGATGTCGTTGGCAACCTTAAGCGAGGTGTCGGCCGGCGCGACGATGAGCTTTTCGCGCGGCGTCATGAACTCGGAGACCTTTTCGTCGCCGGTCATGCGGGACAGGCGGTAATCGCGTTCGGTCACCACGCCGAGCAGCTTGCCGTGAGCCGTGCCGTCGTCGGTGACGGGCATGGTGGAATGCCCGGTCTTCTCCTTCAGCGCCACAACCTCGTCGAGCGTCGTTTCGGGCGAAAGGTTGGCGTCGGATTCGACGAAGCCGGCCTTGTAGTTCTTCACGCGAGCCACCATGGCGGCTTCCTGCTCGATGGTCTGGTTGCCGTAGATGAACGACAGGCCGCCCTCCGTGGCGAGCGCCACGGCCATGTTGTCATCGGAAACGGCGGCCATGATGGCGCTCACCATGGGGATGTTCAGCGAAAGCGGGCATTCCTCTTCGCCCTTGCGGTACTTGACCAGCGGGGTTTTCAGGCTCACCGACGTAGGAATGCACGTGGAGGGCGTGTGGCCCGGAACCAAAAGGTACTCGTTGAACGTGCGTGACGGCTCGTCGTAATAGTATGCCATGGGAAAATGACTCCTTCGCTGGACTAAAGGTGAGCAGATAGGTTGTTGGCAATTATAGCCACGCCCGCGCACGCCGCGGGCGATTATGCGGCAAAAAGCTCCTCATTTTCGAAAACCCGCACGTGAGCGGCCGAAGGAGGCCCGCCTAACGACGGCGCCCGCCCCCGTTCGAACCGTCCTTGCCACGCGAGGGGCGCGAAGCGGGCGCAGGGTCGAACCCAAGCGTGGAATCGCTCACCGCATGGGCGACCACGCGCTCGGCCTCGGCGGCGGCGGCCTTCTTGTCGCGCTCGCCCAAGGCGATGCGGACCTTGCCGTATTCCCAAACGAGAAGCACGAGAAGGATCATCATCACGATGAGATACCCGATGACCGACCCCGGAAGTCCAGTGAAGTTCACGAGCAACGTGGGCACGAACAGGGAGAACCCGAATGTGATGAGATAGAGCTTGGTTACCGTCTTCTGTTGGCGGAGCACCGTGACCACCTGATAGAGGAAGTCGATGCACGCCGTCACGCCGCCCGCGGCAAGCATGATGAAGCACAAACCGCGGAACTGCTCGAAGTCGACTCCGTAGAGGAAGCTCATCACGGTGATGCCGATCCATCCCATGACGAGCGCCACCACCGCCGTTATGCCGACGATGACGGCGATCATCACGACGATGATGAGGTCGAAGCGCTTGCGCTTGTCGGGATCGGCCCACACGGCGGCCATCTTCACGAGCATCGGCTTGTAGATGAGCTGCGCGGTGAGGAGAATGCCCATGGCCGGGAAGTACAGCGCGTTGTAATACAGCTGGTTGTCGTAGGAAAGCACGCCTTCCATAACGAACTTCGGCATGTTGTCGATGAGCGAATACAGAAACAGCGCGATGAACAACGGTGCGCACTGCTTGAACAGCGCGACGACGCTTTGCGTGGTCGCGCGTTCCGACTTGGGAGTCTCCCAGATGGCAAGCGGGAGCGTCAGCACGACGAACGTCGCGCAGGCGGCAACGGCCATGGCGATGCAGGACACGCCGACGCTGCGCGTGACGAACAGGGCAATCGAAAACACGACGAGCACCACCACCGAGCGGAACGCCTGGGAAATACCCGCAAGGTAGAGCTTGTCCTTCTGTTGCAAACGACCCTCATAGACATCTGCCAGGCCGTCGACCATCTTGTAGACGTACACGCCCATGCTGATGACGAACATCTCGCCCGCATACCCGCGTATCGAGCAGTAGATCCAGCCGACGACAAGCATGACGGCGCACGTTATCCAACGATTCACCTGGTAGTCCGAGAACGAATGCGCCTCGGCGAGGTCGGAAATCTGGAACGTGCGCACGCCGTAGTTCGCGAGGATCATGAGAAGCGACCCCGTGACGAACGCAAGCGAGAACATGCCGGCGAGCTCCACCCCCACAAGCTGAGTGACCACAACCGTGAGCACGGGGAACACCATGCCCCACGCGCCGGTGCCGATGCTGTTGCAAAGGTAGTCGCGCGTGGTGCGGTGCGAGGCGTATTCGGCGGGCTGGTCGGCGAAGTCGCCTTCGGTCACCGCGCCGAGAAGGCGGTTGCACCACCCGTTGATCGCGCGCGCGATGAAATTCTGCTTGTGCGGCTTGTGCGGCTTTTCGCTTTTCGGGGTCCTTCGAGGCGCCTTCGCGCCG
The DNA here is from genome assembly GCA_934661105.1 of uncultured Ellagibacter sp. GTDB lineage: Bacteria > Actinomycetota > Coriobacteriia > Coriobacteriales > Eggerthellaceae > Ellagibacter. Next base: position 1,271 of record CAKUIV010000050.1, on the reverse strand, counting down.
CGGGCATGCCTCGCCGTTGCCTCTGTTTCGTTTGTACCACGTGCCATAAAGAGGGTGCGTCCCTTCGTTCGTTTCTCGCACACGATTATAAAAGCAGCCCACAGCACAACGTCGATTTGCACACCAGAAGCAGAAAAGCCGGATCCACGGCACCCCGTGAATCCGGCTTTCCCTCGATCACGCAGCCATGGCGTTCGGCCGCGCTTGTTCCTAGAAGCGCTGGAACTTCGACTTCGGAGCGCCGCAGATCGGGCACTTCTCGAAATCGTCGCCCTTGTGGATGTAGCCGCAACCCGGGCAGAGGTAATAGGCGTCGTCGTCGGCGGCGTCGATGTTGTTGTAGGCCTCGAGATACTTCTCAGCATGGACGGCTTCGGCGAGCTTGGCCTTGGTGAACACCTTGACGGCCTTGGCGTTGCCCTCTTCCTGGGCCTTCTTGATGAAGGACGGGTACATATCGGAGGTCTCGAAGATCTCGCCGTTGGCGGAAGCGATAAGGTTCAGGTCGACCGCTTCGGGAGCCGGCGCCTCGGCGGTCGGGCGGACGTAGCCGGGCTCTTCGGCCTCGACGAGCGAAGCCTCGAGGTTGATGTGGATCTGCTCAGCGGCGGAAGTGGCCTCCCACAGGCGCGCGAGCTGGTCGAAGCCCTTTTCCTTCGCGTACTTGGCGAAAGCGGCGTACTTGGCGGATGCACCGGTTTCGCCCGCGACGGCGGCCTTCAGGTTCTCGAGCGTGGAGCCGGCCTTGGTCGTTGCGCCGGAGACGGCGTTGAAGTTGCTGGAGTTCTCGGCGGTGGGAAGTTCATTGCGAAGATTCATGAGTGCCCCTCTCGTTGGCGTTTCTTCGTGCGGGTTATCGTCTCGTCTTGATAATTCTCTTATTGAGAACTTATCTCAATAAGTACTATACCCATCATCCCACTTTTTTGCAAGGACGGTTTTCGCGCGTCGCCCACCTTCGCGAAACGTTCACATGCGGACGAAGGCGGCGCGCTCGCGCAGGCGGGCGAACTATAATGCTCGACGTACGAACGCAGCCTTTTATCGCGAAAGGACGAATCGCATGGAACACGAAGTTGCATGGAAGAAATACGACGAGGTCGACCTCGAGGCGCTCGAGGGGCTGGCCGCTAACTACATCGATTTTATCTCGGAGAACAAGACGGAGCGCCGCTGCGCCGCCGCCGCCATCGCCATGGCCGAGAAGGCAGGTTACACGCCGCTTTCCGAAGCGATACGCGACGGGCGCGCACTCAAGCCGGGCGATAAGG
>CAKUIV010000049.1 GCA_934661105.1 uncultured Ellagibacter sp. | reverse complement strand
CAGGAACGCGAGAAGATCGCCGAGGAGAAGGTAACCGAGCTTCCCGATTGGTCCATGCCCTCATGGAACGTGAACGGGTCGGAATCTGCGCCCGCGAAGCCCATCACCGTTCCCGTGGTGGAAGCCGCCGCGACGCCGCTTTCTGAGGAGCCCACGGTTTCGAGCGAGCCGCAAAGCGCTAAGCGCGAACAGGCGGCGGGCGCTTCCGAAAGCGCGACGACCGAGCAGTACGCCACCTGTGCAATGCCCCCGATCGATGTGAGCGATCTTCGCGAGCAGTCGGTGTCGGACGACTCCCCCGTCGTGCCGTTCGTTGCGCCTATCACTGAGGAGGTTGCGAAGAACGCCGCGGCCGATTCCCCGTCCGAACCGAAGGAAGACCTCGCTCCCGTTGCCGAGCTGACGAAGCAGCGCGCTCCGCTGGCGAATCCTTCGAAGCCGAAAAACGAAGCAGCCCGAAGACTCCGTGCTCAAATTCCGTCGATTCTAAGCTCTTCTGAGCCGATTTCTCATGATGCTTCGAGTACGAAGTCGTCTGGGGCGCAATCGGCCCTGAGAAGCTCTCTCCCATCCCTTTCCGGCGCTATCGCCCGAAAAGACGAGAAATCGCCTGTCGAAGAGGTCTCTCAAGCGGACGCCACGGTGACGCTCGCCACCGCCGGCACCTTCGCTCCTGCAAGCGCCACGGGTTCCTTCGCGCCGGTCGACGAGGAGCTGTTCGAGAACGTCGACCCCGATGAAATCTACGTCGACGATGCCGATGACTCCGACTACGAAAGCACGATTACGGAAACGGGCGCGTTTGCCGGTCCCGGATACGTCGAGATGCCGAAGTCGCGCGTTCGCAAATTCTTCGATAAGTTCCATTTCGGCAAGCATAAGAAGGAAGAGGAATCGACTCCGCAAGAATGGCTTGACGTCGATGAATCGTTCGACGCCCGATCGGTTGGTGCTGAGCGCGGCAGCTGGGAAAGCTTCCGAGAGGAGAGCGAATACGAGTCGGCCAACGACGACGGCTACGCCGACTACGATGACGGTTACGAGGATGTCTACGAAGACGATGCGTACGCCGATGCCGCTTTCGACGACCAGTACGATGCCGACGATGAGCAGCGGAAATCGGGTCGCGGTTGGAACGGCGGCGCCTTCTCCCGTATTTCCATGGGCAACGCGAACGTGCGCTCCGGTGAAGAATTCGAGGATATGGCCGCACTTGAAAACGAGCACACGCCTGCTCAGGAAATGGAGCAGATTTATCGCTTCCACAACCCCGATATCACTACCGAAGTGTGGTTCGTGGCCTTGGGCTCGGATCTTTCGGGGCACAACGGCATGAAGGCATTTCTAGCAGAGCATGCCCAGGAACTTCGCGGGGCGATGATCGTCGATCTTGAAGCGCTTGGAGCAGGAGATTTGTCGCTTATCGAGACGGAAGGCATTCTGAAGAAGAGCCATGCTACTTCTCGTATGAAGCGCTTCATCAAAAAGGCGAGCTCGGCTTCGGGTGCACATGTCGGTGCAGCCAATATCGAATGGGGAGAAAGCTCCGCTTCGGTTGCTGCGAAACAGGGCTTCCAGTCTATGCACCTCGTTGGAATGGACGGCCTCAAGCCTGCTTTCTTCGGGCAAGAGGACGATGTGGCGGCGAACATCGACGAAAAGAAGCTTGAGCAAAACACCGATTTCGTTATGGAGTTGTTAAAGAATATCTAATCGAGGAGAAGTCGATAGTCTGGATATGCTGACCATCGTTTATAATCTTGAACGTTTGAGCGTAGGCACCTCATGAAAAGGCTCCTGCGCGAAAGTCTGACAGAGAGGTTTGTAAGAATGGCCATTGAAGCATACTGCGTTAAATGCAAGGCTAAGAAGGAAATGCAGAACCCGGTTGAGGGCCTTACCAAAAACGGGAAGCCCATCATGAAGGGGACCTGCCCCGACTGTGGCGGCAAGATTTGCCGTATCGGCGCGGTAAAATAAAAGCTGCTTGCTTCAAGAGACGAAAAGGGCTGTGTTTCACGTGAAACACAGCCCTTTTTCTATGCTTCGTGATAAGGATGGACGGATGGGTCTTCGGCGATGATTTTATCGAGCTCGGTGATGTAGGTGTTAAGCAGCGGGCTCGGTTTTAGCTGGCGATGGGTGATGTAGCCGACTTGCATCGTTGTTTGCTCGTCGGTAAGGCCATCGGTGTCCAAGGGAATCGACACGATACCCGAATGCATTTCCGCAGAAAGCACGCCGGTGGAAAGCGTATATCCGTTATGGTACGTGAGCAGGTTGGTCAGCGTGCCGCGATCGGAGAATCGGATATTCTTCTTATGGGGTAATTGGCTGAACGGCTCCTCGGCATAGTAGAAAGAATTTTCCGTTCCTTGCTCGAACGAGTATCGAGGGTAATCCTCAAGATCGCTGAGGGACAGCATTGATGCGCCAGCAAGCGGGTGGTGCTCCCCTACGAAGACATGGACGCGCGCATCGAAGAGCGGGGTGAAAATGACTCCGGCGTCGTCGAATGCTTTGTCGAGCACGCGTGAATTGAAGCCATCGCGAAATAAGATGCCGATTTCGCTGCGAAACGTTCTTACGTCGTCGATGATTCCTCCCGTTCGGCATTCGCGAAGCGTGAATTCGTATTCGTCTCCTTGGTAGACTTCGGCCGTGTTCACAAAAGCTTGGACGCTGAACGCGTAATGTTGCGTCGATACGGAAAGACGAGCTTGGCTTGAGGAGCCTTTCGAGTACCTTTCCTCAAGCATGTCGGCCTGCTCGACGACTTGTCGAGCGTATCCTAAGAGCTCGGTGCCATCGTTTGTGAGCGTGACACCGCGGTTACTGCGCGTGAAGATGGTGATGCCGAGCTCTTCCTCGAGCTCCTTGATGGCGGTTGAAAGGTTCGACTGCGATGCGTAAAGGTTCTGGGCCGCTGCGTTGATAGAGCCGAATTCGGCGATTGCTATGAGATAGCGAAGCTGCTGCAACGTCATGTCGTGTCCCCTTTGTTTCACGTGAAACACCTGCGATGGATTCAATAAGATATTACATCGAACTATCGTTTACGGAGATAACCAGTACTGAAAACAAACAATGAGCCTATGCCTTGATTCGCAGAGGGGCGAGTGGTTTTATGGGTAGGCACACAGAAGAACGGAACAAGGAGTTTCTCCCTATGGCAAAAAAGAATATCCCCTACGATCAAAAGTATTACGATCCCGAAATCGAGTGCATGCCACGCCCCGAGCTGGAGAAGATGCAGCTCGAACGCTTGAAAACAATGGTGAAGTACGCGTACGACAATACGGTGTATTACAAGCGCTCTTTCGACGAGGCGGGCGTAAAGCCGGAAGATATCAAAACACTCGCCGACATTCAGAAGCTTCCTTTCATCGACAAGAAGACCGAGCGTGAAACGCAGCATGTCGGTAGCTTCTTCGGCGAGATGTGCTCCGTTCCCGAAGAAGACGTGGTGTTCATGGCGACTTCATCAGGTTCGACCGGCGTTCCGACGGTGAGTCCGTTCACTCAGGAGGATTTCGACTTGTGGCAGTCAACCGAGGCGCGTCTGTTCTGGCAGGCTGGCATGCGCCCGAACGACCGCTACGTGCACGGCCTCAATTTCGCGCTGTACGTCGGCGGTCCTGACGTTTTGGGTGCGCAGGAGCTCGGCGCACTGGCGATTTGGGTTGGCGCCGTTCCTTCCGATCGCCTGCTGTTCGTGCTGAAGCAGTATAAACCCACCATCATTTGGACCTCTCCTTCTTATGCATGGGCTTTGGGTGAGAAGGCGAAGGAGAAAGGCTTCGATCCTCGGACCGACTTCAACATCCATACCATTATCGTTGCGGGCGAGCCGGGCGGCTCGATTTCCTCTACGCGCGAAGCGATCGAGGAGTTGTGGGGTGCGAAGGTCGTCGATTTCTTCGGCCTTTCGGACATCTACGGCGCCTGTGCGGCGATGTGCGAGGCAAAGGACGGCCTGCATATCGTTGAGGACCAAATCCTCGTCGAAACGGTCGACCCTCAGACGGGCGAAGTGCTCGAACCTGGCAGCATCGGCGAGCTTACGTACACTACGCTCATGAAGAAGGCGCGCCCGATGATTCGTTTCCGCTCGGGCGATATCGGATACGTCAGCACCGACAAGTGCTCGTGCGGACGCACTCACGCCCGTATTCATGTGACCGGCCGCAAGGACGAGATGTTCATCGTCGGCGCCGTCAACGTGTTCCCCTCCGACGTCGAGTACGTCGTGCGTGCTTCCGAAGGCTTGACGGGCGAATATTCGATTCGCGTTTACGACGAGAACTACACGACGCGCTATGAGGTGTCGGTTGAGCGTGCGTTCGACAGCGACGAACCCTACGATGCAGTCGCCAAGCGCGTTGAAGCCGCTTTGAAGGCTCATACCGGCGTGCGCCCTGCCAAGGTCATCGTGTATGATGCAGGAAAACTCGGCACGTCTTCGGAGCACAAGGCGAGCCGCTTCATTGACGAACGCACCGAGAAGTAAGGAGAAGGCAATGACGAAGTTTTCTGTCTCTGGTCAGCATTACTTGTTTGACGTACAAACGTTCGCTCATATGGTCCTTGCGAACGGTGGCGACGAATACGACTATGCGCTGCGCGACAGAACCACGCAGGGTGTCATCGACGACGTTGCTTCGGGGACGAGCGAACTGGGCGTGTTGCTTCGCACTTCTGCCGCGGCCAGCAAGCTTGACGAAGCATTCGAGGCTGCAGGCGTGGAATACACGGAACTCGTGCAATCTGCTCCTCGCGTCGCCCTTCCTGCAAGTCATCCCATGTCGAACGCGAAGAAACTCTCGCTTGATGATTTGACGGATTGGCCGTATGTGCATTTCGATCAGGGAGCTGATGCGCCGGTTGAATTCGCTGAGGAGGCTCTTGCGGAGGTTTCGCGCTCTAAGAGCATTGCCTGCACAGACCGTGCGTCGCTTTCCGAGCTTATCGTTGCCTTGAACGGTTATACCGTGACGAGCGGTATTCTGGTCGGCATTGCCGATGGGTCGCAGCTCACGACGGTTCCGCTCGATACCGATGTGACGCTGCATCTCGGCTTCATTACGCGCAAGGGTGAAACCTTGAGCGATCTGGGAGTGAGCTTCATCGAACGGTTGAAGAAAAACCTTGAGCGCTACGTTGCATCACTGTAGATTGAACGCCGCAGCTTGATGTTACACGGGCCCGCTTGGATTCTTCCAAGCGGGCCCGTTGGTTTTCACCCCGATGTTTCACGTGAAACATCGGGAACGGTGTGAAACGTAAACGCGGTATGCTGCGCTATCCTCGCGTCAGCACGCGGACATCGCCGCTTCGCCGCGTGATTCCCTTGTCGTCGAAATATTCAAGAAGAGGGATGGCGTATTTCCTGCTCGTCTGCATCGCATCCTTCAGCTCTGCGGCGCTTGCTTCACCATGCTCTTCAAGATACGAACGAACAGCAGACGCGAAGCGGTCGATCGCTGGTTGAGCGAAACACAGCTCTTTGGTGATGCGTTGGGCGGTGCCGGCTTTCTCAAGCGATCCTATAGCTTTTCGTCCCAAGGCAGGGTCGATCGAGCATGAGACAAACAGGTCTGCAAGGCTCGGGGGATTCGTCCCGGCTTCAGTCAAGGCGGAAAGCAAGGTTGCCGCTGCCTCCTGCTCTTTCGCTTGCGCTCCAGCACCGGCTTGGGGATGGCTTACTTCCCCTGCGTGGGTGACGGCCTTCCCATGGGTTACCGCGTCGGTAAGGAGCGAATCGAAGCATGCTGCATCGATTCGCGGTGCAACGACCTTGCGAAGCGCTTCTTTCGAGATTCCCGTTGAGGTGGGATTCTCGTTATGGAACGCGAGCAAATTATTCTCAATTGAGGAGCGCATCTTTTGGAGATAACGAGCGGTGGTGTAGTAAGGGTCGGAACCAGGGGTGCTGTTGCCGAGCGACACCGCCTTTCGTTGCTTGGAGAGCCCGTCAAGCGCTGCGAGCGCTTCCCGCTCGGTGCATCCGGTATGAAGTGCAAGCTCGTGTGCGGTGATGGGCGCCTTCTCAAGATCGAAAGCCGCCGTTGCCGCCCCGATCGCGTCGTTTTCTCGCAGTGCGTCGAGTAGAGCGGATTTTACGGTATCGAGCGAAGTCGATCGCTTGGGATGCGCTCGCAAGACAACTCCCCCGCCGACTACGTGCACGGGAGAGTAGGACCGGATGATGAAATGATCTTCCCAGGATACGGGAAGCGCTTCGTCGAGGCGGATTTGAACATAGGCTCGCTGCCCCGTTGCGAGAGAGGAAGCATCGCCCATGAGAAGCACGCGCCCGGTGATCTCGCGCGTTCCGTGGGACACATGGACTCTTGTGCCGCTTTCAAGCGGCTTGTCAGATCCTGGAACACCGAGATAAGTAAGGTCGGCGTCGAAGCGATCGGTCGCTTCGACCGTGTGGGGCGTTGCAAGGAAGTCGCCGGGACGCACGTCGTCAATGGAGAGGCCGTTCAAATTAAGGGCGACGCGATGCCCTTCGCGCGCAGTTTCAACGGCATCGCCGTGTATCTGGATACTTCGTACACGGGAAAGCGTGCCTTCGGGTAGCACTTCGAGTTCGTCGCCTACGGAGATCGTGCCGCTCCAAAGCGTGCCGGTCACCACGGTTCCGGCGCCCTTGATGGTGAATACGCGGTCGATTGGCAGGCGCGCCGTCGAGCTCGCCTTTGCGCGTGTCGTCACGCGGGCTGCGCGGGACAGCGCTTCTTTCAGGGCATCGAGCCCTTCACCGGTTCGACTTGAGACGGGGATGATCTCGGCGTTGCGATACGGCCCATCGGCCAGGCGGCTGCGGACTTCGTCTGCCATGAAGGCGACCCATTCGTCGTCGACAAGGTCGATTTTCGTTAAAGCTACCACCAAAGTGGGGATATGAAGCAACTCGAGCACCGCAAGATGCTCGGTTGTTTGCGGCATGATGCCGTCGTCTGCGGCGATGCAGAGAAGCGCAAGGTCGATGCCGGTCGACCCGGCGATCATCTGCTTGACGAAACGTTCGTGTCCCGGAACATCGACGACTCCGAGCGTGGTTCCGTCGGGAAGCGGCAAGCGGGCGAAACCGAGCTCGATCGTGATGCCGCGCTGCTTCTCCTCGGCCAAGCGGTCGGGATCGGTTCCGGTAAGCGCCATCACGAGCGACGATTTGCCGTGATCGATGTGCCCTGCGGTTCCGAGAACAAGATCTGCGGTGCTCATCGCGCCACCTCCTTGAAGTATTCACCGAGAGCGCGGGCGATTTCCTGCATCTCTCCTTCGTCGAGTACGGTGCGTGCGTCGAACAGGAGCGTTTCCTTCTTCAAACGTCCCACAACGGGAAGCATGCGCTCGGAAACGAGGTGACGGTCGCAGCTAAGCGCGTCGCCCTTGAGGAATGCCACCTGAACGCAGCAGGTCGGGATATCGCACATGGGAAGCGCTCCCCCGCCGGCGCGGGAAATCTCGTCGACGAGAGAAAGCTCGGCTGCATCTTGGGGGATCGCGGTCTTGATGGCTTCGAGCAGCTTCTCGGCGCGCACCCGAACGTGCTCACCCGTTTCGGTGAGCATGCGCAGCGTCGGGATTTCCTCGAGCGCGTTTTCGGGGTTGAGGTACAGGCGAAGCGTTGCCTCGAGGGCGGCGAGCGTCATCTTGTCGAGGCGGAGTGCGCGGGCGAGCGGGTTCTTCTTCAGGCGGTCGATCAGCGGCTTCGAGCCGACGATGATGCCCGCCTGCGGACCTCCGAGCAGTTTGTCGCCGGAAAACGATACGAGGTCGCAACCTGCCTTGACGGATTCGGCGACGGTCGGCTCGGCGTAGTCGCCGAAGCATGAAAGGCGCAGGAACGCGCCCGACCCCTGATCCTCGTACACAAGCACGGGAGATGTTCCCTCTTCACGCGCGGCGTTTTCTTCGTCGGCGAGTTCGCGCAGGTCGGAGACGCTGACGCTTTCGGTGAACCCGATCATCCGATAGTTCGATGGGTGCACCTTTAAAAGCATGGCCGTGTCGCCGTTAAGCGCGCGGGCGTAATCGGAAACGTGCGTCTTGTTGGTCGCGCCGACCTCGACCATGGTGGCGTGCGATTGCGCCATGATGTCGGGAATGCGGAACGAGCCGCCGATTTCCACGAGCTCGCCGCGCGACACGATCGCTTCGTGCCCTGCTGCGAACTCGGAGAGCACCATCATCACGGCTGCTGCGTTGTTGTTCACGGCAATAGCGGCTTCGGCGCCGGTGAGCGTGCAGATCAGTTGCTCGCAATGGGAATGACGCGACCCGCGAGCCATCGCGTCGGTGTCGTACTCAAGCGTGGAATAGCCGGTTGCGACGTCGTTCACCGCTTTCACGGCGGCAGGCGCAAGCACGCTGCGGCCGAGATTCGTGTGGATGATCACGCCGCTTGCGTTCACGACACGTCGAAGCGATGGGCGGTTAAGGGAAAGCAGCCGCACTCGCGCATTGCGTGCGATCTCGCTGATGCCGGTATCGGCTTCAAGGCCTGCGAGAATGCGTTGACGGGCGTTGTCGACGCTTGCGCGCACCGCGTCGGCGATAAGGTCGCGGGGCACGTTCTCGGCTAACGCTGCGAGCACGGTGTCGTGAAGGACCTCCTCGACTTGCGGGAGGGATCTGAGTAGTTCCTGGGAAGCATGAGAAACCATGGAAAGCCTTTCACTTGGATAAGAAACCAAATGTTGCTCCGATTGTATCAGTCGTTCTCGGGGTTGCGGCCTTGCCTGCGCGAAGGCGCCCGCTTGTTTCGTCAAAGGGAACGATGCGGCGGTGAAATGCTATACTCGCGCATGGAAAGCGACCTTGAGATGCGCGCTTCTGCCTCCGCGCGTCTTTTCTGCAGTCTCGCGAAAGCGATGTTTCACGTGAAACATCGACGGCTCATCGCGCTCGGACGAGCGCATGCGGGAAAGGATGAAGATGAAGATTCTCGACGGTTTCGGCAAGCAATGCCCCATGCCCTTGGTCATGGCGAAGAAGGAGCTCGACGCAGGTGCGACAGAGCTTGCGATCCAGGTCGACAACGAAACGGCTGTGAAGAACCTCACGCGTCTCGGCAAGAAGAAGGGCATGGCCACGTCGATCGACAAGATCGAGGGAGGCTGGCTGATCACGTTCGGCGAGGGCGATGGCACGGAAGCGCCGGTTGCGATTCCCGAAGCGGGAAGCGCTTGCTCGACCACGGGCGGTTGCGGCTACGCGGTGTTCGTCGGCAAGGACTTCGTCGGCGACGGCGACGTGGAGCTCGGGCGCAACCTCATGAAGATGGCGCTCTACACGCTTTCCGAGGCGGGCGACCCGCCGGCGTCGCTTCTATTCATGAATGCGGGCGTGAAACTGGTCGCGCCGGGTGAGGAGCAGGTTATCGAAGCGGTGAAGAAACTCGAGGAGCAGGGCACCGAAGTGCTCGTATGCGGCACGTGCCTGAACTTCTTCGGCATCACCGACCAACTTGCCGCAGGCGAGGTTTCCAACATGTACGACATCCTCGAGCGCATGCGCGAGGCGTCGAAGACCATCACGCTCTAATGGGAGATTCGCAGACGGAAGGCGAGCGACCGTTCGTTTTGGCCTTCGAATCGACGCATGCGGCGATGGCTGCGCAGTCGGCGTTTTCGAAGGCGGGCCGCTCGTTCGCGCTCATTCCCACTCCGCGGGAAATCAGCGCCGGGTGCGGCATGTCGCTGAAGTTCAAGGAGCTCGACGGTGCGGCGGCGCTCGCCTTCGTTGAGGAAGCGGTGCCGGCCGACGCCCTGCGATGCGCGGCGCTTTATGACGCGCAGGGGTACAAGAAGATTTCGCGCTAACGCAATAACGAGGGCGATCATGGGAGTAACGTTCAGCATCTTGCAACATGAGCTTGCCGGTATGGGTGAGATTTCCATTGGGCGCGCTACGGACCAACGGTTTGAAAGCGCACGTCTCTACCTGGGGGAATCGTCGGTTTCCGGCAAAGATGTCCTGCATGTCTGCTCGACACATGACGAATGCGCCAGCATAGAAGACCGCGGACTTGCCGCGGTCTTCGTCGACTCGCATGCATCGAAGCCCGACCCGACGGCGTCCCTTTCCGTCACGGGAGGAGAAGGGACCCTCCAGGTTCTCAATGCGATTCTCGACATCTGCTATCGCTACGAAGCATGGGAACGCGACATGGATTCCGCGCTCGCCTGCGGGGGAGACTTGCAGGATTTGCTCGACGTAAGCGAGCGCATGCTCAAGAACAACGTCGTGGTCGTCGATCCGGCGCTCAAGCTTCTGGCCTATACCAAAGGCACCCCCTGCGACGACCCGATCACCGTCGAGTTGATCGAGCACGGTTATCACACCGAGGAAAACATCCGTAAGTTCCAACTGCACAAACGCTTCAAGCCCTGGGCGAAGGAGGAAGGGTTCGTCGTCAACGACTCGTACTCCATCTGCAAGTACATCACCGTGGTGAAGTCGTTCAAAACGAAGGTGAGCTTCGGTCTCATCGTCGTGATGATGTGCAACGAGATTACGCCATGCGACTATCTCTACGATGTCTTCAGCATGTTCCTCTGGCGGGTCGAGCGCGTAGCGAAGCGGGAATACCCTGATGACAAGCCAGCGGGCAATACGACCGACACGTTTTTGCATGATCTGTTTCTCGGCGGCATGGGCGGCGATTCCGTCATTCGCGAGCGCAGCAAGCTCGTGGGCATTCCGTTCGAGGCGAGGTTCTGCCTCTTCGCCGTGCCTATCTCGAACGACTCCCCCGTCTCGCGCATTCTCGCCGATTTGGCGACGCTCGTCGCGCCGGCGAAGGTGGTGATGCTCGGCGGCTGCATCGTCGTGCTCTGCTTCAACTGCGTCGATCCTCACTGCGCGCTCCACTGCGAAGCGGGGACGTGTCCGAAAGGGCACAAGTCCATCTCATCGCGCATCAACGAGTTCATGGAAAAGTGCGACTTGGTGTGTGGGCGCAGCTCGAAATTCACGCGCCTTTCCCAGGCGAACGTGGCGTATCGACAGGCCCGTGTGAGCGCACGCCTCGGCGAGGTCATGACGTCGAAGGCGAAGATGCTTCCCATCCCCTGCAACTGGACGCGCATTTTCTCGTTCGACCGTAACCAGGTAGCGTTTATCGCCGAGAAGGCGGGGGTTGACCTGCCGCTTCTCACCTCGACGTATGCGGGAACGGTTATCAGGTCGATCGTGGCTGACGACGCTGCACATGGCACCGACAACTACGAATTTCTCTACGAATACCTACTCAATGAGCGCCGTGCGAACGTGGTCGCCGAGAAGCTCCACATGCATCGCAACAACGTGAAGTATCGCATCGACCGCATCGAATCGAAGTATGGAATCGACACGAACGACCCTGATCTGCGCTTCGATTTCCTGCTGGCGTTCCGTCTAAGCGATGCCGAGTCTATGCAAGATGCACAATAGATGCGCGCCAATACGGTGAATCGCGCCCCATGATTCCCGGTTCCCCACGCCGTACTCTCTAAGGCGTCAGCCAGGCAGCAAAAGAGGAGCCTGCCAAAGAGAGGGGAAGGAAATCACCATGGCCATCAAGAAGCATGAGGAGATCCGTCTTAACGTCAAGCCGATTTTCATGGCGCTGTATCACGAGTACGTGTTCGAAGGACCGTGCCGTTTCGGCGAGGGCATTCAGCTGGAAAAGGAATTCGACCTCCATATGGCCGCCGAGAAGTTCAAGAGCTGGTACGCGCAGCTCCAGGCCGCAATGCCGGAGAACGTCGTGAACCTGCTCGAGCCCGTCAAGGTCGAGCGCGACGAGAACTTCCTCACCAAAGACGAGATGATCGACAAGCTCGCCGAGGGGAGCGAAGAGGTCGACCTGTACTTCATCGGCTACGCGAGCCGCCCCTACGACCTCGCGCTCGAGTTCGCGCAGCGCGTCGGCAAGCCCTGCGCCATCACCCAAGCCTGCTGCGCATCGGCCATCACGTCGGCCGAGTTCCTCTCCCGCGGCCTTGAGTTCTACTCCTTCGAGGATTGGGAAGACGCCACCGAGTACATGACCGTGCTGCGCGCCCGCAAGGTCATGAAGGATTCGAAGATCCTCGCCGCGACGCGCATGACGAGCACCGTTTCGGTAAGCTCGCCCGACTCCATCATCGACCCGGAGAAGATCACCGAGAAGTTCGGCACGCGCATCCGCTACGTCTCCGCCCATGAGCTGCTCGATCAGACGAGCTACGACGACCCGATGACGAACCATTGCACGCCGGGCCGCAAGGGCCTGAACCTCACCAAGGAAGACGAGAAGATCATCGACAAGGAAACCGACGATCTCATCAACGGCGCCGACGAGTGCGAGATGACCCGCGAGATGGTGAAGAAGTCCGTCGAGGCCAACTACACCATCCAGAAGTTCCTCGATGCCTACGAGTGCAACTGCTTCACCGCCCCTTGCCCCGACCTGTGCGCGACGCGCCGCTTGAACGAGAAGCAGTTCACGATGTGCTTGAACCACTCGCTCAACAACGAGCAGGGCATCCCGTCCGCGTGCGAGTACGACCTGGGCGCTGTCGTCTCCAAGCTGATGTTGCAGGCCATCGGCCGTCGCCCGTCCTACATGGGCAACTGCTTCACGAGCCCGGTGCGCCATGGCGTCCGCGCCCAGCTGCCGAAGGCGCTTTTCTTCACGCCCGAGCATGTCGATCAGAAGATGGAAGAGCTCGGCGATATCCCCAACGTCGTGCTGACGTTCCACTCGGTGCCGAACCGCCGCTGGGAATCCTTCGACGAGCCCTTCCGCCCCTACGCCATCCGCTCGTTCGCTCGTTCCGGCTTCGGCGCGACGCTGCGCTACAAGTTCGAAGAGGACGCCGGACAGACCATCACGATGTGCCGCGTCGACCCGACGGTCGAGAAGCTCTTCGTCGCTAAGGGCAAGATCATCACCTCCATGGGCTACGATCAGACCAACTGCTCCATGGGCGTGTTCTTCCAGGTGAAGGACTC
>CAKUIV010000048.1 GCA_934661105.1 uncultured Ellagibacter sp. | reverse complement strand
GCTACTTGTCCTTGTTCGAGACGAGTAGCAGGATGCCGCCGACCAGGTTCACGAAGATGAGCGTGCAGACGCCGAACGCGATGGTGTTGGGCTGCTTGCCCTTGTAGATGCCCCAGCTGTGCACGGTCATGGGAATCATCCACGCAAGGGGGATGATGGCTGCAGCGCCGAGCACGCACGAGATGACGCACAGCACAAAGTTCGCCAGGCGAAGTGCCTCGTCGGTGCTCGTCATGGAGTACGTGGTTTCGGGCGTGACGTGCTGCTGGTAGGCGTTCTGGTAAGAATACGCCTGCGCCGGGTTGGGCGGCATGTACGGGTTGCCTTGCGGGGCCTGGTTGGGCGCGCCTGCGCCGAAGTCGCTGTCCGCCGAGGCGCCGCCTGCGGCAAAGCTAGGGTTCGCGGAGCTGCCGCCTGTCGAGACGCCGCCTGCGACAAAGCCGGAGTACGCGGAGGCGCTGTCGACCGAAGCGCTACCTGCGGTATAGCCCGCGCTTGCAGAGGCACCGCTCTGCGTTTCGCGTGCGGCGTCTTGCGTGGGGTTGGCGTTTTCGGCGGTGGCAAGCGGCGCGCCGCACGATGTGCAGAAGTTGGACGTGTCGGCGTTCTCGGCGCCGCAGGTGGGGCAATTCATAATGGTTCCTAACGATTAGGTCTTGCTGTGCGCGAGCGCGCGTCTGCGATGGCGCGCTCGCGCGGCTAGGCGAACTTGACGGCGGTGCCGTAGGCGAGCATCTCCACCGTTCCCGGGGCGAGCGAGCCCGACGAGAAACGCATCGACACGATGGCGTCGGCGCCGAGCGTCTCGGCTGCCTCGATCATGCGATCCTCGGCGATTTGGCGTGCTTCGTCGGTCATCTGCGTGTAGGACTTGATCTCGCCGCCGACGAGCTGCTTCACGCTCGCCATCATGTCGCGTCCGAAATTCTTCGAGGTGACGATGTTGCCGCGCACGAGCCCGATGATCTTGACGTTCTGGCCGGGTACCACGTCTGCTGAAGTGACGATCATAGCGTACTCCTTATAGTCGGGGAAAATCGATGCTGCCTGATGGGATACTTCATTATAGCCCAGCGCCTGGAGGCATCCGAAGCGTGCGTGGGCGGGAAAAATCGCCCGCGGTGCTCGAAATCGGCGGCTTTTCCCTGTGATCGGCCTTTTCGCCGCGCCCTCGAGGTTGGATTCGAGCTTGAAGAATCCGCCGGTTGCACGTTTCGCCCCATATCATTGCATTATGGGGCGAAACGTGCAACCGAAACGGGTTCGTAGAGGCTTTTCCTGCGGAAAAACCGTCGATTTCGAACATGCGGAGGCTTTTTGCCGTCGAGGGAAAATTCAGCGCCCCATGGTATCCTTTCCCGGAAAACGAAAGGGGACGCCTGTGAAGCTGCTCATCGCTTCCGATATCCACGGCTCGGCATACTGGTGCCGCGCGCTCATGAAGCGCATCGAAGTTGAAAAGCCCGACCGCATCGCGTTGCTCGGCGACATTCTCTACCACGGCCCGCGTAACGACCTGCCGCGCGACTACGCGCCGAAGGAAGTGCTCGCGATGCTGAACCCGCTCGCCGCGTCGCTCATCGCGGTGCGCGGCAACTGCGACAGCGAGGTCGACCAGATGGTGCTCGATTTCCCGTGCTTGGCCGACTATGCGCTCGTATACGACGGCGCACGCCAGCTGTTCCTCACGCACGGGCACGTCTACGGCCCGGGCAACGTACCGCCGCTCGCGCAGGGCGGGGTGCTTCTTTACGGACACACGCACGTGAAGGAAGTCGCCGAGCGCGACGGCGTGCTTTCCGTGAACCCGGGGAGCGTGTCGCTTCCGAAGGATGGTTCGAACAGCTACGCCGTCTACGAAGACGGCGCTTTCGAGCTACGGGAACTGACTGGGGAATAGCGGCGGCGAAACGGGAGCGAAAGCGTCGAAGGCGACTCGGCGAAAGGGGCGCCCGAGAACCCCTTCGCCGCACCGCTTGCTCCCTCAAACGATGGCGGGACGCCCAGGGCTTTCGAACCCTAAGCGCCCCGCCGCCTGCTTATCTGTCGGGATTCGGTTATTTCGCGAGAAGCGCGCCGAGGCGCATGCATTCCGCCGAGGCGTCCTCGTCGGGGTAGTCCTTCGCGATGACGGAATCGGCCACGGCGACGCCTGCTTCCTCGGCGCGCTTTTCCCACAATTCCATCCATTCGCCGTCGTTCCAATCATAGGAACCGAACAATACGACCTTGCGGCCAGGCAAATGCGGCTCGACCTCGTCGTACATGGGCAGGAATTCCATCTCCTCGAGCTCCTCGTCGCCCATGGCGGGGCAGCCGAACGCGAAGGCGTCGAAGTCGTCGAGTCTCGAGGAGTCGAAATCGGACGCCTGGATAAGCTCGGCGGTGCTGCCGGCGGCGCGCGCGCCCTGCGCGACGAGGTCGGCCATGGCCTCGGTGTTTCCCGTGCCGCTCCAGTAAACGATGGCTACTTTGCTCATGATTGTGCTCCTTTGTGGGTTTCGTTGTCGTGCGCACCCGTGTGCGCTCGGTGATGTGCGCGCAGGCTCCCCTCCCGCGCGCACATCACCGAGCGCGCGTCGGCTATCCGGCTCGGCGCTGCCGCTGCGCATTCGCGCGCGCTTGCCCGCACGCTGCGAGGCTTTCGAGCGACGCTCCTTCGTCGAACAGGGTCTCGAAGGCGGCAGTGCTCTCTTTGAACCGGCAGAAGCTTTCCTCGGCGTCGCGCTGCTGGGAATACACTTTCCAGCAGCCGGAGCAGAGGTAATTCTCCCCGTTGTTCTCGATGAACCCGATGACGTCTGCGAGGGGGTACCCGAGGAAAAGCCCGATTTCGTGGGGGAACGCGCATGACGCGGAGAGCGTGCTCGCAAGATCCGTGCCGCAGATGCGCTTGTGCAGAAGCTCGATGCAGTCGCTGAGCGATGCGGGGTTGTAGCCGTAGCGCTCGAGGAAGGCCGAAACGTCTGGGTCGGCGAGGCGTATACGGATCGCGTCCGGCCGGTAGGCGTAGAGAAGCACGCCCGACGTGCGCCGCGCGAGAAGCTCGATGTGCACGCCGTGGGAGTAAAGCCGCTCGCGCGTTTCGCGAAGCGCGTATTGCAGGTTCCGCTCGTGCGTCGCGGCGTCGACGGAACCCGAAGCCGCGCCCAAATGAGGGAGGGATTCGTCTCGGCAGACGAACAGGTTCGCAGGCTTGATGTTCGCGAGCGTCGGCGCGCAATGGTGCACGAGCTTGCGCTCGAAAACTTTCAAATACGCGTTCTCATCCATCCTTGAGCAGCCTTTCCGTCGTTTCGTTAACCAAGGGTAACTTATAGCTAAGAAACGGGGGTGCGTCAAGGGGGTCGCAAAGAAAGTTCACCAAAGGTTACAACAACCGAAATGCGGTGCGTTCTCCGAACATGTTTACGAGAACTTCACGATGCAGAGCACGACGAAGCCGACGACGATGACGGCTGAAAGCGCGTTCGCGACGCGCAGCGGAGCTTTCGCGAAGGCGCGCTGTAGAAGCGGGTAGACGACCCAGGTGTAGAGCATCGCGACACCGCCCAAAAGCACGTCGTTCACGATCCACGCCTGTCCCAAGATGTTGCCGGGCAAATCGGAATTGTCCCACAATGGGTACGACCCGTCGGACAGCGGCTGGTTCAGAAGAAGCCCCATGCCGAGCTCCATGAGCATGCAGATGACTGTCGCGATGCAGTAGAATTCCACTCCCGCCTGGCCAAGCGTCGACCTCCTGCGCACGATGAAATTCTTCAGGGGCACGAGGAACAGCGCGCATACCACGACGGCGATGCCGTAGACGCAAAACGGGTACATCGGGTCGTCCCAGACGAGCGAGTCGGGATCGACGATGCCGAACTGGTCCATGAACATGCAGTAGGGGATTTCCATCCAGTGGCCGAGCACCGAGAACAGGCAGAAGTACACGGCGTTGTTGCGCCAGAACGCGAACGACCTTGGATTGAACCCGTAGGATTCCTCTTGCTTCGATATGAAGGGCATGGGCTTCCTCCTCCTCGCATTCCGCCGCTTCAAGCTTACCGCATTTCGCTGGGAAGAAGCGCCGCGCGAGCAGCCGTTCGCCGAGAGACGTCGTCCCGCCTGCGGCACGGAACTTTGGCGCCTTCGTGAATCAGGTTGACCCGCCGCGCCCGTTTCGGCTAGAGTCGCTCCCCGCTATGAAACAGTTTTTCATCCCGACATATCGCCATACGCGTACGCTCGATGCGTTCGCATTCGCTGCCGCAACGTGCGCAAGCCGTACGCCGACCGCGCTTTCGGCGATGCGAATTTAATACCTGCTTTCCCAATTATCATAGGAATCTATTGAATAGGCGATGGCGCGTCTGGCTTTTTGCGCCCTTGCCGCAAAGGGAAGGCGGTACTCTTTTGAAGAAGCGAAACGAAATCGAGCGCGGCGCGTCCGCGCAGGCCGGCGGAGCTCAAGGCGAATCTGCGCGCGCGGTCGACAAGCATGCGGCCAAGACTCCCTCGTCGCCGAGCGATAAGGTGACCAAGCACGAAATCCTCGCTGTGGGCGTGGTGACGCTCGGCGCGTTTCTGGCGCTTTTGAATCAGACGCTTATGGCGCCGGCCTTGCCGGGGCTCATGAAGTCGTTCGGCGTCGATGCGGGCATCGCGCAATGGGTGACGAGCATCTATCTGCTCGTGAACGGGATCATGGTGCCGGTGTCCGGGTGGCTCATGGACCGCTTCTCCACGCGCAAGCTGTTCTTCGGCTCGATGGCGGCGTTTCTTCTGGGCACGGTCGTGTGCGCGCTGGCTCCGAACTTCGGGTTCCTTCTCGTGGGTCGCATCTTGCAGGCTGCGGCTGCGGGCGTGCAGCTGCCGCTCGTGGCGACGGTGCCCATGCTTTTGTTCCCGCCGTGCAAGCGCGGGACGGCCATGGGCGTTGCCGGCATCGTGATGTCGGCGGGCCCGTGCGTGGGCCCGGTTGCCGGCGGCGCGGTCATCGACATGTTCGGCTGGCGCGCGGCGTTCTGGAGCGTGGTGCCGATCGCGCTCGTCGTGCTTTTGGCCGGCTATTTCCTGCTTTCCAACGTGGGCGAGCTGAAGAACCCCAAGCTCGACGTGCCCTCGGTGCTTTTGTCGACCGTTGCGTTCGGCGGCATGCTCTACGGCTTCTCGAGCGCTTCGAGCGCCGGGTGGGCGAGCGCGACCGTGATCGCGCCCATCGTCGTCGGGGCCGTGGCGCTCGTCGTGTTCGTCAGGCGCCAGCGCACGCTCGACGAGCCGCTTCTGCGTCTTGACACCCTGCGAACGCCGGCGTTTCGCACGGCGGCGATTCTCGTCACGCTCATCAACGCGTCGGCGGCGGCGACCAACGTCATCCTCCCCATCTACCTGCAGACGTCCCTCGGCGTGAGCGCGCTTGAAACGGGCATGGTCATGCTTCCCGCTGCTGCGGTCGGCATCGTCTTGTCGCCGATATCGGGCGTTGTGTTCGACAAGCACGGCGCGCGCGGCATCGGTATCGTGGGCCTGGTGCTGCTCGCGGGATCGCTTTGCGTGCTCGGGTTCGTGAACGTGGCGACGCCGCTTGCGGTCGTGGCCGTGTTCTGCGCGCTGCAGGCGAGCGGCCAGGCGCTTGCGAACATGCCGATCAACACCTGGGGCGTGAATTCGCTGCGAAACGACCTGATCGCTCATGGCAATGCGCTTGCGAACACGGGACGCCAGGTGGCGGGCGCAATGACGACGGCGCTGTTCACGACGGTGATGACGAGCGTGACGGCGAGCTCGGTCGCGGCAGGCGCGGCGACGGCGCAGGCGACGGCCTCGGGCGCGGGCGCGGCGTATCTCGCGTGTGCGGCGGTTGCCGCGGTGGCGCTTGTCGTGTGCGTGGCCAAGGTGCGCGGCAAGGCCGGACAGACCGAGGCTGAGGCCGTGGGCGCCGCGAGTGCGCGCAGCGCCGGCAAGCTTGCGACGAGCGAGAAGTAGGGCGCAGCGATAGCGCCTGCTCTGGCGGCGTCTGTTTCTGCCAGGGCGCGTTCGCGACGAGCGGGAAGTAACGCGACGGGGTCCCGCTCGCGAACGCGTTTCTGCCGGCGGGTGCGCTTTCGCACCTGGGTGCATGAGGCGCGCGTTTCCCTGGGATTCTGCCTGGCGCGCGTGGGTTCGCAAGATGTGCGTCTCTTGGAATCTGGTTTTCGGGCCCGGACGGAAAGGATATGCTGTTTCCGCGCCCCGCGCCCCGCGCCCCGCGCCCCGCGCCCCGCGCCCAAGCCGTTGCAGCTCCTCTCTCATGTTTTCTCCGGCGAAATGGCACCCTGAGACGCTTTTGCAAACCGCACCCCCCGAAACGGACGCTCGATGGCATCCTATGCCGGTTCTGCAAGGAGAAAGACCCTCTTCAGATCATAGAAGATGGATTCTAACAAATAAATAATACCCAATTACGCTTATATTGGGTATTATCTCGCTCGTAAAAGTGGAATTCAATGGTGGAAGGTTTGCAAAACCGTTATAGCCTGCCATTGAGGACTCTCTTTCTGCGCTTTCCTTTGCAGAACCGTCGCTCGATGCCATTTCGTGACAGGTTTTGGGCTGTGTCGGTTATCGCACCGTGTTTTGCTGAGAAGCTCCGGCTTTCGTTTCCTGCACTCGAATCTCATCACGCTACTTGCGAGTTCATGATCTCGGCTCGACACTATACTGGGTGCCAAAGCGAAACGATGCGACGGTGCCGGTTAGACGTGCGAAGTCGGTCGAGGAAGAGGGTGCGGATGCAGGAATGGGAAGACGGCAAGCGGCGGTGCCGTTGGGCGAACCCGAGGAATCCTCGGTATGTGGAGTACCACGACCGCGAATGGGGCGTGCCGCTTCATGACGACCGGGCGTTGTTCGAGCTGCTCATCTTGGAATGCTTTCAGGCGGGCCTAAGCTGGGAATGCATCTTGAACAAGCGCGAGGCGTTTCGGCGCGCCTTCGACGGATTCGACCTTGATGCGGTATGCTCCTACGACGATGCGAAGAAGGCGGCGCTCCAGCAGGATGCGGGAATCGTGCGCAACCGCCTGAAGATCGCCGCCGCGGTGACGAACGCGCAGGCATTTCGCGATATCCAGCGGGAGCGCGGCAGTTTCGACTGCTACATCTGGTCGTGGACCGAGGGGAAGACGCTTCGCGAGACGGGCCTTTCGAGCTCGCCGCTGTCGGACGCGGTGTCGCGCGATTTGAAGAAGCGCGGCATGAAGTTCGTCGGAACGACGGTCGTGTACGCGTATCTGCAGGCCATCGGCGTGATCGACTCACACGAAGAAGGGTGCTTCCTGCATAAAGAGCAGGAAGCGGACGATTAGCGAAGAGCGGGTGTTCGCGCCCGCGCGCATCGGCGCCTCGCCGATTGCCGCGTGCATCCCTCGCTCGAACCGTGCGCCTTATCGCCCCAGACCATTCCTCCGCTCCCGCAAGCTTCGGTGGTCGGTGGCCTGTGGGGGCGGTGTGCTCCCGAATGCCTGCCGCGCGCCTTCGTCCTAGAGCGCGAACAGGGCGGCGGCGTTTCCCTCGGCGGCGCGGCGCTTGAATTCGCGCACGATCGCAAGCCGTTCGACGGTGGAGGAGGCAAGCGGTTCTGGCAGCTCGTCGGGTAAAAACCATCCGACCGCCGTGCTCTCGTCGTCGCCGACGTGCGCGCACGTCGCAGCCTCAGCCGACGTTTCGCAGACGAACAGCGCATCGAGATACCGGCACTGGTCGCCGTTCGCGTACGTCACGATCTGCGGCGACGATTTCACGCTCGCCAGGTAGCGCGGGCGCACGGCGACGCCCGTCTCCTCCAGCACTTCGCGCACCGCCGCGCGCGCCGGCTCCTCGCCGGGCTCGATGATTCCGTAGACGAGCGCCCACTGCCCTGTGTCGGCGCGTCGCCCCAAAAGGATTCGGCCCGCTTCGTCTTCCACGTAAGCCGTGATGCCCGAAAGCCAAAGGGGGTCGTGGCCGATCTTCTTGCGCGCATCGAGGATGAACTGCGGCGTCGTCATGCGATCTACCTGGCCTTCCGTCTACGCAAGCAGTGGCGTGAGCTCGCCTAAGGCCAACACATCGAGCTCGCGCGTGGCGCGCGAGATGGTGGTGTAGAGCCGGTTTCTCGCGACGCGGTCGCCCTTGGGGAAGAGCCCGGCCGACGCGTTGGGGATGATGACGTGGTCGAACTCGAGCCCCTTCGCGAGCGGCAGCGTGAGCAGGACGGCGCCCTTCGGCGGCAGCGCTCCCGTTTCGCTCACGAGTGCGGGAGCGTCTTCGCCGAGCAGCTTCACGAGCTTCGCCGCCTCGTGTTTCCACGGCACGATGACCGCGGTGAGCCCGCCGTCGCTCGCCTTCGCCCCGCGCAAGAGCGCGCGCAGGGCGTCTGCGTAGGCGCCTTCGTCGGAAAACGCGCGCACGCGCGGCTCACTGCATTCGCGCTGCACCGATGTGACCTGCATGCGCTCGCGCTTGGGCAGAAGGCGGGCGAACAGGTCGGTGATGCCCGGGGTCGAGCGGTAGCTCGTCATGAGATGGCATTCCTCGACTGTGCCGCGCAGGCGCGCGAACACGTCGCGGACCTCGTCGAAGGTGAGGCCGCCTTCGCGGATCGCCTGGTGCTCGTCGCCGAGCAGCATGAAGTGCGCGCGCGGGAAGAAGCGCGCGAGCACGGCGAGCTGGGCGATCGAGTAATCCTGCACCTCGTCGACCATGACGTAGCGCGCATCGGGGTTGGAAAGGCCGGTGCACGCCATCTTCAGGTAGAGCCATGCGGCGGGCGGCAAGCTCTCCGCGCCGAGCATGCGCTTCGCCACGTGGTCGACGTGGAGCCACTCGTCGCGCGCGATCATGCCGTAGGCGTCGTCGAAGCGCGCCTTCACGAGCTTGAGCGCGGCGCGGCGCACCTCCTTGTCGTCGTCGATGTTCACCGGCTCGCCGAAGGTTCGGAGCTGCTCGTCGTGCGTGAGCGAGATGACCTCGTCGAACATGTCGTCGCTTCCGGCAAGCGCGGCGAGCTTCGAATCGAGGCGCTTGACCAGCTCTTCGCGCATGAGGTTCGCCAGGCGCGCACCCGGCTCGATATGCGGCCATTTCGAGCGCACCTGCTGCACCTGACCTGCGGTGATGAGCCTGATGCGACCGACGTGGATATCGCAGAAGTCGCCGGGCTCGAACTCGAAGCGCCCGGTGCGTATCGCCTCGTCGATGGCCCACAGCGTGCTCGGGTCGACGTGGGCCTTGCCGGCACCTTGCCCCGCCGGCAGAAGCGTGCGCGCGAACTCCGCGAGCGTGATCGTCTCGGGGTTGCGCTCGCCCATGTCGGGCAGCACGTTCTCGATGTAGCGGCGGAAAACCGGGTTCGGCGTGATGAGGAACACGTCTTCGGGGCGCAGCGTGCCGCGCTGCTGGTAGAACAGGTACGCGATGCGCTGCAGCAGCACCGAGGTCTTGCCCGAACCGGCGATGCCCGCCACCAGGAGCACCGGGCAGTCGGCGTGGCGGATGACCTCGTTCTGCTCTTTCTGGATGGTGGAGGTGATGGCCTGCATCTTCTCCGAGCGTTGGCGCGAAAGCGAGGCGAGGAGCAGCTCGTCTTGGATGGCGATCGTGGTGTCGAAGTAGGCGCGCAGCTCGTCGCGGGCGATGTCGAATTGGCGGCGCAGCTTCAAATCGACGTTGATCGTGCGCCCGTTGGCGACGTAGCTCGTGGGACCGGTGTCCTGATTGTAGTACACCTCGGCAACGGGCGATCGCCAGTCGACCACGAGGCGGCGACAATCGTCGTCGGACACGCCGGCGGCGCCGATGTAGAGCTCCTTCGGGGCGGCACCCGGCTTGAACTGGAGCGCCACCTTCGCGAAATAGGGTTGCTGCTGGGTGAGCAGGCGGATATTCGAAAGCTTCTCGACCGCGGCGTCCTGGGTTTGGTTGTAAGCGTCGATGACGCTGTTCACGGTTGCGAAGTCGGCGTAGGTTTCGAACGCCTCGGTGTCGCTTCCGTAGTT
Source organism: uncultured Ellagibacter sp. (assembly GCA_934661105.1). Classification (GTDB taxonomy): domain Bacteria; phylum Actinomycetota; class Coriobacteriia; order Coriobacteriales; family Eggerthellaceae; genus Ellagibacter. Next base: position 3,016 of record CAKUIV010000048.1, on the reverse strand, counting down.
CTGCTTGATTTCCTCGACCATCTGCTTTTTGGTCTCGGCGGCGGCGTCCTCATTTCGGCGCAGCTTCGCCGCAAGCGCGCCCGCCATGGATTGCAGCGTTGCGTACACGTGGGAAAGGTGCTGCTGCTCTTCGAGGAACACCGGGTCGTTGGCGTAATCCGCCGCGTCGTCCGACAAGGTGTCGAAATCGGTATGCGCGCCGTTCGCGCTTTCGGTCGCTCGTTCGTCTGACATGGTGTCGCTCTCCTTGGGCTGAAATATCGGACGAACCATTGTAGAGCATTTCGCGCGCGGTGGGCGCGGGGCGCAACGAAGCGACATATTGTCACCGCGCTGCGCTCCGCGATGCCGCGGCAGCAAGGCGATCTCTTATGCCCTGAACGTCACGCCAGCGGGCAGGTCGGCGGGATCGAAGTCGAGGTCGTCTTGGTCGTCCTCCGCTTCGGCGGCAGGGGTGGAAACCTTGGGCTCGGGCGCCTTCTGCTCGCCGAACGCCTCGTTGAACGCGGCGAAGCTTGCGCGCGGCACGGCGAACGTGATGTGCTTGATGACGCTGGGATGCGCTTCGATCCATGCTTTGAACAGCCCGATCGACGTTGCGGGGTCGAACCCTTGCGGCCCGCAGCCGAACGCGCCCACCACGAGCGTCTCGCACCCGTTGGCGGCCGCGATGCGCAGAAGCGACTCGACGCGGTCGGCGAGCGCGTGCTCGCATTCGCGCTCCGAGCGGTGGTTTTCCAGTGCGCGGGCGCGGTTCGGCTCGGGGATGGCGATCACGTCGGCGCGGCGGATGGCGCCGTCGCGCATGAACGCCACGTCGGGCAGGTACAGCGCGCGGTCGGTGAACAGCATGCCCGACGAATAACCGCGGTTCTTCTGGTGATACGCGGGCTTGCAGCCGAGAAGCACGGGATAGAGGTTGCTCTCCGCGCAGAGAATCTGCTCGGGGCCGAAGCTTCCGTCCTCGTAGGCGCCGCCCGGGCGTGTGAACGAGCACGGGTCGACGACGCAGGTTTTGCCTTCGGCGGAAAACACCGCTTTCGGCGCGAAGTCGGTGGTCACCGAAGTCGTCGTCTCTCCTTCGCCTTCGGCGACGGGAAGTTCCCGTCCGTCGCCGTTCTCGTAAATCACGGCCGCCTCGACGGTCGAATTCGTCTCGCTTGCGAACGCCCCGCGCATGAGCGCGAGGTTCTTCACGGCGGCGTCGCGCCGCTCGTCACGTGTGGGCATGCTGCGTCCTTCCCTGGAGAAAATGCGAACAGTGCCTATGGTAGCAGCCCCAAACGCGAAAGGATGTGTCCGTTTCGCAACGTTGCGGCGAGGCGCGCCCGTCGAAGCGCCCGCCCGCGCTCCTCGTGCGCCTCGCGCAAAAGCGCCCCTACTCCCACTCCTTCACGAACACGGCGAGGGCAGGGACTTCGTACCAGGTCGTATTCGATCCGCTGTCGCGCTGCGTCACCACGCAGAAGAGGTTCTTGCTTGCCTCCCCCTTGCCGTTCGCGCAGAAAACGCTGTACTTGTAGAACGTCGTCTTCGAGTAGGCGTCGGCGCTCACCTTCTTCACGAGATCGACCGGCTCCGACAGGGCGAACGACTTTACGTTCGCCGCATCCGCCGCTCGCGTGATGTTGCCTTCGTTCTCGCTGAACAGCGCCTGGTCAAGCGAGGAGAAATCGCTGCCGAAGGCGCGCTTCAGCTTGGCGATCGCCTGCTTGTCGATCGCCTTGTTCCCGGCGGCATCCCGTAAGAACTGCGTTTGCGCCTTCTTGCCTTCGGGGCATGTTTTCACCAGCGCCGTGCTTGCCAGGAACGTGAGCTCGCAGCCTTCCGTCTGCAGCCGCCGCTCGTTGTCGGGCCGGCGCACCACGGCGTGCTTCTCCAGGCATGCGGAAACGTCTCCGTTCATGCCTTCCGAATTCGGGTCGGCATCGTCGATCTCGTAGTCGTCGCTGTCGCTCTTCCCGTAATAGAACACGTCTTTTCCGAACATGCCTTTGAGGTTTTTTCTGGTTCGACCGTATGCGAGCGGGTCGGACAGCTTCTCGTAGTCGTTGGCGTGAACCTCCAGAAACGTGCGGGCCGCCACGAGATAGTACGTCGCAAGCTCAAGGAACTGGGAAGCGACGTAGTCGTGGAAATCCTCGCGCAGGTCGTAGGCTTGGTGCTCCCAGCGGTAACGCAGGACGCACAAATCGTCGTATGCCTCGACGAGCACCGTCGACGTCATGTTCCATGGATTGCAGATCTGGTCGCGCAGCACGCTTAAGTACTGGTAGACCGGCATGCCGTCGACAAGGTAGTTCGCGTTCTCCGCGAGGATGATGCCGTCGGCGAACACCTCGCGCGCCTTCTTGCGTTTCGCCTCGTCGTCGGGGTAGGTGTCGTCGATGTCGTCGAGCGCGTTCGAGAACGAATCGATCGCGGCTCTTGCCTTCGATCCCCAATTCATCGTGTAGGAATCTAACTGCTTCGAGTACTGCTCATCCTTGAACATCTTGATGAGTTGGGTGAGTTTCTCGTTGATCTCATCGACTTTGCCGTTGATCTCGTCGAGTTTGCGCGTGATGCCGTCTTTCTGTTCTCCCTCGCCGAACACGATGCTCATGAACGACTTCTTGCCGTAGTCCATCCCCTTGTCGAGCGCTGCCTTCCCAAGCTTTTTCAACCCGTCGATGAGGATGTCCTCGATGATGACGTCGGCGCCGTCGTTTGCGGGAGGAAACGCCACCGGATCCGCGTCGCTTTCTTCGTCAGCGCCGTCGCTGGGGTCGATATCCGCATAGGGGGAGGAGGGCGGAAGCTCGATTTCGGGGTAGCCTTCGACGATGTCTTCGTCGCTTGAGTCTGCGTCGCCTTTCGCGCCTTCCTGTCCATCCGCCTCCGCCGCGTAGGCTTTTTTCGGCGCGAATGGATTCGCGCTTTCCGCAGCCCCTTCCGACGAGTCCGCCTTGCCGCGCGCGATATCGAGGTAATCGCCGTTCAGCTTGATCGCCTCGTCCTCGGCAACGGTTTCGAA
>CAKUIV010000047.1 GCA_934661105.1 uncultured Ellagibacter sp. | reverse complement strand
TCGACGATGTCGACGAGCTTATCGCCGCTATCATGTCGAACATTTCCTGGGTTCGCGACAATCTATAGGCTCATATCGCTTTTCAAGCTTTTGAGCAGGTATTATCCTCTTGTCACGTAAATACATGACAAGAGGATTTTCTTGTCATGCGGGCAAAATCATGTGTTTGCACGATGGTCTGTGCTGCCGGTTGCCGCGATACTTCGGGGCGTCAGACGAAACGCAATCGCATAAAGGAGCGCAACATGAAAATCCTCGGCATGGGAACCCCCGAGCTTCTCATCATCCTCGTCGTCGTTCTTCTCATCTTCGGGCCGAAGAACCTCCCGAAGCTCGGCAGTGCCATCGGCAAGTCGGTGAAGGGACTCCGCGAAGGCCTGGGCTCGAATAAAAAGGAGGCCGCGGAGGCTGCAGACGATGACGCAGCGGCCGTGAAGGAAACCGCCGAGCTCGACGACGCCGACGAGGAACCGGCGGAAAAGCCCGCCAAGAAGCGCGTCGTCAAGAAATCCGTCGCGTAACGCCGCCAACCTTTCAACTTACCTTCCCATGAGGCACGCAGGCCCTACAACCTGTGTGCCTTTCCTTTTTGGGGGCATCCTGCTGGTATCATGGAATCTGAAAGGAATGCGCGTCGAGCGTAAGCGACGCGCTGGAAACGTTGGAAAGCGAAGGGGCGTTGCGTGGCGGAGAAGCGGGAAAGCGTCGTTTTCGCACGGCGGGCGATTTGCGGCTTCTCATGCCTTCAGGGCTTCATCGTGTCGCTTCTCTACATCGGCCCGAACCGCATGCTCGATTTGGGCATCGTCCGCTTCGAGCGGGGCGACATCGCGTGCATGCTTCTCTTCATGGCCTGCGCGTTCGCTCTGATCGTCCGCGCGTCCTCCTCGCTCGAGCGTTCTCTTCTCTCGAAGCGCTCGCTTCTCGTATGCTCGATCGTTCTCGCGGCGGCCTTCGTCGTTTCGTGTCTCGTTTCGGAATCGGGCGCGATCGCCATGGTTGCCGAAGGCGCGCTTCTCGGTTTCCCGTGCTCGCTCGTTGTGGCGATGTGGGGGCGAGCCCTCGGGTCGGTTCCTATCGAGCATTCAGTCCCCATCTTCTTTATCGGCTCGGCGCTCGGCGCTGCCGTCTGCTTCGTCGTGGGGGCGGGCCTTATGCCGTATGTTCCCCGATCGGAGCTGCTTTTGTCTGCACTGCCCGTCGTGAGCGCCCTTTCGCTTCTGCGCATCGGCGTGCCCGGATCCTTGCGCGCTGAGGGTTCGAGCGAAAACGATCGCCCAGCTGCGTCCGGCTCGAACGACGACGCGAATGCGTCCCGCGGTGAGCTTTCGCGCTTCACCGACCGCATCTTCGCGGGAACGGCGCTTTACGGCGCGGCGACCGGCATCATGCTCACGTTCGGATCCGACCCTGGGATGGCATCGACCCCATCGCTTCCCGTGACGTTCCTTCTTTTCATCTTGTACTGCATCGCGGCTTTGCAGGTGGTCGAACCCGCCGGTCGCGCCGGTGGTGTTCGCAAGGATGCGGCTGATCCGTCTCTTTTCGACATCGGCGCGCTCATCGTGTCGAAGGGCAGGGAAGTCGCGCAAGGTGCGGGCAAAGGGCCGATCGACGGCGCCTATCGCCTCGCCGCGCTTCTCCTGCTCGGGGGCTTTCTCTTCGTCGATGTTCTTGAAGGCATGGGCGTTCCCGGCGAGGCGGTCGTCGTTTCGGGCTTCCTGTCGGTGATGGTGGTGCTCGGCGCGCTTTTCCTCGTGATGACGAGGCTTGGCAACATCGACGCAGCGAGGATATTCTCGCGCGGCTACGCCGCCTTGTTCGCGGGCGAGTTCATCGGCATCGCTCTTGCGAACGCGATCGATATCGTGTGCGTGAAAGGCGAGTCGGAAAGCCTCATGGTCGCGCTTGCGGGGCTCGGCGCGCTCGTGGCGTACCTCTTTCTCTTCACCGAGCAGGATTTCAGCGCGCTTACCGTGGCGGCCACGAAGGTCGATCGCTTCGAGGAGATATGCACGGCGATCGCGCGACGCGCGGCGCTTTCCCCTCGCGAAACCGAGGTGCTGCCTCTTGCCCTTAAAGGGCGAACGGCCGAGCGCATCGCGGCGGAACTTTGCGTTTCCAAAAGCACGGCCGACACCCATTTGCGCCGGATTTATGCGAAATGCGGCGTCCATAGCCGTCAAGAGCTGATCGACCTGTGCGAGGCGGACGTGTAGGGCACCTGCGCTCCATGGGTCGTTTTCGTCTCAGCTGGCAGGTCGTTTGCCGCCCTTCGGTTCGGGCACTCGTGTCCTTCAGCTTTGCAAAGCACCTGCTCATCGCATGAACATGTCATAATATAATCATGTGAACAATCCTGCGCAGTTTTCTGCTTCTTACGGATGAACACTTTTTGTAATAGCTGCCGTCCGGTATCGCCTTTACCAATTGTTTGCAGTAATCTAACGGGCGAAGAAGTTCGACGCGACTACGTTCGCTTCGAACTACCCGCCAATCGAAAGGATGCTTATCATGGAGAAGAAAACGTTCAACGCGCTGCTCGTCGGTTCCGGCTTCCTCGCCGGCACGCTCGGCCTCAAGGCCCTTACTTCCAAGACCGCCAAGAAGTGCTACGTTCAGGGCGTTGCCAAGGGACTGCAGGTGAAGCAGGGCTACCAGAACATCGTCGAGCAGGCGAAGGCTCAGGTCGACGACATCATGGCCGAAGCCAACTACATCAACCTCTCTCAGAACGAGAAGGCCGAGGCGCAAACCGCTGAAGCGGCGAAGTAACTCCCATGAAATGCTCGATTGACCATGAAATCCCAGGGCGCGTGCGCGTGAAGCTGTACGGGCACGTGCCCGAAAGCGACGTCGATGCGCTCGAGTCGGTCATGCTCGCCTGCCCGTTCGCGGATGAGGCGAAGGTGTACCCGCGCATCGGCTCGCTCGCCGTTTCCTATCATGGCGGGCAAGAGGGCCGTACCGCGGTGCTTGCCGCCATGGAGGCGATCGATGCGGCCGCCATCGACAAGGCCCGTTCCTCGTGCCCGACGGCGCTTTCCGTGCGCACCCATTCGCTGCTCATGGACATCGCCTGGCTCGTCGGCTCGCATTACGCGCGCCGCTGGTTCCTCCCGGCGCCGATCCGCACCGCGTTCACCGTATGGCACTACCGCACGTTCTTGTTCGCCGCTTTGCGCTCGCTCGCGAAGGGCAAGCTCGACGTGCCCGTGCTCGACGCCGCGGCCATCGGCATCTCGTTCGTCAAGGGCGATTTCATGACCGCTGGATCGACCATGTTCCTGCTCGATCTGGGCGAGACGCTTGAGGACTACACGCGCGCCCGCTCCGAGAACCAGCTCATCTACTCGCTGCTCGGAACTCCCGAAAACGCCCAGCTCGTCGTGGGCGATGAGGAGATCATGACGCCCGTTGCCGAGCTGAAGTCGGGCGATCTCATCGCCGTCCGAACCGGCATGCCCGTCTGCGTCGACGGCGTGGTCGAACGCGGTGTGGCGATGGTGAACCAGTCCACGCTCACCGGCGAGCCCCTGGCCGTCGAGCGCACGGTCGGCGACGACGTGTTCGCCGGCACGGCGGTCGAGGAGGGCGAGATCTTCGTTCGCGTTCGCGCTGCCTCGGGCGAGACGAAGCTTCGTTCGATCGTGTCGCTCGTCGAGATGTCGGAGAGCTTGAAGTCCGATGCGCAGACCAAGCGCGAGCGTTTGGCCGACCGCATCGTCCCATGGAACTTCCTGCTTGCCGGCATCGTGGCCCTCACCACGAAGAGCCTCGTGAAGACCTCGGCTGCGCTTATGGTCGACTACTCGTGCGCGCTCAAGCTCACCGGCTCCATCTCCGTGCTCTCGGCGATGAGCCAAGCCGCCAAGGCGGGCTTCACCGTGAAGGGGTCCAAACATTTCGAGGCGTTCGCCGCAGCCGACACCATCGTGTTCGACAAGACGGGCACCTTGACCGAGGCGACCCCCGAGGTGAAGTGCGTGCTTCCGCTTGACGGGTGGGACGCAGACGAGGTTCTGCGCTTCGCCGCGTGCCTCGAGGAGCACTTCCCGCATCCGGTTGCCCGCGCCGTCGTCCGCGCCGCTGCCGAACAGGGTCTTGAGCATCGTGAGCGCCATGCGGCGGTGGAGTACATCGTCGCGCACGGCATCGCGAGCTCGCTTGATGGCAAGCGCGTCGTCATCGGCTCGAAGCACTTCGTCGTCGAGGACGAAAACGTCATCGTGTCCGACGAGCAACAAGCGCTGATCGACGAGAAGACCCAGGGGCTCTCCCCGCTCTTCCTCGCGGTCGACGGCGACCTCGTCGGCGTCATCGGCATCGAGGATCCGCTCAAGCCGGGCGTGGCGCAGGCCGTGTCGGAACTGCGCGAACTTGGGTTCGAGCACATCGTCATGCTCACCGGCGACAACGAGAAAACCGCCGAGCGCATCGCGAACGCTGCCGGCATCACCGAATTCCGCGCGAACATGCTTCCCGAAGGCAAGCATGCGGTCGTGGAGGACCTGAAGGCCCAGGGCCGCAAGGTTGTCATGGTCGGCGACGGCGTGAACGACTCGCCCGCGCTTTCCGCGGCCACCGTCGGCGTTGCGATGGGGCAGGGCACGGCCATCGCCAAGGAGGTGGCCGACATCACGCTCACGCAGGGCGATCTGCAATCGCTCGTCAAGATGCGCAAGCTTTCGCAAAGCCTCATGGATCGTCTCGACAGCACCTTCGCCCAGACGATCGGCATCAACACAGCGCTGCTTGCGGGCGGCATCGGCGGCGTCATCACGCCGCAGACGTCCTCGCTTCTGCACAACGCCTCGACGATCGCGCTCAGCATGCATTCGTCGCGTTCGTACAATTTGTAGCTTCTGCTCGACGCGGCATGCGCAATCGCACGCGTTAGGGTATCGTTTGAAGGCCGGGTCCCGAGGTTGTCGGGGCCCGGCCTTCTTGCAATCGCATCACGGAAAGGTTTCCATGCACGTCACCATCTACACCGACGGCGCTTCGCGCGGCAACCCCGGGCGCGGAGGGTACGGCGCGATCCTCCAGTTCATCGACTCGAAAGGCGAGCTTCACGAACGCGAGCTTTCCCAAGGGTTCGCCACCACGACGAACAACCGCATGGAGCTTCTCGGCGTCATCGTCGCGCTCGAGGCGCTCAAGCGCCCCTGCACGGTCGAGGTCCATTCGGACTCCCAATACGTGGTGAACGCGTTCAACCAGCACTGGGTCGACGGCTGGCTCAAGCGCGGGTGGAAGAATGCGAAGAAGGAGCCGGTGAAGAACTCCGATTTGTGGAAACGGCTGCTCGAGGCGAAAAAGCCCCATGAGGTGACGTTCGTCTGGGTGAAGGGGCATGCGGGCCACCCCGAAAACGAGCGTTGCGACGAGCTGGCGACCTCTGCCGCCGACGGCGATTCGCTCGTCCTCGACCTTGGGTTCGAGGGCTAGCCGGATCGCGTGCGACCCCCCTCGCGTGCGTCCTTACGCCAAATCGGCGCAGTAGCCCCTGAGAGAGACGGCGTGATCGCTTTCGGGGAAAAGCGCACGGTAGAGCGCCATGAAGTAGTCGTCGGTCATCGAGGCGATGTAGTCGACGACGATCTGGTTCGGCTCCGTGCCGTTCACGTAGCCTTCCCGCGAAAGCGAGAACGACTTCTGCGCGAGGTAGTCGACGTGATGCTTGAACACCGCCGACTCCTCGTTTCCGGCGAGAAGGTCGGTGAGCAGGCGCTCGTACATTTCCTCGAACATTCCGGCTATCGTCGGGCCGCTTTTCGTGGCGAGCCCCTCGCGGTTGTAAATGAGCTCGTAGTTCTGCCGTTTCGCGCGTTTCAGGTCGCAAAACATCTCCTCTGAAAGCGCGATTCGGTCGCGTCCGTAGCTTTCGTTCACGATGTCGACCGTGAGGTTGTTGATGATCTGCGCGTTTCGCGTTCCCATCACCGTCGTCTCGAAGCCCTCGTAGCCCTCGATCGCGCCCATGTCGATCGCATCCTGGCGATCCTTGCCGATGTAGGCGATCATGTCGGCCACGCGCACGACGCATCCCTCGAGAGTGGAGGGACGCAGCGTCTTGATCGTGCGCTCGTCGGCCACGCATGCCTCGACGAGCGCGTCGAGCTCGTCGAACGAACGCGTCGTTCCCGTTTTCAGCACCTGCTGTGCGAACTCGCCGTTATGGCAGAGCACGCCGTCGAGCGTCTGCAAACTCAGGTTGCGACGGTAGAGTTGATCGAGCACGCGCACCGAATGCACGTTGTGATTGAAATAGCGCCCCGTGCGCTCGTGATAGCAGGCCGAGAGGAACCGTTCGCCTGCGTGGCCGAACGGCGTGTGCCCCACGTCGTGGCCGAGCGCGATCGCCTCGATGAGCTCGCAGTTCAACCCGAGCAGACGTCCGATGTTGCGCGCGATGCGGCTCACGAGCTGCACATGGAGCCCACGCCGACAGATATCGTCGTTCTCCACGAGCGAGAAGACCTGGGTTTTGCCGGCGTAGCGGTTGTAGGCGGGCACGTTCATGATCTTCTCGATGTCGCGCGCGAAGGCCGGCCGCATCACGGTCGCCTCGTCGTGCGGGTTCTCTTCGCGACGGAGCACGCGGGCGTCGTCGCAGCGCCAGGGGCTTTCGCGTCCGAGGCGATTGTCTTCCCGGATGCTCTTCTCGATTTCCGGACGGAGGGTGAGATAGGGGATCGACTGCGTTTGCATGACCGTGCCTTTCGCTTGTTTCACCCGCCATTGTACCAGCCTGTGTGCGTTGTATCGGCCGCGTGCCTCGCGGCTATCTTGCGCCGCGTCGGACGGCGAGGTCGTGATACCATGTAGAGCGTATGACATGGTACGAACCGGCGATTGCCGGATAACGAAAAGGGGAAGCGATGCCTTGGGTTCTCATCATCCTCGCCGTCATCGTGGCGGTGGGGCTTATAGGCGTCCTTGCGGCGAAGATCGACGAGCTTTCAGGTGTCGGGCGCGAACATAAGACGGGCACGTTCCGCTGGCCCCACGGCAAGGTGGTTCGCACGCGCGTGCTCTACGCCGAGGAAGAGATAACGCGCGCCGACATCGCGAAGAAGGTCCTCGCACCGGCGCTCGTCGTCGCCATCGTGTGCGCCGTGCTCATCATGGTCGGGCCGCTTACGGGCTACGGCAACGTCCTCACGGTCGTTTCCCTGCTCGCGTCCCTTATCATCGCCACGGTTGTATGCGGCAAGAACGATTCGGGCCGCGCCTTCTGCTATGCAGTCGTGGGACTCGCCGTTGCGTGCACCGTCCTTATTCTCATCACCCGAGCCTACGTTTCGGTTTCGACGGCCGAGGTGAACGCGTTCACCACCGTGTTCGGTGCGGTCGGCGCATCGGTCGGTGCTGCCGTGCTGCCTGCGCGCGTCATCTTCGCGCGCGAGTTCGCGGACGGCAAGGTGGGGTGCGTGCGCTTGTCGCAGCGCACCGCCGCTGCCGTGCTGCTCCTGAAGCTTCAGGACAAGGAATGGGACGTGCCGGAATACGTGCGCCAGGCTGCGCGCCGGCTCGAGAAGAAGGGTTCGTCTTCGAGCACGAAGGGCGCTCGCGAAGGCAAAGCGGCATCGGGCGCACGCGCAGAGCGCGGCGAATAGGCGGCGCGTGCCTTGGCTGGAGGAAGGATCAGCGACGAGGACATCCAGAAGGTCCGCGACGCGAGCGACATCGTCGCGGTGATCGGCGAGCGCGTACCCGTGAAACAGCGTGGTCGCGATTTCTGGTGTTGTTGCCCGTTTCACAACGAGAAGACGCCTTCATGCAAGATCGACCCCGAGCTGCAGCTGTGGCACTGCTTCGGCTGCGGGGAAGGCGGCGACGTCTTCGGCTTCATCATGAAAGCCGAAGACCTCACGTTCCCCGAAGCGGTGCGCCATCTCGCCGAGCGCGCCCACATCGAGATCACCGAAGTCGGCGGCAAACCCGGCCCCTCGTTATCCCGCAAGGCGCGCCTGAAGGACATCTGCAAGGCGACGGCGGAGTTCTATCATATCCAGCTTATGCGCAACCCGTCCCCCGCGGCGTCGAGCGCGCGGGACTATCTCGCCGGGCGCGGGCTCGGCGGCGACGTCCCCAATCGGTGGAACCTCGGATTCGCTCCCGGTCGCGGCGAGCTCACGCGCAAGCTCACGGGCATGGGCTTCAAGCCCGACGAGCTTATCGAGGCGAATGTGTGCTCCCGATCGCGCGACGGCAAGCTGCGCGATCGGTTCTACGACCGCATCATGTTCCCGATCAACGACGTTGCGGGCGAGTGCATCGCCTTCGGCGGGCGCGTCATCGGTTCGGGCGAGCCGAAGTACCTGAATTCCCAGGAAACGCCCCTGTTCCATAAATCGCAGGTGCTCTACGGGCTCGATCAGGCGAAATCGACCATGGCGTCGACCGGCGTCGCAATCGTATGCGAAGGGTACACCGACGTTATCGCTTTGCACGAAGGCGGGGTCAAAAACGCGGTCGCGACGCTTGGCACCGCGCTCACCATGCGCCACATCCGCGTGCTCGCTCGTCACGCTCAGAAGAAGATAGTCTATCTTTTCGATGGCGACGCCGCAGGTCAGAAGGCTGCAGACCGCGCGCTCGAGTTCATCGACTCCAGTATGACGCCCGAAGCGGGCCGAACGCGCATCGAACTTTGCGCCGTCACGCTTCCCGACAACCTCGACCCCGCCGAGTTCATGGCTGCGCACGGGGCAGGTGAGCTCCATGCGCTGCTCGAAAACGCGCAACCGCTCCTGAGATACGGTATCGACCGCAGGCTTTCCGCTCACGACTTGTCGACGGCCGAAGGGCGCTCGGCGGCGCTTGCCGACGCGCTTTCCGTGCTTGCGCCCATCAAGGATTCCCTGCTCGCGAAGGACTACGCGATTCAAATCGCCGGGCGCACGCGCGCTCGCGAGCAGGACGTGCTCGAACAGCTTACCCGTCTTGCGCCCCCTGTGAGACAGCGCGATGCGGGCGCCGATGGCGCGCAGGGGGTGCAGGCGGGCGCGGGGCAGGAGCCGGCGGCTCGCCCCGTTCGCCGAGCGCTCACGAAGACGGAGCTCAACCGCTTGAAGCTCGAGCGCGAATTCTTAAGCGTCGTCGCCCAGCATCCGCTTCTCGCGCTTTCTCACGCCGACGCGCTTGCGCAGACGCAGTGGCATGACGAGGTTCATTCGCGTCTTGCCGGGAGCATACTCGATGTGCTTGCGGAAAACCCCGCTGCGAGCGCGTCGGAAGTGGTGTCGCAGGCGGCGCTCTCGTTCCCGAAGGCGGCGGGCATCCTTACCTCGTCCGTGCAGACGAGCGCCCCTGCCGAAGACGTCGCCCGCTTCGTCGCCGAGGAACTTGCCATCGGCGATGCCGAGGACGCCATCGCCGGCCTTCGCGCCCAGCTCGCCGACGAGTCGAAGCGGGGAAGCGAGGAGTACGACTTCCTCTTCGAGTGCGTGACCGCCATGCAAAAGGAGCTCGTCGCGAAGCGCCGTGCGCACAAACCGCTCTACCACGAGGTGTAAGCGGGCCGATTCCGCCAGCAGTCATCGCCGAGTCTGGACGTTGAGAGCCGCTTCCGAAATGTGGCCCCTAGGCTGTTTGCGCCAGGAAAGTTGAATTTAGGGTAGATGGCATCACTGCGATGCCGTGACCGAGTTGCGATTTACCCCATTACAGTCTAATTTGGGGTATAAAATCAACCACTGAAGGGTTCGATGACGGTAGTCCTACCCTAAATTCAACTTTTCTGGCAAAACTAAGCGGTAAGCGAAATATCCCGGTCGGCGTCCGTCCCGATTTCATCTCGAGGCGGTGGGAGTGCTGGTATACTCGGGGCACGCGTTCAGGCAAGGAGGCTCGAAATGTTTCCAACCCCCGTTCTCTGGCTCGTCGTCGCGATTGCGGCGGCTCTCGTCGAGGCGCTCTCGCTCGGGCTCATCACGCTGTGGTTCGTCGTCGGCGCGCTCGTGGCGTTCGTCGCGGACCTGCTCGGCGCAAGTCTTGTCGTGCAAGTCGCCCTGTTCCTCGTCGTCTCCGTTCTCTGTCTTATCCTGCTTCGCCCCGTGTTCGCGAAGTACCGCGTGCGCGGTCAGGCAGCCGAACCGACGGTGGTGGGCCAGCGCGGCGTCGTCTGCGAGAAAATCGACAATGCGAGGCTTGCCGGTCGCGTCGAGCTTCCCGACCACATGACGTGGGCTGCCCGAAGCGTTGACGGCTCGCCGATCGAGGTTGGATCGCCTGTCGTCGTCGAGTCGCAGGAAAGCATCACGCTCATCGTCAGGCCCGCATAGGGCATTCCCCTCATCGAAAGGAAAACCCATGCCATCGCTTCTCACGTTTCTCATCGTTATCGTCGTTATCGTCGTCGTGTTCGCGCTCACGTGCGTGAAAATCGTGCCGCAGGCCGAGTCGGCTATCGTCGAGCGCTTAGGCTCGTACCTTACCACCTGGGGAAACGGCCTCCACGTGAAAATCCCCTTCATCGATCGCGTCCGTATGGGGATCTCGCTCAAAGAGCAGGTCTTCGACTTCCCGCCGCAGCCCGTCATCACGAAGGACAACGTTACCATCTCGATCGACACGGTGGTCTTCTTCAAGATTTTGGACCCGAAGCTTTTCTGCTATGGAGTCGAGAATCCCATCGTCGCCATCGAGAACCTTTCCGCGACGACCATCCGCAACATCATCGGCGAGCTTGACCTGGACACGACGCTCGTTTCGCGCGACACGATCAACGCGAAGATGCGCGCGATCCTCGACGAGGCGACCGACGCCTGGGGCATCAAAGTCAACCGCGTCGAGGTGAAGAACATCACGCCGCCGGCCGCGATTCAGCAGGCCATGGAAAAGCAGATGAAGGCCGAACGCGAGAAGCGCGAGGCGGTTCTGCTCGCCGAAGGCCAGAAGCAGAGCGCCATCACCGTCGCCGAAGGCAACAAGCAGGCGCAGATCCTTTCCGCCGAGGCCGACAAGCAGGCCGTCATCCTCGCCGCCGAGGCCGACAAGGAGAAGAGGATCCGCGAGGCGGAAGGCGAAGCCGAGGCTATCCGCAAGGTGCAGCAGGCCACAGCCGAGGGCATCGCGATGGTGCGTGAAGCCGGCGCCGATCAAGCCGTTCTCACGCTGCAGGCTTTCGAGGCGCTCAAGAGCGTCGCCGATGGGCGCGCCACGAAGCTCATCATCCCGTCCGACATCCAGGGCATCGCCGGCCTTGCCGCATCGCTTAAGGAAGTCGTCGTCGACGACGCGGCTGACTCCGCGCTCGACGCCCGATAAGGCGTCTCGTGATTTTGGCGGCGGGCGTCCGGGGCGCGCGGCATTTCGCCCAGACGCCCGCTATTTGTGTGTGTTTGCCGTTCAAGCAGGCGTTTTCTGTGGACAGACGGCCGCAGCGCATTCACAATGGTCGGCACTTCAATAAAACGCGCTTCGGGCAATGGTGCTCGAAGGCGGCAGCGAATCGAATAAAGGACGTGTGGCAACGTGGTTAGTATCGTCATAGCACCCGACCCGACGCTTCGCCAGGTGTGCGAGCCGTGCACACCGGGAGACCGAAGCCTGAAAAAACTCGCCAAGCAGATGGCCCGTGCAATGTATCACAACAACGGTTGCGGTATTGCCGCACCGCAGGTGGGCGTCACGAAGCGAATCATCGTCATCGACGTCGACGACTCCGAGGAGCAAAACCCGATCGTGCTCGTGAATCCGGAAATCGTCGAGCTCAAGGGCGAACCTGAAACCCAAGGGGAGGGCTGCCTTTCCTGCCCCGGCGTCACCGTTCCTATCTCGCGTCAACCCTGGGCACGCGTGCGCTACTACGATCTCGACGGTGAGATGTGGGAAATCGAGGGCGACGGCTTGCTCGGCCGATGCCTCCAGCACGAAATCGACCACTTGAACGGCCGGACGCTCTTCGAGAGCTGCGACCCTCTGACGCGTATCCGCGCGCTTGAAGCCTACGATGAGGCCAAAAAGCAGGGCGCGAAACCCGGCGATACCTCGATCGAGGTAGATTGAATGCGCATCGTCTTCATGGGCACGCCAGATTTCGCGGCGACGATCCTCGACGACCTTGCCGAACAATACGACGTCGTTGCGGCCTATACCAGGCCCGACGCCGTTCGCGGACGCGGAAAGAAGCTCGTGCCGTCGCCGGTCAAGGAGGTCGCGGTTCGTCGAGGCATCGAGGTGCAGCAACCGACCACCTTCAAGGACCCCGACGTCATCGCGACGCTCGAGGCGTACAAGCCCGATTTCATCGTCGTCGCCGCTTACGGCATGATCTTGCCGAGCGACGTTCTCGAATGCCCTACGTACCACTGCCTGAACGTCCATGCGTCCCTTCTTCCACGTTGGCGCGGCGCCGCCCCCATCGAGCATGCGATCATCGCCGGCGATGAGGAGACGGGCGTGTGCATCATGCGCATGGAGGAAGGCCTCGACACCGGCCCGTACTGCGTATGCCGCACGCTCCCCATCGAGGAGAAGACGTCGACGGAGCTCTCCGACGAGCTTGCCAATCTCGGCTCCCAGGCGCTTCTCACGGCGATCATGCGCTTGGTTCACGGCGTCGAGCGCTGGGTGGTTCAAAAGGAAACGGACGCCACCTATGCTCACAAGATCTCGAAGGGCGAGCTTGATTTGAATCCCGATCTCGACGTGCAGATGCTTTCGCGCCGCGTGCGCGCGTCAAGCGCCGCGCACCCCTCGAAATGCACCGTGCTCGGACGCGGTGCGACGATCATCGACGCGGTTCCCGCGTCGCACGACGAAGCCGCGCTCGCGGCGGCCGAAGGGCTTCTGCCCGGGCGCGTTCGCTATGCGGCGAAACGGCTGCTTTTCGGCTGCGCCGACGGCGCGCTTGAGATATTCCGCCTGAAACCCGACGGAAAGAAGGAAATGGATGCCCAGGCGTTCGCGGCGGGTGCTGCTGCGCTGCGCGGGCACGATGGAGAATGGACGGTACACCATGCCTGAAGGCAACAACCAGCATCACGAAGCACATCATAGTCGCTCCAACAACGCCGGATCGGGTCGCAGCCACAGCGATCGCAATGGCT
>CAKUIV010000046.1 GCA_934661105.1 uncultured Ellagibacter sp. | reverse complement strand
CGCCGTTTTTCCCCAGATGTGGTACCCTTTCAGCCCAGTGCGAACTACATAGATAAGCGCGCGATGTGCGCCGCTTAGCGAAACCTCTGGAGGAACGTATGAAGATCTTTGGCATGGGCACGCCGGAACTGCTCATCATCCTTGCCGTCATTCTCCTTATCTTCGGGCCGAAGAACCTCCCGAAGCTCGGTAGCGCGCTCGGCAAAACCGTGAAGAACCTGCGCGACGGCATGGGCGCCGGCAAGAAGGACAAGAAGGAAATCGAAGAAGCCGAAGACGAAGAGGACGACGAAGAAGTCGAAGAGGAGGAAGAGGAAAAGCCCGCCAAGAAGAAGGTCAAGAAGACCGTCAAGAAGAAGAGCGAGTAACCTCTTTTCCGAAACCGAGAGTTCTGCGGCGCGCGCTTCGACGAAAAGCGCGCGCCGCATTTTCGTATGATATGGCCCCTTAGGGTTTTGTGAGACAAGCGAATCGGGCGCCTTCGAGGGCGTCGTTTTCGCGCAAGAAGGGAAGATCAACATGGCAGACAGCAACTACATCCTCACGCCGGAAGGTCGTCAGAAGCTCGAAGACGAGCTGCACTACCTCGAAACCGAGAAGCGCGCCGAGGTCGGCGAGCGCATCCGCATCGCTCGCGAATTCGGCGACATCTCCGAGAACTCCGAATACGACGACGCGAAGAACGAGCAGGGCATGATGGAAGCCCGCATCGCCGAAATCGGCCGCATTCTCTCCGAGGCGACCGTCGTCGAGGCGTCGAAGCGCTCCTCCAAGGTGACCATCGGCTCCACCGTCACCGTCGATATGGGCGGTCGCGAGCGCGTCTTCACCATCGTGGGCGGCGCGGAGGCCGACGTCGCTTCTGGCAAGATCTCCAACGAATCCCCGGTCGGCGCGGCCCTTCTCGGCAACAAGAAGGGCGACGAGATCGAGACCACCGGCCCAACCGGCCGCGTCATCAAGATGAAGATCATCAACATCGAGCACTAAGGTTTCGGCCGCCTGACGGCGGCCGAAATCGTCGACGCTGCGCGGGGTTTTGGCGGCGCAGCTGTCGCTCCAAAGATTCCTCGCGCGCCGAAGTGCGCGTCGGAATCTTTTCACGCCATCTGCACTCGCCAGAACCCCGCTCGCTGACTCTTCGGCGATACGCGAGTTTCCTTCCAAAGCGGCGAAAAGGACAGATATGGCTGACGAAACCACCAACCAAGTTATCGAAGACGACCCGATCGAGGTGCGCAAGGCGAAGCGCGCAGCGCTGATCGAAGCGGGCGAAAACCCTTACGGCCACGCGTTCCACTATTCGCATCATCTGGCCGAGCTCGACGAGAAGTACGCCGAACTCGAAGACGGCGCCTCGACCGAGGACGAGGTCGATGTCGCTGGACGCATCATGGCCAAGCGCCTGCAGGGCAAGATCATGTTCCTCGAGTTGCGCGACGCTACCGGCGACATCCAGCTCTTCTGCCGCATCAACGCGCTCGGCGAGGACGTTTTCGCCAAGATGAAGGACCTCGACGTGGGCGACTGGATCGGCATCCACGGCACCATGATGCGCACCAAGCGCGGCCAGCTTTCCGTTGCCGTCACCGCGTTCGAGCTGCTGTCGAAGTCGCTGCGTCCGCTGCCTGAAAAGTTCCACGGCCTCGCCGACAAGGAGACGCGCTATCGCCAGCGCTACGTCGACCTCGTCATGAACCCCGAGGTGAAACAGGTCTTCGAGAAGCGCTTCAAGATCGTCGCCGCCATTCGCCGCTATATGGAGCAGCAGGGTTTCTTCGAGGTTGAGACGCCGTTTCTGCATCCCATCCTGGGCGGCGCGAACGCGAAGCCGTTCGTCACGCACTTCAACGCGCTCGACCGCGACTACTTCCTGCGCATCGCGACCGAGCTGCCGCTCAAGCGCCTGCTCGTCGGCGGGTTCGAGAAGGTCTTCGAGATCGGTCGCCAGTTCCGCAACGAGGGCATGGACCCGTACCACAACCCCGAGTTCACCACGATGGAGGCCTACCAGGCGTTCTCCGACCTCGACGGCATGATGGATCTCACGCAGGGATTCATCCAGGCCGCTGCCATGGAGGCGTGCGGTACGCTTCAGGTCACCTACCAGGGCATCGACATCGATCTGTCGGGCGATTGGCGTCGCGCCACTATGATGGAGCTTGCAAGCGAGTACGCGGGCGAGGAAGTCTCCTTCGACCGCACGCGCGAGGAGCTCGTCGCCGTCTTGGAGAAGAACGGCGGTCATGCCGAAGACGCCTGGGGCAAGGGCAAGCTCATCAGCGAGATCTTCGAGGCCGTTGCCGAGGAGAAGCTCGTGCAGCCCACCTTCGTGTGCGACCATCCGCTCGAGATCTCCCCGCTCGCGAAGAAGAAGGCCGACAACCCCGAGCTCACCGAGCGTTTCGAGCTCTTCATCTGCGGGCATGAGTACGCCAATGCCTTCAGCGAGCTGAACGACCCGGTTGACCAGGCCGAACGCTTCCGTGCGCAGGTCGAGGCGAAGGATATGGGCGACGACGAGGCCATGGGCTTCGACGCCGACTACATCCGCGCGCTCGAATACGGCATGCCGCCGGCGGGCGGCGTGGGCGTGGGCATCGACCGCTTGACGATGTTGCTTACCGACTCCGCGACCATTCGCGATGTGCTGCTCTTCCCCCATATGAGAGACGAGACTCCGAGCGCCGGCAAAGCCGCGGCTGCGGCTGCCCGCGTCGCTGCTCCCTCGAAGGCCGAGGAGGCCGCACCCGAGCCGATCGACTTCTCGAAGGTCGTCATCGAGCCTTTGTTCGAGGAACAGGTCGATTTCGACACCTTCAGCAAGTCGGACTTCCGCGCGGTGAAGGTGAAGGAATGCGTCGCCGTGCCCAAGAGCAAAAAGCTGCTCCAGTTCACGCTTGACGACGGCACAGGCGAAGATCGCATCATCTTGTCGGGTATTCACGCGTACTACGAGCCCGAGGAGCTCGTTGGCAAGACGGTCGTCGCCATCCTGAACCTGCCGCCGCGCAAGATGATGGGCATCGCTTCCTGCGGCATGCTCCTTTCCGCCGTGCACGAGGAGAAGATCGACGACGAAACCACCGAGGAGCGCCTGAACCTCCTCATGGTGAGCGATCGCATCCCTGCAGGCGCGAAGCTGTACTAGAGAATTCGTGCTAGCTCGAAAAGCCGCCTTGGACCGTGTGTCCGAAGGCGGCTTTTCTGTAGTATGTATACGTATCCGCTCTGCATTAGCACTCGCTTGACAAGAGTGCTAGTATGAGTCGCAAATCAGCTATTTACCTTGCGAGAAACGAGGACGCATGTCATTCGACAAGTTCACCGATAAGGCGCGCAAGGTGCTCGTGTTGGCTCAAGACGAGGCTCGCAACCTCCATCAGCCCTACGTTGGCACAGAGCACATCTTGCTGGGCCTTATCCAGGAAAAGGAAGGGCTTGCGGCGCAGGCGCTCGAACGTCTGAACGTGAAATACGACGCCGTCGTGCAGGCCATCCGACAGGTTGTCACCATCGACGAATCGGCCGACGTGTCCGGTCATCTCTCGTTCACTCCGCGTGTGAAGCGGGTGCTTGAGAACTCGCTGCGCGAGGCCATGCAGATGGGGCAGTCCTACATCTCGACCGAGCACCTGCTGCTCGGAATCGTCCGCGAAGGCGAGGGCACGGCGCTCGACGTGCTCGGTCGTCTGGGCGTGAAGGGCGACGACATTCGCGGCGCGTTGAACGACCTGGTGGGGCAAAGCCCCGTCTACGCCGGTCGTGGGGCCTTCGATTCCATGGGGTCGGGTTCCGACAGCATGCTCAAGGAATTCGGTACCGATCTCACCAAGAAGGCCTCCGAAGGAAAGCTCGACCCGGTCATCGGCCGTGCGGGCGAGATCGAGCGCGTTATGCAGATCCTTTCGCGTCGCCAGAAGAACAACCCACTGCTTATCGGCGAGCCGGGCGTGGGCAAAACCGCCGTGGCCGAAGGTTTGGCGCAGCTTATCGTCGCCAACCAGGTGCCTGACATCCTACGTAACAAGCGCCTGTTCACGCTCGATGTGTCGGCGCTCGTCGCGGGCAGCAAGTATCGCGGCGAATTCGAAGACCGCTTGAAGAAGTGCATCAAGGAAGTGCAGGACGCAGGCGACATCATCTTGTTCATCGACGAGATGCACACGCTCATCGGCGCCGGCTCGGCCGAGGGCTCCATCGACGCGGCTGCCATCCTGAAGCCGCCGCTGTCGCGCGGGGAAATCCAAGTCATCGGCGCCACCACGATCGACGAGTACCGCAAGCACCTTGAAAAGGACTCGGCACTCGAGCGCCGCTTCCAGCCCGTCACTGTCGGCGAGCCCAACGAGGAGCAGGCTATTCGCATCTTGGGCGGTCTGCGCGACCGCTACGAGGCGCACCATCACGTGCACTTCACCGACGAGGCCCTTCAGGCCGCGGTCGAGATGTCCGATCGCTATATCCAGGACCGCTATCTGCCCGATAAGGCCATCGACGTTATCGACGAGGCCGGCGCGCGCATGCGCATCCGCAACATGACGCTGCCCAAGGAGCTGCGCGAGCTCGACGACAAGCTGCGCGAGATTCGCTCCGCCAAGGACAAGGCCATCGGCGCGCAGGACTTCGAACGCGCCGCCGAGCTGCGCGACAAGGAAAGCCAGCTTAAAGCCGAGCGCGAGCAGGCCGAGAAGAAGTGGGAGGAAGACACCTCCAAGCAGGTGCAGCAGGTCACGGTGAAGGATATCGCCGACGTCGTCTCCATGACCACGGGCGTGCCGGTGTCGAACCTCACCGAGGCCGAAACCGAGAAGCTTCTGCGCATGGAGGGCGTGCTGCATGAGCGCGTCATCGGCCAGGACGAAGCGGTCACTGCGCTCTCGAAGGCCATCCGCCGCAGTCGTGCGGGCCTGAAAGACCCGAAGCGTCCGGCCGGCAGCTTCATCTTCCTGGGTCCCTCGGGTGTGGGCAAAACCGAGCTTTCCAAGGCGCTCGCCGAGTTCCTGTTCAACTCCGAAGACGCGCTCATCAGCTTCGATATGTCCGAGTACATGGAGAAGCACAGCGTGAGCCGCCTGGTCGGCTCTCCTCCGGGCTACGTCGGCTTCGACGAGGGCGGCCAGCTTACGAAGGCCGTGCGCCAGCGTCCGTACTCGGTCGTGCTCTTCGATGAAATCGAGAAAGCGCACCCCGATGTCTTCAACATCCTGCTGCAGATTTTGGAAGAGGGGCGCTTAACCGACGCGCAGGGCCGCACCGTCGACTTCCGCAACACGGTCATCATCATGACGTCGAACGTCGGCGCGCGCGAGATCGCGCAGACCACGCCGCTCGGCTTCGCGGGCGCGGGACAGACGGGCCTTTCCGACAAGGAAATCAAAAGCCGCGTCATGGCGGAGATGAAGAAGCTGTTCAGGCCCGAATTCTTGAACCGCATCGACGAGATCATCGTGTTCAAGTCGCTCACCTCCGAGCAGATCGCCCAGATCGTCGACCTCATGGTGGCCGATTTGCGGGAGCGCATGATCGCGCAGAACATGTCGATCAACCTGACGCCGGCGGCGACGGCGCTCATCGCCAAGGAAGGTACCGACACCACGTTCGGGGCGCGACCTCTGCGCCGTGCGATTCAGCGTATGCTTGAAGATCCGCTGTCCGAGCAGATTCTCGAGGGCACGTGGCAAAGCGGCTCGATCGTCGACGTCGATGTCGACGAGACGGGCAAGGAGCTCGTGTTCAACCAAGGATCGGGCGTTATCCCCGAGCCGCGCAAGCACGACAGCATCGCGCGCGACGCCGAGCTTCTGCTCACGAACTACGATCTTGGCCATGCGGGCCTGCCGAGCGCAGGCGGCGGAGCCGCATCGGGCGGTGCCGCTGACTAGCGGCGCTTGCTTGGTGCGTGACCTATTCGATACCGCTTTGCGCGAAACGGGCGTCTTTCAGGGCGCCCGTTTCGCGTTTCCGCCATGGTGATGCGAACCTTGCCCGGCGTGCGTCTTCGCCGCGCGTTTCCAACTTGTTGCGCTGAATGTTCCCGCTTACGCAGGGCTTGCCGTAAAATAGCAGGCAAACGATGCGCTTGCCCGGAACGCGATGTGGCGCTGTGCCGGCAAGCTTTTAGAGGGGAAGGACTCTCATGCCGAAAACGATCGATCCCATCTACTCGCCCTCGGTGCTCGACGCTCCCGAGACGATGTTCGACGATCTCGACTTCGACGCGCTGTCCCAGACGGTAAGCGGGCTTCAGGGCGTTGTCGACCCCAAGCCGAAAACGGCTGCCATCATCCTCGCCGGCGGCTCGGGCGAACGCTTCGGCCATGAAGGTGGCAAGCAGCTCGTTGAAATCGCCGGCAAACCCATTCTCACCTGGTCGGCCGAGGCGTTCGACGCGGTGGGCGATGTGGGGCTCATCGTTATCGTGTGTCCCGAAGATCGCCAGGAAGAATATCTCAACCGCGCGATCAATCCATTCCCGTTCGTCACGCCCATCGTGGTCGCGCCGGCGGGCCCCTCGCGCCAGGAGTCGGCGTTCTCGGGGCTCGAATACGTCGGGGATGAATACGAGTTTGTCGTGCTGCACGACGGCGCTCGCCCGCTCATTTCTCCCGAGCTCATCCTGCACACCATCAACACCTGTAAGGGCAACATCGACTGCGACGGCGTCATCGTGGGGCACCCGGCCGTCGACACGCTCAAGATCGTCGAAGACGGCGTCATCATGGGGACGCCCGACCGCCGCGTGTTCTGGGATGCGCAAACGCCCCAGGTCTTCCGCACGGGAATCTATCGCCGCGCCCATGCGAGCGCCTTGTCCGACGGTTTCGTCGGCACCGACGACTCCTCGCTCATCGAGCGTTTGGGCGGCAAGGTGCTTGTCGTCGAGGGCAAGCGCAACAACATCAAGCTCACCGTCCCCGAGGACTACATGATGCTCGCGGCGGCTGTTCGCGCGCTCTACCTGAAGCAGCCCGAGGAGTAGCGCTATGGACCCGAAAGATCTACGAATCGGCCAGGGAATGGACGTGCACGCCTTCTCCGAGGGCCGCAAGCTCATCTTGGGCGGCGTCGATATCCCGCACACGAAGGGGCTGCTCGGCCATTCCGACGCCGACGTGCTCGCGCATGCCGTGGCCGATGCGCTTTTGGGCGGCATTCGCGGGGGAGACATCGGCAAGCTCTTCCCCGACACCGACCCTGCTTACGAGGGCGCAGATTCGATGAAGCTGCTCGCCGCGGTGGCCGACCTGGTGCGCGAACGCGGCTTCGACATCGTCGACGTCGACAGCGTCATCGCCGCTCAAGCGCCGAAGCTTTCTCCTTATCGCGACCAGATGCGCGAAAACCTCGCGCACGCCATGGGGATCGCCGTCGAGAACGTCGGCGTGAAGGCGACCACGACCGAGCATTTGGGTTTCGAAGGCCGCGAAGAGGGCATATCGGCTACGGCAGTGTGCCTTCTCGCTCGATGTAGGAAGTAGTTTTGCTACAATCCGACATCGAACAGAGGGGTAACTCATGAACATCTTCAAGACGATCGCCGAAGACGTACGGGCGGTGAAGGAACGCGACCCGGCTGCGCAGAGCTCGTTCGTCATCTGGCTCACTTATCCGGGCTTGCATGCTCGTTGGTCCCATGTGGTCGAGCATTGGCTGTGGAACCATGGGCTCAAGAGCTTGGCGCGCATATCGTCGCAGTTCACGCGTTTTATGACGGGCGTCGAAATCCATCCGGGCGCACAGATCGGGCGGCGGTTCTTCATCGACCACGCTATGGGCGTCATCATCGGCGAGACCACCATCATCGGCGACGACTGCACGCTCTACCAGGGCGTCACGCTTGGCGGCACCGGAAACGAAACGGGCAAGCGCCATCCGACGCTCGGCAACAACGTCATCGTCGGCGTGGGCGCGGCCGTGCTCGGCAACATCACGATCGGCGACAACTCCAAGATCGGCGGCGGTGCCGTGGCGGTGAAGGACGTGCCGCCCAACTGCACGGTCGTCGGCATCCCCGGGCGCATCGTCAAGCGCGACGGCAAGCGCGTCACCTGCGAAAAGACCGACGCGGCCAAACGCATGGAGAACCTGCCCGACATCGTGGAGGAGCAGCATCGTTCGAACTGCGCGCGCATCGACCACCTCGAGGCGCAGATCGCTGCGCTCCGCGACGAGGTCTGTCCCGAGTTCAAGCGCGCCATCGCCGATGTTCCGCCTGTCGAGGTCCCCGAAGACGAAGGCAATTAGCGTGTCCGTCGCTTTCTCACGAAACGAAACGCAGAGACTACTCAAGGAAGTTCAATGATCAAGCTTTACGATACCAAGCTGCGCCGGAAGGTCGAATTCGAGCCGAAAGAACCCGGCAAGGTCAGCATGTACGTGTGCGGCCCAACCGTGTACAACCGCATCCATATCGGCAACGCGCGCACCTTCATCAGCTTCGACGTTATCCGCCGATACCTTATGTGGCGCGGCTTCGACGTCACGTTCGTCCAAAACGTCACCGATGTCGATGACAAGATCATCAAACGCGCAGGCGAAGAGGGGAGAAGCGCAGCCGAGGTGGCGGCCGAATACACCCAGGCGTTCATCGACGACATGCATGCGGCCGGCGTGCTCGACCCCGATGTCCGCCCTCGTGCCACGGGTGAGATTCCCGAGATGATCGAACTCGTGCAGGAACTTATCGAAGGCGGACACGCCTACGAGGTCGAGGGCGACGTGTACTTCAGCGTGCGCTCGTATCCCGCCTACGGCGAGCTTTCCGGTCGCAACATCGACGAGATGGAGTCGGGGCATCGCGAGCTGCGCGCCGACGGGCAGGGACTCGAAGCCCGCAAGAAGGACCCGCTCGACTTCGCGCTGTGGAAGGCGGCGAAGCCTGGGGAGCCTTCGTGGGATTCCCCGTGGGGTCCGGGCCGCCCCGGCTGGCACATCGAGTGCTCGGCCATGTCCCGCAAATACTTAGGGCTCCCGTTCGACATCCACGGCGGCGGCGCCGACCTCGTGTTCCCTCATCATGAAAACGAGCGCGCCCAGAGCGAGGCGGCGTGCGGTTGCACGTTCGCACGCCATTGGATGCACTCGGGCATGCTTCAGATCGCGAACGCGAAGACGGGCGAAGTCGAGAAGATGTCGAAGTCGCTCAACAACTTCCTGCTGCTGCATGAGGCGCTCGACGTCGTCCGTCCCGAAACGCTGCGTATGCTCATGCTGCAGACGCACTACCGCAGCCCGCTCGTGTTCGGCGATGCGCGCCTGGCTGAAGCGGATGCGGCTCTCGTCCGTATTGAAAATGCGGTTTCGAATCTCGAATGGCTGCTCGCGTCGGCGACGGCGAAGGGCGAGGCGGTGCTCGACGCTCGCGCCATCGAAGACGCGGCCAACGCCGCGCGCGAGGCGTTCGTCGAGGCGATGGACGATGACTTCAACGCGCCTGCGGCCTTGGGTGCCGTGTTCACGCTCGTCGGCGACGCGAATGCGCTTGTGGCCGGGAAAGAGCCTGTCGCGGCCGATGTGCCCGCGCTCATCGCCGCTCGCGACGCAATCGTCGAGCTTATGGGCGTGTTCGGCATCGACGTGCTCGCCGCCGCTTCCGACGAGGGCGACGAGTACCCCGCCGAGGTCGTCCCGCTCGCCGCGAAGCTCGCCGGATACGCGGGCGAAAACGCCACTGAGGCGGTTGACGCGCTTCTCGCGGCACGCACCGAGGCCCGCGCGGCGAAGGACTGGGCGCGTGCCGACGCCGTCCGAGACGGCATGGCGGCCCTCGGCTTCACCATCAAGGACACGCCGCAAGGCCCCCAGGTAACGCTCGGATAAGTCCTTCAAGCTTATGGGAACCGCTTACGGGGCGTTCCGGCGCAGTGCCGGGGCGCCCTTTTCAAACTTCGCAGGGAGCGTGATCTTGTGACCAAGCAACGGAATATGGAGCTGCTGGCGCCCGCTGGCGGCATGGAGCAGCTGCGCGCCGCCGTGCGTTTCGGGGCCGATGCGGTCTACCTCGCGTCGGACCGCTTCGGCATGCGTGCGCGGGCGGCGAACTTCAAGTTGGAAGACATTCCCGAAGCGGTCGCGATCGCGCATGCGGCGGGCGCGAAGGTGCACGTCACCGCGAATATCCTTATGGGGCAGTCCGACCTTCCCGCCCTTCCCGATTACTTCCGCGCGCTTGACGCGGCGGGGGTCGATGCGTTCATCATCGGCGATTTGGGAGCGGCGTCGATCGCGAGACGCGTGGCTCCGCGCGTCGACGTGCACGTGAGCACGCAGGCGAGCGTGGCGAACGCGGAAACTGCGCGCGTGTGGCACGATTTGGGCGCTACGCGCGTGGTGTGCGCGCGGGAGATGTCGCTTGCCGATATCGCCCGCATGCGCGAGGACATGCCGGCCGGCATGGAACTCGAGGTATTCGCGCACGGTGCCATGTGCATGGCGGTGTCGGGACGCTGCCTTATCAGCTCGTATCTTACGGGGCGCTCGGGCAACCGCGGGCATTGCACGCAGCCGTGCCGTTGGAGTTACACGCTTGAAGAGGAGAAGCGTCCTGGCGAGCATTTCCCCATCGAAGAAGACGGCCGCGGCACCTTCATCATGAACGCGAAGGATTTGAACATGCTCGCTCACCTCGACGAGCTGCGCGCGGCGGGGGTCGATTCCATCAAAATCGAGGGCCGCAACAAGAAGGCGTTCTACGTGGCGAGCGTGGTGAACGCCTATCGCCAGGTGCTCGACGGCGCACCTGCGTCCGCTTTCGCCGACGAGTTGGAATCGGTGTCGCATCGCCCGTACGGCACAGGATTCTACTTCGGCGAAGCCGAGCAGGCACCCGACTATGACGGCTACGAGCAGCAGGCGATGCATGTCGCCGACGTGGTCGAAGCGAGCGGGGCGGAGCTTGTCGCGCGCTGCCGCAACCGTTTTGCGGAAGGCGACGAGCTCGAGGTCCTCGCGCCGCGCGAGCCCGTACGGCGCGTGACCGTGAGAAACCTCGTCTGGCTTCCCGACCCGACGGAGGAGGCTCCGAACCCCGAACCGGTTCCCGTGCCGGTGGCGAATCGCTCGTGCGGCATCTACCGGTTCCAAGCGCAGACGACGCAAGGCGAGCGCTTCGTTGCGTCTGCGGGCGACTTCCTGCGCGTTCGAAAGTTCCGCCGATCGGCGCGTCACTAGCTACGCCCGGAGCCGTGATAAGTGCGCGTGACGAGGGGTTTCGAAATAATCCCCGCGGAGCGCGCAAAACTTCGTTTCTCTAGCCGATCCCGTGTTCGCTGCTGGTATGATGACGCCATGGTGAAACCGATGAAAGGGGTCGCTTATGGGACTCAAGGCGGTCGATGCCCTCGAGATATCTTTCGAGGATCTGCCCATGTACCTGCGCTCGAATCATTCGGCGTATATGGAAGTGGGCGGGCAAACCTACTACCTGACCGACGTGAACGATCATCAGTGGCGCGTTCAGGACACATCGCAGAAAAACGACAAGGACCATTACGTCGATTGCAGCGAGCTCGTGCCGACGGTCACGGAATTCCTCGAGATTCCCTTCCATGAAGGGAAGAACCTGAAGGAGCTTTTCTCCGAAGCGGTGTTCTACGCGTCGGAAAAGCCCGAGGCCGATTAACGAATCGAGCGCTTTTTTCACAACCGAATATCATCACATCGGGCGGTCTTCGAGACCGCCCTTTTAATTGGTACTGTTGTGCTATCATGCGGTCGTGTGAAAGAAGGCCGCGTTAGGGGGTGCGGCCGCCAAATGGAACGACGAGAAAGTGAGATGCCTTATGGCAGAAGAATGTTCGCATTCGTGCAGCAGCTGCGGCGTTGAAGGTTGCGGCGAGCGCACGGCTCCCTCCAAGTACGAAACCAACGCTGCAAGCAACGTGAAGCATGTCATCGGCGTTGTGTCCGGCAAGGGCGGCGTCGGGAAATCCCTCGTGACGAGCCTGCTCGCGAGCGAGCTGCGCAAGAAGGGTTACAGCGTCGGCATTCTCGACGCCGACGTCACCGGTCCTTCCATCCCGAAGACGTTCGGCATCACCGATAAGCTGCATGCCGACGAGACGGGCATCTACCCGGCGCTTACCGACAGCGGCATCAAAGTCATGTCGGTGAACCTCATGCTTCCGAAGGGCGACATGCCGGTCGCGTGGCGCGGCCCGGTGGTGTCCGGCATCATCAAACAGTTCTGGGATGAAACGAACTGGGGCGACGTCGATTACATGCTTATCGATATGCCTCCGGGAACGTCCGATGTCTTCCTGACGGTGTTCCAGATGCTGCCGGTCGACGGCATCGTCACCGTTTCGGCTCCGCAGGAACTTGTCGCGATGATCGTCGGCAAGGCCGTGAACCTCGCGCATGATCTCGACGTGCCGGTCGTGGGGCTTGTCGAGAACATGGCGTACTTCAAGTGCGACGAATGCGGCAAGGAACACCACATCTTCGGCGAGCCTCAGGGTGCCGCCGTGGCCGAGAAGTACGGCATTCCTGCCGTGGCAACGCTGCCGATCGATCCCAAGTTCGCAGCGCTCTGCGACGAGGGCAAGGTCGAGGAATACGATGTTGCCGGCGCGCTCGACGAGATCATTGCTCATGTCGAAGCGGCAAAGCGCAAGGACGCCGAAGCGAAGGCAGAATAGCTCCTTCGATCAGTCGAGGCGATTTAAGGCACCGTCCGCAGCATTCATGTGGGCGATGCCTTTTTCGTAGTGGCGAAAGGTCGTCGCGCTCGAGAGCGGGCGAAATCTTTTCTCGAAAACTTTTTCAAAAAAGGGCTTGACCGAAATCGCCGTTCTGCTAGTATATTCCTTGCGCCTTTTACGGGGAATTAGCTCAGCTGGGAGAGCGCATGGCTGGCAGCCATGAGGTCAGGGGTTCGAACCCCCTATTCTCCACCACAATTTATATCGCCGGTCGAATAATCGTCCGGCGATTTTTTTATCTTCAACACACTTCTGAATGTGCGTGACGGCGCTGGGTAAAGAAAGGCTTATAGGACAAAACGTGTACCTTTTGCCTACCAATTCCGCTGTCGCCATTCCTGGGTGTGGAACTCCTCCCAC
>CAKUIV010000045.1 GCA_934661105.1 uncultured Ellagibacter sp. | reverse complement strand
CGTAGGCGGGGCAGCCGGCGGTCGTCGGCGTGCCCGCGACGTCGATGTTGTCCTTCACGGCGAAGGGGATGCCCCAGAGGGGCTTGTTCGCGCGTTCGTCGTCCATGCTTTCGAGCGCGGCGAGATATGGCTCGACGAAATCCCAGGTGGGAGGCGTGATCCACACGTTGTAAGGGGTATATTTCTCCGCGCGCTCGATGATGGTGGCGGCGACGTCACGCGGGGAGAGTGTACCCGACTCGTAGGCTCGGCGAAGGCCTGCGATCGTTAAATGTTCGGGAACGAACGGCTTTTCCATGGGAAGTCTCCTTAAACGGTGGGGTGATTGAAGGCGGGACAGCGGTCGCAGCTTGCCTGCAACCGCCGTCTGGTGGTGCGAAAACGGGGCAGGGCGGGCGGTTCCGACGGTCGGTAGCCGCCGGAGCTGCCCGCGTCCTAAGTCGCCGCGGCAAGCAAGGCTAATCGGGCCGCACGGCCGCGATCATTTGACCTGCGGTGACGAGCGATCCTTGGGCAATAGCGAGCTTTTCGACGGTGCCTGAGGCGGGCGCGCAGACGGGGAATTCCATCTTCATGCTCTCGAGCACGACGATTTCGTCGCCCTCTTCCACATGATCGCCTTCGGCGGCGACGACCTTCCACACCGCGCCCGAGATCTGCGCGTTCACCGCCTCGCACTCGTCGGGCACGTCCGTCTCGCTAGGCGGGGCGCTTTGGGGCTCGTCGGACACGAACACGTCGAGGCCCTGTTCGACCCAGCGGTCATGCTCCGCCCTGAACGCCGCCTCCTGGTGTTCCTTGAAGCGAGCGATGCTCTCCTCGTTGTTCTTCAAAAAGCGCAGGTAATCGCCCAGATTGAAGGTGGTTTCCTCGATGCGCGGGTTGAAGCGTCCGCGCAGGCAGTCGCGGCGCAGCTCCAAGATCTCGTCGGCCGAAACCGGGTAGAAGCGCAGCTGGTCGAAGAAGTCGAGGAGCCACGGCTTACCCGGCGCGAACGCGGGGGTGGGCTGTACGGGGTTCCACATCTGCGTGGTGCGGCCGACGAACTGGTAGCCGCCGGGGCCTTCCATGCCGTACACGCACAGGTACGCGCCGCCGATGCCCACGGCGTTTTCCGGCGTCCAGGGGCGGGCGGGGTTGTACTTCGTCGTGACCATGCGGTGGCGCGGGTCGACCGGCGTGGCCACGGGTGCTCCCAGATACACGTCTCCCAGGCCGAGCACGAGGTAGTCGGCGTCGAACACGATGTCCCGCACGTCGTCGATGCTGTCAAGCCCATTGATGCGCCTGATGAACTCGGGGTTCGACGGGCACCACGGCGCGTCGGGGCGCGTGGTCTCCTGGTAGCGCCGCGCGGCGAGCTGCGTTTGCGGGTCGTCCCAGGAAAGCGGCAGGTGCACGATGCGCGAGGGGACGGTGATGTCCTCGAGCGGGGGAAGCGCCGCGTCGATTTCGGCCACGCGAGCGCACATGTCGGCCATGCTCGCCTTCGCCGGGTCGAAGTGCACCTGAAGCGACCGGATGCCGGGCGTGAGGTCGATCACGTCCAAGTGCGCCTCCTCGATATGCTGCATGAGCACATGCACGCGGAACCGAAGCGCGATGTCGAGCTTCATGGGGCCGTATTCCACAAGCAGCGCATCCTCGCCCGATTGGCGGATGCAGAGTGCCTCGTCGCCTTCTCCGCGCGTGAGCAGGATGGCGTCCTCGGGGGCGAAGGGACTCGGGTCGGGAAGGGGAAGCGCCAGGTCGAGCGCTTGCTCGCGCGGCGTTTCCGCTCCTGCAGCGAGCGCGCTTTCGCGCACGGCGGCGACGGCTGCTTCCATGCGCTCGCGCAGCTTGCCCGCTTCGGCAAGGGAAAGCACCTGGAAGCGCACCTCGTCGCCCGGTCGCAGCTGGCCCAAGATCCAGCGCTGCGAGAGGGCCACGACCACCGGGCACACGAACCCGCCGAGGCTCGGGCCGTCGGGACCCAGAAGAATCGGCTGGTCGCCCGTCAGGTCGAGTGCGCAGATGGAATAGGGGTTGTCGTGGATGTTCGAGGGGTGAAGCCCCGCCTCGCCGCCGTCCTCGCGCGCCCATTGCGGTGCGGGGCCGTTCAGGCGCACGCCCGTGCGCGCCGAGTCGTAGTTCACCGTGTACACCGCGCTCGTGAGCGTGTCGAAGAACTCGGGGCGCAAGAACTCGCCGTCGGAAAGCGGCCCCACGATGACGCCGATCGTCCAGGAATGCCCGAAGGAGGGAACGCTTTCCGCTCCGACGGAGAAACCGGTGCGAAGGACGGCGTTCGCAACGTCCGCGGCGACGGGGGGGTTCTCGGGGGCATCAGCCGTGGTCGCCAGCGCATCGTCATCGCCCTCGGCGGTTTCGAACAGCGCGAGCACATCTCCTGCGCGCAGCGCGCGCCCGTTCACGCCGCCGAAGCGCCCGTCGACGAACGTCGAGCGCGACCCAAGGATAACCGGCACATCGATTCCGCCTTTGACCAGCAGATATGCACGCATTCCGTCGACGGCGGCCTCGAAGCGCAGGACGCTTCCGGCGCTCGCGCGCACCGCAGTAAGGCGCGGGACCGGCATCCCGTCGAGCGTCGCGCGCATGTCGGCGCCTGCAAGGCAGAACCAGCACGCGCAGCGGAAACGGTAGGACCCGCCGCGCATGGTGAGCTCGAGGCCCGCCGCCCCTTCGTCGTTTCCGAGCACGGCGTTGCCCAGCCTGAAGCTGTAGGAGTCCATCGGCCCTAACGGCGGCACGCCGACCGCCCAGTAGCCCACCATGCCCGGGTAGTCCTGCACGGTCGTCTGGATGCCGCCGTCAAGCACCTCGATCGCGGCTTCGACGGGATGGAAATCGTCGAGCATGTGGGTGAACAGGTGCGCTGCGCGGTAACCGTCGCTCTCGAAGAGGCTCTCGATGAACGCGCGGTTCGTGGTGACGCCGTACACGCGCAGCTCGTCGAGCACCTCGCGCATGAGGCAGGCCGCTTGCGCGCGCGTGTCGCCGTGCACGATGATCTTCGCGAGCATCGGGTCGAAGAAGCTCGTCACCTCGACGCCCTTGCGGATCCACGTTTCCACGCGCACGCCCTCGGGCCAGACGACCTCGTCGATCTTGCCCGTTGCGGGCAAAAAGCCGCGCCCGCAGTCCTCGGCGTAGAGGCGCACCTCGATCGCGTGCCCGCGCGGCGCGTGAAGCTCGTCCCATGCCACGGTTTCGCCGGCCGCCTCGCGCACCATCCATTCCACGAGGTCGATTCCGCAGCATTCCTCGGTGATGCCGTGCTCCACCTGCAGGCGCGTGTTCACTTCGAGGAAGTAGAACTCCTCCGACTGCTCGTCGTAGAGGAACTCGACGGTGCCGGCGCTTCGGTACCCGACGCTCTGGGCCAGGCTCTCGGCCGCGGCGAGCATGCGGGCGCGCACCTTCTCGGGGAAGTTGGGGGCGGGGCATTCCTCGACCACCTTCTGGTTGCGGCGCTGCACCGAGCAGTCGCGCTCGGCGATCGCCGCGGCGCGGGTCGCGTCGCCGAAGATCTGCACCTCGACATGGCGTGCGCGCTCCACGTACTTCTCCAGAAAGACGTCCCCGTCGCCGAAGTTCGCCTCGGCCAGATGCCGCGCGCTTTCGAAGGCGCCGGAGAGCTCCTCCTCGTCGTGGCAGATCCTGATGCCGATGCCGCCGCCGCCCGCGGTCGACTTGAGCATCACGGGGTAGCCGATTTCCTCGGCGGCGGACACCGCTTCCTCGACTGTGGAAAGAAGCCCCGTGCCGGGAGCCAGCGGCACGCCCGCTTCCTCCGCGATGCGACGCGCCACGTGCTTCAACCCGAATTGCTCCATCTGCTCGGGTTCCGGCCCGATGAACACGATGCCCTCGGAAGCGCAGCGGCGCGCGAACTGCACGTTCTCGCTCAAGAACCCGTAGCCCGGGAAGACCGCCTCGGCGCCGGTTTCCTTTGCGGCGGCTATCACCTTGTCCACGTCGAGGTAGGTCGCGGCAGCGCCGCCTTCGCCCAAGCACACCGCCTCGTCGGCCTGCTCGACATGGAGGCTTTCGCGGTCGGCCTCGGAATAGACGGCGACGCTTTTCACGCCCATCTTCTTGAACGTGCGCTCGGCGCGGGTGGCGATGGCGCCGCGGTTTGCTATGAGGATCTTGCTGAACATGAGGATGCTTCTTTCGGGTGTCTTGGGTGTCGGGTTACACGTAAACGTAGAGAGGGGAGGCGGGCGTCATCGTTTCGGGGCCTTTCTATTCGGCGTCCCAGATGAGCATGCGCACGGGGGTGGGGTTGTAGGCGTTGCAGGGGTTGTTCAGCTGCGGGCAGTTGCTCACGAACACCATGACGTGCCCGATCGCGCGCATTTCCACGTACTTGCCCGGCGCCGACACGCCGTCGTCGAATGTGTAGTAGCCGTCCTCGGTGATGGGCACGTTCATGAAGAAGTTGATGTTCGGCGCGAGGTCGCGCTTCAAGAACTGCGCCTCGGGGTCCTTCGACATCTCGAGCATGAAGTCGTCGCGGCAGTTGGCCATGTACTCCTTCTCGCGGGCGTAGCGCACCGTGTTGCTCTGCGCCGAGCAGCAGCCGCCGAGCGTGTCGTGGCGCCCGGTGAGGTCGGCCGTGATTTCCAGCAACGGCTTGTACTGCTCGGAGCGCAGGATGGTGCCGGTCGTGAGGTAGATGTTCTTCTGTCCCACGATCGTCGCAGTCGCGCTGTAGTGGTCGGCCGGGTCGTCGAGGTTCATGAAGGTGGTGTCGACCGCCTGGTTGCCCTCGATGTCGAGGATCCGAAGCGTCTGGCCGGGCAGAAGCTCATGCGACCAGCCGCATCCCGATCCGACGACTTCGTCGTAGATGGCGTTTTCGGGGTCGAGCGTGCTTTCCTTTGCGTTGAGTCCGTACATGTTAGTCTCCTTGTCTTGCGCGATCGCTTACATTCCGAGCAGGTTGTAGTAGTCCCAGGTGTTCTGGAACGCACGGAAGTTCTCGTCGCGGTGCTGCACGCATTCGTCGGTCAGGTCGACGGCCGGCGCGTCGTAGACGCTCACTTCGACGGGGACGGAAGGCCATGTCCGCGAGTCATCGAGGGGGTTCGGGGTGTTCGAAAGGATCCAGATGCAGTCCATCTCGGTGCGCAGCGTCACGGTGTCGCCTTCCTTGCACCAATTCGCTTCGAAGTTCATCGAGCCGTCTTCCTTGATGAACACCTTGCTGAACAGGTTCACGCACGGCACGAGGTCGCGCATCGAAAGCCCGTTGCGCACAAGCTCCATCGCGACGTTCTCCATGCCGGCGCGGTGGTAGTCGTTGCGCTGCTCCTGGTAGGTGGTCTTGCCCCACTTCTCGTCGGTCAGCTCGCGCGTGGTGAGCCCGCAGATGGAGTCGTGCCACCCGAGCGAGTCCTGCACGATGGACGCCATCGCGCGCCCGTTGTCGCTCATGAGGATGTTGCCCTGTGTGAGGTGAGCCGTGAACTGGGCTTTCAGGGTGTCCGGCATGTTGTAGCGCTCGGTCTTGTCGAGCAGGTTGTACAGAAGCACCGACACGTTCGCGCCCGCGCCCTGCGCCTTGAAGTGCACGTACTTGCCGCGGCCGATCGGCCCCGACCACTTCTCGCCGGGTTTCAGAACCTTCGTCCAAATCGCTTGCATGGTTGATCCTCCTTTTGTCGATGCTCCGGGGCGTCAACGCTCCGGAGCGCTTGATGGTTTCTCGGCGCGGCTTGCGCGTTTTCGCGCGAACCGCAGGGCGTCCGGCGGGGCCTTGCGGGCGTTCTTACGCGGCCCCGCCGGCCGGTTTCGCTTTACGCTCCCGCCTTCGACACGGGCTTGCCGATGGCGGCGCGCGCTATCGCGAGCTCGTCGTCGACGGGGAAGCCGGCGGCCTTCGCGTGCTCGTAGAAGTCGAGCGTGTCCTCGCGCTGCGCGATGACGGCGCGCTCGTACAGTGCGTCGGCGGTTACGGTGCGCTCCTCGTCAAGCTCGGCGAGCTCCGCGCGCTCAAGCTCGTTCTGCGCCTCGGTGCGGGGGCATACGGCGGCGACGAGCAGGTAGACGCCGAGCGAGCAGCCGAACGAGATGAAGGTGCACCAGCCGTCCATGTCGGCGGTGAAGAAGGGGTTGTCGAAGTAGAGCAGCGTGTTCTCGACGCCGTAGACGGTGGGCACGGTGACGAAGAAGAACAGGCGAAGCACGAGGCCCACGATGGCGGACGCGAACACCGCCTGCGTGGACGAGCGCTTCCAGAACAGCCCGCCGAACAGCGCCGGGATGAGGCAGCACAGCATGAGGTCGAACGCGAGGGTGAGCAGGATGCCGGTTTGGGCGATGCGCGCGGCGATGAAGATGCCGGCGAGCATGAGCGGCACCATGCAGATGCGCACCCAACGCAGCTGCGGGTCCTTGCCGTGGACGTTCGAGTCGCGGCGGAAGCCGGCCAGGTTGCGCACGATCATGTCGGACATGCCGAGGATCGCGCCCGATGCCGTGGAAAACGACGCCGCGACGATGCCCGAGAGCACGATGACGGCGATGACGGGCGAGGCGTATTCGGAGAGGAACACGTAGAGCAGCGGGTTGTCGCCCGCTTCAAGGCCGAGCGTCTGCACGCAGGTAAGCGCGATCATGCCGTAGACCACGCCGATGAACGCGGTGAGCAGAGCGCCGACGAAACACGCGTTGCGCGCCACCTTCGGGTTCTTCGCGCTGTAGATGCGCTGTTGGAAGTCGATGGCCACGATATCGCCCACGCCGAGGGACAGAAGCGTCGCCCAGTTGATGGGGGCGCCGCCTTCCACGGTGGAAAGCTGGGTGAGGTCGAAGGGCCCGAAGCCTTCGGGCACGGAGTAGCCGTACGTCACGCCGACGAAGATCGCGATGATCACCGACGCCACGAGCGTGATGACCGTCTGGATGGCTGCGGTGTAGGCGTCGGAGAGAAGCCCGCCGCAGAGCGTGTAGACGAGCACGAGGCTGCCTGCGATGAACAGGCCGCCCACATACGGTATGCCGAGGAAGTACTCCAACAGGTAGCCGCAGGCCACGAGGTTGCCGGCAAGCAGGATGATGTAGGCCAAGATCATCACGCACGAGGCGAGCTTC
Source organism: uncultured Ellagibacter sp. (assembly GCA_934661105.1). Classification (GTDB taxonomy): domain Bacteria; phylum Actinomycetota; class Coriobacteriia; order Coriobacteriales; family Eggerthellaceae; genus Ellagibacter. The sequence goes on along the minus strand of CAKUIV010000045.1, from coordinate 6,413 downwards.
TCGAAGGCGCGCCCGTACTTCACGCGGAAGAAGTCGCCGAGCGAGAACAGGCCCATCTCGTTCATCGGCTTGGCGATGAAGATGCCCGACAAGAGCAAGGCGATGGCGAGCCCGATGGCGAGCGATGCGCCGGCCCAGAAGCCTGCCGAGCTTGAGAGGTCCATGTTGCCGACCGTGGCGTTCGAGTCGACCGCGGCGACCATGAGCGCCGGCGCCACGAGGTAGATGGGGAGCATGCGGCCGGCGACGAGGAAGTTCTGCGAGTCGCCTTCCACTTTGCGCCCGACGTACATGCCGACGAACAGGACCAGAAGCACGGTGATCCCGACGCCGAACAGAAGCATTGCGTTCATAGGGTGGCTCCTAACTTTTTACGAGAGGGTGTGCAGGGTTTGGATGGAGATGGCGGAAGGACATCTAGGGGATGCCCTCCGGATGCCGAGGCTCCATTTGCGAGAAAAGCTTGTCGACCTGGGCTTTTATCTGGCTCGTTTCGGCGAGCCTGATTCCCGGGCGCCCGGCGATATGCCCCAAGTCGGAATCGATTTCGACGACTTTCATGTCGGGGAAATCGTCGCGCGCGCCGCCGAGCGTTTCGGTCAGGAAATAGCGGTCGGTGCGCGAGGGCATGGCGACAAGCGGCGGCGTCACACCCGAATGCGCGCTCACGGTCCGCTTCGGCGTTTTGGCGGAGAGCCAGGCATCGAGCTGGGCTGCGAGGTCGGCCGCGTCCATGGCGACATGGTCGCGCGCCCAGCCGGTAAGCACCGCTTCGGGGCTTTCGTAGCCGAACTTTCGGTACGCGCCCGTAAGGAAGAACTCGTCGGAATATGCCCAGCCTGCATACACTGCGCCGAAGGCGGCGAGACGGCGGGTCAACGCTTCGGCGGGAAGCGCGTCGAAGGCGGCAAGGCCCGCTTGTCCGGGTGTGCCCACGAGCACTGCGCGGATACCTTCCAAAAACACGCGGTTCACGGCGCTCGGCGCGGGCGTGGCGCAAATCGCGAGCGCGGCCCCGATGGCATCGGGGAACAGCGCATGCCATACGAAGGCCTGCATGCCGCCCATCGACCAGCCGGCGACGAGGTCGATTCGGTCGATCCCCATGCGGGCGAGCGTGCGCCTTTGGGCGCGGGCATCGTCGGCGAGCGAGGGGCAGGGCCATGCGGAAAGCCCGCCGCCATCGCTCGGTTTGCTCGACTTTCCCGCTCCGAACTGGTCGAAGGCGATGACACAGCAGGTCGCAGGGTCGAAAAGCCCCGTGTCGCCCACCCAGGGGGTGTAGCTCAGGGCATTTCCCGAATAGTAGCTCGGCAGCACCACGACGCGCTCGGCCGCGCTTGCGGGAGCGCCCCACAGGGCGCATCCCACGTGCGCGTTTTCGAGCGTGCGCCCGTTTTCGAGCTCGAAGTCGTCAAGCTCGATCGATTCGTATGTGCGCGGTTTCGTCATATGCGAGAAATCCCTGTCTCCGTGCGTGTTTCCCTAGAAGAACTTGAGGTAGCGATCGCGTTCCCAGTCCGTCACCGTGCTCGTGAACTCTTCCCACTCGCGGCGCTTGTAGGAAAGGTAGCTGCCGAACATGGCGTCGCCGAACACCTCGCGCGCAAGCGGGTCGGCGGCAAACGCGTCGCACGCCTCTCCCAAATCGCGCGGCAAGAGCGATATGCCCGCGCGCTCGACGTCTTCAGCCGTGTATTTGTGCAGGTTGTCGCGATGCGGGTCGCCCGGATCGATCTGCTTCTCGATGCCCTCGAGTCCGGCTGCCAGCATGAGCGCCGAGCCGAGATAGGGGTTGAACGCGATGTCGGTGGCGCGGCATTCCACGCGGTTGGCGGCCTTCGGCACGCGCAGCATGTTCGTGCGGTTGTTGTTGCCGTAGCTCACGAAGATGGGCGCCCAGGTCGAACCCGACATCGATCCCTGGCGCACGAGGCGCTTGTAGCTGTTGACCGTCGGCGCGATGGTGAGGCAGATCGCGGGCGCATGCGCAAGGATGCCGCCGATGAACCAGACGGCGAGCTGCGTGAGCCCCACGCCCTTCACGTCCTCGTCAGGCGTTTGCGCCTCGAAGAGGTTCTTTCCCGTCGTTGCGTCTTCGAGCGACATGTTCATGTGCGCGCCCGACCCGGACATGTTCGCGAAGGGCTTGGGCATGAACGACGCGAAATAGCCGTGCTTGCGCGCGATGTCGCCCGCCATGTAGCGGAAGAACGCCACGCGGTCGGCCATGGAAAGCACGTCGGCGTACATGAAGTCGATCTCGAACTGGCTGCGCGCGTCTTCGTGGTCGAAGGAGTACACGTCCCAGCCCAGCTCGTCCATCGCGTCGACGAGCTCGATGAGCCAATGGAAGTTGTCGTGCGCGGTGGCCGTGTCGTAACAGGGCTTGTCGAGCGTGTCGCGGTCGCTGATCGTGTTGATGCCGGGAACGCCGGTGGGCGCGCCCTGCGTCCGCTCGCCGCGGGCAAGGCTTTCGCGCTCGTCGCGCAGCATGAAGAACTCGGTTTCCACGCCGAGGTTCATCTTGTAACCCATCTTCGCCGCACGCTCCACCTGGCGGGAAAGGATGGTGCGCGAGCATGCCTCGAACGGTTTTCCCTGGGTATAGAGGTTGCTCGGGAAGAACGCCACCTCCTTGTTCCACGGCAGGATGAACCCGTGCGCGACGTCGGGGTGCGAGGATACTTCCTCGTCGTTGATCTCCTGCGGCACGCCGTCGAGCGCGGCGCCGGTGTAGAGCTCGGAGCCTTTCACCATCTGATCGAAGTGGGAAAGGGGGACGATCTTTCCCTTCAGGCGACCATGGAGGTCGACGTAGCCGGAGAAGCAGAAGCGAACGCCCTGCGCTTTGAGGGTTTGTTTCATGTTCTCGGGGCTGCATGCTGAAAGGTTCATGGGGTGCTCCTTCGTCGCGATATTCAATGACGTATTGAATAATAGGAACGCCCCGTTGCGCCGTTGTTACCCCATCATTTCGCGCATGTTAAATATCAATACGGTATTGAATATTTGACAGACCGGCGTTTTTCCAGCAAAATGGCTGGTAGATTGAATGATTTGCGAGCAATCGCATCCAAGGAGGCTCACATGGCAGACGGCTCCGCTTCGAAAAAAAGGCGCGGACGGCCGCGTAGGGACGGCTCGAAAAGCGCCAATCAACGCGCCGAGATCACCGCTGCCGCGATCAAGCTCTTTTCCCGCCAAGGGTACGCGCAGACGACGCTTTCGAGCATCGCGCGGGAGGCGGGGCTCGACCAAAGCTCGGTGTACTATTGGTTTTCCGGCAAAGACGATATTCTGCGGCACCTCGTCGAACTGAACCGCTCCTCGCTCGTCATTGCGTCGGGCATCGGCGCGTTTCCCGACGATAAGCCGGCGCAGCTTTACACCGTGCTGCACGAAGACGTGCTCATGCTGTGCCGCCTTCCCTTCGACTTCTACGTGCTCGAGCAGGCGGCGGCTGCGCAGCCTGGCAACTTCGCCGATTTCGCTGCCGACTATCAGGCGCTTGTCGGCCAGGTGCGCGGCATCATCGAGAGCGGTGTTGCCGACGGGTCGTTTGTCGCGTGCGACGCGGGGCGAGAGGCCGTGCTCGCGCTTGCAATGAACGAGGGCGCCCAGCATCGGTTCCATGCGATGGGCGTCGTATCGGATGCGGCTGGAAAAGCCGCAGGGAACGAGGGTGAGCGACTCGCGCTCGAAGCTCCCGGTATCGCCGATGCGGCGGCGGGTTCCGCGGTTGCTCGCCTTCTTGCGCGGGAAAACGTGGCCGCGGTGCGCGCACGCGCGCGGGAACGCAAGTGGGTGACCTGCTGAGGCATCTGGAGGGGTTCCGATTTCTGCCACGGCGCTGCGATTGGCGCCTTGCCGGCTGCCGAGTCGGCGCCCCGGGCGCTTGAATCTAGCTTATGCAAACGACGTGCAGCACGTCGCCGTCCACGGTGAAGGCGACGTCGAGCGAGGCGTAGGCAAGGTGGTACACCCGCGTGGGGTCGTGCTTGCTGCCCGCGCGTCGCGGGTCTTGGCGCAGTACCTCGACGAGGCCTGCGAGCTTGCCTTGGTCGACCATGCGCCGCAGCACGTCGGGGAAATCGACTTCGAGCTCGTGCCACGGTGCCTCCTCGATCCATCCGCCGCACGCGTCGGCGTGGCAGTCGGCAAAGGGGATGTAGGGCTTGATGTCGAGGATGGGCGTGCCGTCGCGCAGATCGGCGCCGAGAACGTGGATCACGGGGCCGACCTCGGTCGACTCGATGCGGTCGAGCTTCACGCAGGTCAGTCCGATCGGGTTCGGGCGGAAGGGGCTGCGCGTTGCGAACACGCCCACGCGCGTCGTGCCTCCAAGCCGCGGCGGGCGCACGGTCGGCGACCACTTCGTCGTGCCCGCCGTCTTGCGCGGCGTCGCGGCGTCTTCGGAGATGTCGGCCGCGGTGCCACCGGGCGCGCCGTTCTCGAATTGCCAGATCAGCCAGAGGTGGGAAAAGCCGTCGAGCCCGGAAACGACGGAGTCGGTGGCGAACTCCGGCTCGAAGACGATGCGTCCCTGCAGGTGGGGCGCGAGAAAGCTATTGCGGGGAATGCCGAATTTCTGCGGCAGGTTGGTGCGGATGCGGGCAATCGGTTTCATGTTGCTCATTGTAGCGCGGCGGGACGTGGCCGCCGCGCCGCCGCGGGCGGGCGGTATCGTGCGCGCAGGCGCGCGGCCACGCCCTCGAAAAATGGCGCGGCCGCATGGGCTTCGAACATGCGGCCGCGTGAGGAGGGCGCCCTTGCGCCCCGGGTGGCTTTTACGCCACGAAAAGCTTGCTCGTATCGCTCAAATCGCAGTCGGCGAGCGCAACGTGCCTGATGGACGGGTCGTCGTCGGTGGAATAGTAGTACGTCTTCGTGCGCGCCGAGAAACACCCGGTGTAGAGCGTGCGCTCGAAGGTGCCGTCCGCCATGGCCGCCGAACCCTCGACCATCGCCACGTTGCCGAGCGTGTGGAACGCGCGCAGGACGTTTTCCTTTTCGGTCGTTTTCTCGGGGTGGTTCGCGTTCAAAAATGCCGCTTTCACGAAGCGTGAGGGGGAATACGAATCGCCCGGGATGCCGCGCGCGCCCGCGCCCGCCCCGAACGGCGCGAGCTCGGCTCGCGTCCACGTCGCGGGGGCGGGGAAGCCGCCGGATGCGGTGATGTAGGTGCGCAAGTTGGTAAGGTGCCACGTGAATTCCGGCTGGTTCGCGAGCGTGTCGACCGGGTCGTCCATAACGTGCAGCCCGTCGGCCATCTGCTCGACCACGATCGAGCGTGAGCCGTCGCCCACGATCCAATGCAGCATCGACACGCCGAACCCCTCGCCGGCCGGCTTCGCGACGATGTTCGCATCGTTGAGCGCCGTTTCGACCTCGTCGACGGTTGCGAAGTTCGCTGCAACCCACACGGGGAACTCGTAGGCGGCGATGTTCGCTTTGCCGGCGACGGGCGCGTCGGAGTATGCGGCGTACCCAGGGAAGTTCAGGCCCGCGACGCCGAGGCCCGCATCGTTTCCGCAGTCGAAGTAGAGCGGGTAGTTGTTCGAGGCGACGGCCATCCCGATCACCGCGTGGGCTGCCGGTACGTCGTCAAGGTAAGAATAGGGAAGCGGGAACCCTGCAGGCGTTACCACCACGCGCTCGCCATAGCGCGTGCTCCAGTCGAGGTTGCGCGCCAGGTACATATTGCCTTCGGCGTCGCTGAATCTGATTCCCGTGCACATATCGCGTCCTTCCGTTGTGCTTGCGCCCGCCCCCGCGGGCTCGTTGTCAACGTCATCGTGCGCCCGTTTCGCGCCCAAGGCAACCTTTGTTTGCGCTTCGTTGTCGTTCGGTAAGCTTGTCGACGCTCGAGCCGGCCCTATTCCGCCTTTCAGTGAGGGGAGTGCTTCATTGCAAGCAGAGGCGGAGAAACCGTTTCTTGGGGGATGCGGTTCTTCGCGGTCCCTGGATCGCTTGATTGCAGCATTTTGACCTTATCCCATCAGAAAATAATCTAAGTGCGAGGGGTCAAGAGATTTTGCTGCGAAGAAGCCTCTACGCGCTTTGAAAAGCCCCTGTTCACAGCGTTGGCGATTTGTGGGATACTCGGACAAACTCCGCATGCCTTCGCACTTAGATTATTCTCTGGTTGGATAAATCCGATTCAGTCTCAATACGCAGGCGTTTTGATGGTCGGTCACCGGCCATGGGACCGGGATACCCGCTGACGGCAAGCTGCTATCGCCCAGGTAATGAGCGAAAACGTCGAATTCGGCCCTTGAAATCGGTTGACTCTAGCTTGAGGAGTCGGGATTCTTTCCCGCGCGTTTCTCCTGCTGCTCCCGCTCGATTTGCCGGGCGAACTCCTCCATCTTGCGTTCGCCCTCGCTCTGGATGCCGAATAACGTGCGCCC
>CAKUIV010000044.1 GCA_934661105.1 uncultured Ellagibacter sp. | reverse complement strand
GCCAGATTTCCGAGGTTTTCATCCACAACATGAAGCTTCAGAGCGTCGAGCGCAACGAGAAGCTCGCCGCCGAGGAGGCGCAGGCCTCCGAGCGCAAGAACATCGGTTTCGTCGCGGTCGCGGCGGGCGAGGGGATGAAGAAGATCCTCGAGAGCCTCGGCGTCGACGTCGTCGTTTCGGGCGGGCAGACCATGAACCCCTCGACGAAGGACTTGCTCGACGCCGTGGCGCGCGTGAACGCCGACGCGGTCATCATCCTGCCGAACAACTCGAACATCATCATGGCTGCTCAGAGTGCGGCGGGCTTGGCCGACGTGCCGTGCGCCGTCGTTCCCACCAAAAGCGTTCCTGCGGCGTTTTCCGCCCTGTTCGGGGCGAACGAGGAGGCGTCGCTCGAGGAGAACGTCGCGTCGATGACCGAAGCGTTCGCCGACACGAAGACCGGCGAGGTCACAACCGCGATCAAGGATTCCAAAGACGCCCACGACAACCCGATCAGCGAAGGCGACGTCATCGGCATCGCCGACGGGTCGATCGAGGCTGTGGGGTCGTCGGTCGAAGACGTCGTCATGGATCTTCTCAAGGCGATGGAGGCCGACGACGCCGACACGCTGACGCTCCTTGCGGGCGAGGGATATTCCGACGAGCGGATGGACGCGCTCGTCGCGCGCATCGAGGGCGTCTACGACGATCTGGAAATCGATGCCCAGCGCGGTGAGCAGCCCCTGTACCCGATCGTGATGAGCGTGGAATAGCCGGGAGTTGCCTGAAAGCTCCCACATACCCGACCGTTTGCAGGCGACGCTCCTCGTCGACGAGCCGGTTGCGCGCGTGAAGCTCGTGAGCCCCGCGCGCGCGAAAGCGCTCGCCAAGCTCGGCATCCGCACGGTGCGCGACCTGCTCACCCATTACCCGCGACGCTACATCGACCTTTCGGCGCGCGAGACGGCGGCGTCGGCGCGTATCGGGGAGATGTGCACGATCGAAGGCGTGGTTCACGATGTGAGGCTCAAGCGCCCGCGCCCGAGCCTCACGCTCACCGAAGTCGGCGTCACCGATTCGACGGGCATCGTCATCGCGACCGCGTTTCGCCAGCCGTGGCTTGCCGACCAGCTTAAACGCGGCATGCGCGTGGCCGTTGCGGGAAAAGTCGAGTTCAACTACGGGTTCAAGCGGATGACGAACCCCCATATCCTTGTGCTTGAGGGCGAAGGCGCGCCCGCGGACGGGCTCGTCGTTGCCGTGCATCCGGCGAGCGAGAAGGCCTCGGCGGCGCTCATCCGCCGCTTCGAGGGGAACGCGCTTGCGCAGACCGCAGGCATGCTCGACCCCCTGCCGCTCGATTTGCGCGCGAAGTACCGCTTGATGAGCAGGTACTCGGCGCTGCGATGCATCCACTTTCCGCGCACCATGCGCGAAGTCGCCGAGGCGCGCCGCCGTCTTTCCTACGAGGAAGTGCTCATGCTCGAGCTCCATCTCATGCAGGAAGGCGCCGCGCGCTCGCGCGGGCGCGTTCCATGCGAGCACGAGATATGCGGCCCTCGCATGCGAGCGCTCGACGAGGCGCTGCCGTTCGCGCTCACCGAGGAACAGCAGAAGGCGCGCTTCGAGATTTTGGGCGAGATGTCCGAACCCCACGCGATGAACCGCATGCTCTTAGGCGACGTCGGCACGGGCAAGACCGTCGTCGCCGCCTTCGCGGTTGCAGCCGCGGCGGATTCGGGCGGGCAGGCGCTGCTCATGGCGCCGACCGAGGTGCTCGCCCTGCAACACGAACGCGGGCTCGGCGCGCTGTTCGACCAAGCGGGCGTCACGCACGCGGCGCTTACCGGCTCCACGTCGGCCGAGGCGCGTGCGGACATTCTCGGCAGGCTCGCGTCGGGCGAGCTCGACGTGCTCATCGGCACGCATGCATTGCTCGAAGACGACGTCGTTCCGCACAGGCTCACCCTCGCGATCGTCGACGAGCAGCAGCGTTTCGGCGTGGCGCAGCGCGCCAAGCTTCTGGAAAAGGGCGAGGCGCCCGACGCGCTGTTCCTCACGGCGACGCCCATCCCGCGCACGCTTGCGCTCGCGCTGTTCGGCAACCTCACGCTCACGTATCTGAAGCACCGGCCGCACGAAGGGGCGCACCGCGAGACGCGTGTGCTCGCGAAGAGCGAGCGGGGACGCGCCTACGACGCCGCTCGCGAGGCGCTTTCGCGCGGTGAGCAGGTGTATGTGGTGTGCCCGCTCGTCGGCAAGGACGCGACCGAGCGCGATTCCATGGCGTCTTCGCAGGCCGCAGCCTCGCGAGATGCGGGGGAATCGGATGAGGCGTACCATCCCGTCGTCGCTATCGAAGACGATGGGGATTTGGAGTCCGACGACGTGGCCGCGGCGTGCCGCGAGGCTGCGATGCTGCAGGAATCGACGTTTTCCGACTGGCGCGTCGAACTGCTCCATGGCAGCTTGCCGAGCGCTGAAAAAGAGGCGGTCATGGCACGATTCCGCGCGAACGAGACGCAGGTTCTCGTGGCGACGACGGTGATCGAGGTGGGCGTCGACGTTCCCAACGCGACGGTCATGATCGTGGAGGACGCCGACCGTTTCGGCCTGTCCCAGCTTCATCAGCTGCGCGGGCGTGTGGGCCGCGGCGACAAACCGGCCTCGGTCTTTCTCGTGTCGGCCTCGAAGCAGGAGGTCGCGCTCGAGCGCTTGCGCGCTATGGAAACCTGCGACGACGGCTTCGAGCTTGCAAGCGTCGACTTGTCCCTGCGCCGCGAAGGCGATATCTTGGGAAACCGGCAAAGCGGCGCGACGTCGCTCAAGCTTGTGAACGTCGTTCGCGACAAGGGAGTCATCGAGGCCGCGCACGCCGATGCGCGCGCCATGCTGGAAAGCGATCCGGACCTCACCGAGCCCGACCATGCGGCGCTCGGGCGCGAGGTTCGTCTCATCATGGGCGCCGCGCGCGCCGGGGAAGGTGGTTGATATGCGCATTATCGCAGGCGAATTCAGAGGTCGAGTGCTCAAGGCGCCGAAGGGCGACGGAACGCGCCCGACAACCGATCGCGTGCGCGAATCCCTTATGAGCTCGATTGCGAGCGCTCGCGGCGGCTTTACGGGCGCGCGCGTGCTCGACGCGTTCGCGGGTTCGGGGGCGCTCGGGCTTGAGGCTTTGTCCCGCGGCGCCGAGTCCGCGTGCTTCTTCGAGCGCGACAACTCCGCCTACCAGGTGATCGCTGGCAACGTGCGAACGCTCGGCCTCGACTCCCGTCGTGCGCGCGTCGTGCGCGCCGACGTGCTCGAGAAACCGCCCGTCAGGCAACGTCCTGCGTTCGACCTTGTCTTCCTCGACCCGCCCTACGCGCTTGCCGCCGTCGAATCGCTCGGCATGGTGCGCGCGCTCGCCGACGCCGGTGCGGTTTCCTCCGACGCGATCGTCGTCTACGAGCATGCGCTTACCTCGAACGACGATGCCGACGAGGCGATCGAGTCGTACGGCTTCTCCCTTTACGCGCGTAAGAAGTACGGCGCCACGGCCGTCGACATCCTCCGTTTGGCGTGACGGCTAAGGCCCCCGTCCGCCCTCCGTTCCAATCCGAAAGGCAGCATCCATGAAACTCGCTCTTACCCCCGGCACATTCGACCCGGTGACGAACGGGCACCTCGACGTCATCGCCCGCGCCGCGCAGCTCGTCGATGAGGTGGTGGTCGCCGTTGCGGCTTCTCCTAAGAAAAAGCCGCTGTTCGGCCTCGAGGAGCGCACCGCGCTCGCACGCGAGGCGACGGCGCATCTGCCCAACGTGAGCGTCGAGTCCTTCGATGGGCTTCTCGTCGACTTCGCGCGCGAGCGGGGCGCGACGGTGCTCGTGAAGGGGCTGCGCGCCATCACCGACTTCGAGTACGAGTTCCAGATGGCGGCGCTCAACTATCACCTCGATTCCAACCTCGAGACGGCGTTCATCATGTCGCCGCCCGAGTACATGTACCTGTCCTCTTCGGTCGTGCGCGAAATCGCGAGCCTGCACGGCGACGTGTCCGATTTCGTCCCCCCGTGTGTGCGAGAGGCTCTTGCGCAGAAGTTTTCGCGCTAGGGGAGGGCGCAGGCGAAAGGCGTCGAGCCTTCAAGGGCGGATATGCGTCAGGTGCGGGCGACGTGAATGCGTCGGTATGGACGCTCTGTGGGGCGTTTTGCCAAACGAGAGGCGCGTGGTAATATATAAGGACGCATGCGCGTCCTTCGTTTGCGCGCACTTCATCGTTTAATCGCAGCATTTGCGCTGGTTGGAAGGAATACTATGGACGAAACGGGAGTCATGGGCCTTCTCGAGGAGCTCTCCATTCTCCTCGAGGATGCAAAACCGGTCTTCGGCAAAAACAATTTGCGCCAGGTCGATGTCTCGCAAGCATTCGAGATCATCGACGAGATTCGCGACACGTTCCCGAGCGAATTCGCTCAGTCCCGCCAAATCGTCCGTGAGCGCCAGAGCCTTCTCGACGACGCCGAGGCGGAGGCGAACCGCATGATCGAAGACGCGCGTAGCCAGGCTATGACCATCGCCTCCGAGCAGGAGATCGTGCGTATCTCCCAGCAGCAGGCCGACACCATCTTGGCCGACGCACGCGAACTCGAACGTCAGACCCGCGCCGGTGCGGAAGACTATGCTGACGAGGTGTTCGGCCACGTCGAGCAGAGCCTCGACACGCTGCTCGGCAACGTGCGCCGCTGCCGCGACCGCCTGAACGCCGGTTCGACCAACGTTGGTCGCAGCTAATGGAAGAGCTTTCCCGCGTTTCTTGCTCGCTGCGCGCCATCGCCGGCGACCCGCTTTCCATCGAGCTTCCGCCTGAGCTGTTCTCGCCGGTCGAGTTCGCCCAATTTGAAGGCGAAGTCGCGGTCGATGCGCTCGAGTACGGCCCCGATGAATACCGCTTCGACGGCCCGCTTTCGTGGCATATCGACGTGTCGAACACGGGCGACGACTCGCTGCTCGTCATGGGGTTTGTGCGCGGGCATGCCCACACCGATTGCGCTCGCTGCCTCGAAGACGCCGCCTACGATATCGACGCCTCCATCGAGGAATATTTCCTCACCGAGGAAGCCGAGCTTCCCGAAGGTGCCGACGAGGACGAGTTCGAACGCCTTCCCGCAAGCCACGTGCTCGACGTCGAATCGCTTCTCGCGGGCGCGCTCGCGTTCGACTTGCCGCTCGTGCCTCTCTGCAGTGACGATTGCAAGGGCCTGTGTCCGCACTGCGGCGCTAATCTGAACGAGGGCCCGTGCGACTGCGAGGCGTCGAAGGACGACGGTCCCGACGAGTTCGAGCTTGCGAAGAACCCGTTCGCCGCGCTTGCGAACTACTCGTTCGAGTAGAGCGACGAATACTCAGCCAACCTCTTATGAGCTTTCTCGAACCCGCTTGCCATGGCAAGCGGGTTCGTTTATATCGGGACGACTCGTTTTTTGCCAACAATTTCGAATTTAGGGTAGCCCGATTCACCTGGCGATGGGGTTCGAGCCTTTCGAACGGTGATGACCTGGGAAAACATCGTCTCCCTACGTTGCGTTAACAGGTGATCGAACGTCAATCGACCCTAAATTCGGAATAGTTGGCAAAAAGAGCGCCTTTCGGTTTTTCGACCGGATCGAGCGAAACCGAAACAGCTATCCGCGCTCGATGTTCGCGAGTCCATGCGCTTCGACTTCCTTCCGTGCGAACTCGATAAAACGTTTTTCCGCCTGCGTGAGCTTGCCTTCTTTCGGGTAGGCAAGGCAGAAGGTGCGGCCGTTGTTCTCGTTGTCTATCTCGAGACAGTGGATGTCGAGCTGCTCGAAGATCGCGAGACGCGGCACGACGGCGATGCCGAACCCGGCGGCGACCATGCCGGCGACGGTGTAGTCCTCGCGTTCCTCTGACAGGTAGCGCGGCGTGACGCCTGCCGCCGCGAACAGCTCGTCGACCACGCGGCGCAAGCCGGTTGTGGGGGAGAATCCGATTTGCGGATAGCGCGCGACCTCGATGAGGTTGACGCGCTCCTTTCCTGCAAGCTCGTGATCGGCGGGAACGATGACCACGAGTCGCTGTTTCGCCACGGGGAACGATTCGATCGAGGGGTAGTCGGCTTGCGAGCACAAACCGATTCCCGACCTTCCGTCTTCCAGGTCGGCCACAACCTCGTTCGTCACTCCGGGGCGTAGGGAGAACTCGAAGTCCTCGCCCTCGTTTTCCCGCTTGAAGCGCATGATCGCCCCTGGTAAAAAGATCGCGCCCGTCAAACGATCGAGAGAGATGCGGATAATCTGAGCGCCGCCCATGATGACCCGTGCTCGCGCCTTGCCGATCTCGAGTTCCTCGAGCGCGCGGTCGACGTGCCCCAAATACTCCTCGCCCGCCGGCGTGAGCACCACACCGTGCGAAGTGCGCTCGAAGAGTTTGAGCTCAGTGCGCTTCTCGAGCTGCGCTATCGCGTAGGAAAGTGCCGGCTGGCTGATGAACAGCCGCTTCGCCGCAGCCGTGTAGTTGCCGCACGCGGCGAGCGTCTGGAAGTACCGAAGATGGTCGAAATCCATGGGCACCTGTTCTCTCGACAGGGCGGCTCAAAGCGAATCTCAACGTATTGAGCTGCTGGTATAAAACTTCTTTATCATACCATGACACCTTCTATTGGATTTCGCTTTGCCTGTTGCGAAATAATTCGCGCTGTCTCGCGGCGGGCAACAGGCTAGGGGAAGCGAGATGCACGGCATCGATTCGGCCCGCCCCTACGCGGTTGCGACCGCGGAATCCAAGGAGGGCAATCATGGCATCCTCATCGAAGGCTCTTACCAAAGAGCAAATCGCCAATCTGTCAAAAGGGGAGAAGACGAAGATCCTTATAGCGATTCTCTCGCTGTATTTCGTCGTGTGCTCGACGATGACCGTGTCGCCGGCGCTGCAAACGCTCTACAACGCGTTTCCCGACTTCGATCGCACCACGGTCATGTACATCTACACGTTGCCGTCGCTCGTCGGCATCCCCGTCACCATTCTGATCGGCCTCGTCGCCGGCACGAAGGTGCGCTTCCGCACCATCCTGCTTTGCGCGACCGCGCTCATGGTCGTCATGGGTGTGGCGCCGTTCTTCATCGACAACCTCTATGCGATCCTTGCGTGCCGCTTCCTCTTCGGCATTGGCCAGGCGTCGTGTCTCGGCGTCGAGGTGAGCCTCATGTATATGTTCTTCTCGGGCAAGGAGCTCGGGCGTTACATGGGATTTACCCAGGTCGCAGGTTCGCTCGGCAACATCGTGTTCATGCAGGTCGGCGGTATCTTGGCCACGATCGGCTGGCATATGGTGTTTCTTGCCTACCTTATCGTCACCGTGGCGTTCGTGCTCGTGCTTCTCTTCATGAAAGAACCCGAGATGGCCGCGCCCGAGAAGAAGGCCGACGCTGCCGACAAGGCAACCGCGTCCGCCAAAAAAGACCGCATCCCGCTTTCGTCCTGGGTATGCATCTTCCTCGTGTTCTTCTTCACGCTCGTGTTCCAGGGCATGACCGTGAGCCTGTCCTCGCTCGTGAGCGAGCTCGGCATCGGCGACGCCGCAACGACCGGCACGCTCTCTTCCATCTCGATGATCTTCGGCATGGTCGTGAGCGCCTTCTTCGGTCCGATCTTCAGCGTGACGAAGCGCTTGGGCGGGCGCGTGCTCTGCCTGTTCGGCATGGCGGCTGCGTTCCTCATCATCGTCAATATGCGCTCCTTCATCGGAATCGCCGTCTCGATGTGCCTGTTCAGCTTCTTCGGCCTGCAGCTCATGATCAACTCCATGGCCTCCGCCGCCGACGGCGCGCCCGATTCCGTGAAGGGCAAGATCGGCGCCTTCTGCCAGACCGGCGTGAAGATCGCCGTGTTCGTCTCCTCGTACTACACCGCGGCGTCGCTCGCGCTCGCCCCGAACCTCGGTCTGTACCAGTTCGCACCGAGCGCCGCCCAGTACTCGGCCGACATGTGGATGGGAGCGATCCTCTGCATCGTGTGCGGCATCGTCGGCATCGTGGGGCTCGTCCTGAAAAAAGGCAAGGGCAAGACGAACGCCGATGAGGTCACGACCGAGGTCGCGTAGGGCTTGCGGATTCGAATAGGAGAAACGCATCATGACAGAAGTGAAAGAAGAAGCGCCGTTCAAGGCCGTTGACATGAGCCAGTTCAAGCGCGCCCACCTCGACGTTCCCTACGCCGACGCGCATGAGCGTCAAAAGCTCGACCTCGTGCTTCCCGACGAAGGGGAAGGTCCCTTCCCGGTGGTCGTCGCCGTGCACGGCGGCGCCTGGAAATTCCGCTTCAAGCGCGCCGACAACATCGCGGGCCTGTTCCAGGCGGCGTCTCAGGGCTACGCCGTGGCGAGCGTGGGGTATCGCTTGAGCTCCGACGCGAAGTGGCCTGCCCAGGTGAACGACGTCAAGGCGGCTATCCGCTTTTTGCGCAACCACGCCGAGAGCTACAACCTCGACCCGAGCTGCATCATCGTGTGCGGCAATTCCTCGGGCGGGCATATCGCCCAGACGGTCGCCGCCACCAACGACGACCTCGACTTCGAGGACTGCCTGCTCGGCGACTGCGGCGACTCCACGGTGCAGGGCTGCTTCTCGATGTACGGCGTGTCCGACCTGTACGTCTGCGAGCACCAGACGGGGCACCGCGACGACGGCGACAACCCGATGTCGCCTCCCGATCAACTCATGGGCTTCTGCATCGTGGCCGAGCCCGAGGAGCGCTGCGAGATGGCAAGCCCCATCAAGGCCATCAAGCGTCGTCCCGAGAACGTGCCGCCGATGCTCATCCAGCACGGCACGGGAGACGCGGTCGTTCCGTTCGGCCAGTCGGTGGCGCTCTACGAGACGCTCGAAGGGCTGAACGACGGCGAGTGCGTCGCGTACCGCTCGGCCGACCCGCACAAGCAGTACGACCTCATGAAAGACGAGCTTTCCGACAAGCGCGCAGTCCTCGAGCTCGTCGAAGGGGCGGAGCACGGCGATGCGTGGTTCAAGACTTCGCGCAACATGGACCGCTTCATCGACTTCGCCGACACCTTGTCGGGCATCGATCGCGAGAAGAACCCGCGCACGCCGCTTCCCGAGGTGAAGCTCGTGCCCTCGTTCGTGTAGAAAGCGAACCTCGCCGCGGGGCGGAAACGCGCTGCGGCTCTTGTCCTCCAGCCCCGCACCGGCGAAGCAAACCGCGACGCCTGCGCGGGGTTTCCTTGTCCATGCGCTTCAGTCGGCTCGTTTCGACGGGCGGACGGTCGTAAGTTGCCGTGAAACACGCAAAAACGCTTGCGCTCAAGGCGTTCATTTGCTATCATATCTCTTCGCGTGTTTACCAAGTGATATACGAGCGGTTCGGAAATCCGCTCGGTGTGTAGAAGGAGCTAGATTATGGCAGTACCTAAGCAAAAAATGGGTCGTGCAAGCACTCATCATCGTCGCAGCGCAAACGATCGCATCGATGCGCCCGCTCGTTCCGTGTGCCCGCAGTGCGGCGAAGTGAAACTTCCGCATCGCGTGTGCCCGAACTGCGGCTTCTACAAGAACCGCGAGGTCATCGAGACCGAATAGCTGCTGCTCGCGCTTTAGCGCTTGCTTGCTAGCTTCTTCATAGGCAAAAAAGGAAGCCTCCCAGCTTGTCGTGCGAATGCAGATGAGTGGGAGGCTTTTTCGCTCTTGGGCGCTGTGCGCGCGAAACCGAAGGGAACGTATCCATATGTCCAGAAGAAAACGAGAGGTGCCATCCGCGCCCGCAGCCTCCGCAGGGTCGGAAACCGTCATCGCCGTCGACGCCATGGGCGGCGACAACGCGCCGGGCGTCGTGCTCGAGGGCGTTGCCGCCGCGCTTGGCGCCGATGCGGGCCTTAAGGTCATCCTCTGCGGCCCGGCCGAGGTCGTCGTCCCGTTCGCGGCCGAGCACGATCGCTGCGAGGCGAAGGTGGCCACCGAGGTCATCGGCATGGCCGAGCATCCCGCCCGCGCTGTCCGGGCTAAGAAGGACTCTTCGCTCGTCGTGGGCTGCCGTCTTGTGAAGGAGGGCGCGGCAGAAGGCTTTTTCTCCGCTGGCTCGACCGGCGCCTGCCTTGCCGCCGCCACACTCGTCGTCGGGCGTGTGAAGGGCGTGCAGCGCCCCGCGCTCTCCATGCCCCTGCCGGCACCTGCGCATCCGGTGCTTCTCGTCGACGTCGGCGCGAACGCCGACTGCAAGCCGGCCTATCTCGTGCAGTTCGCCCGCATGGCGAGCGTGTACGCCGAGCGTATCCTGGGGCTTCCCAACCCGAAAGTCGGCCTGCTCAACATCGGCGAGGAAGAAACCAAGGGAAACGAGCTCGCGCAGAAAACCTACGGGCTCATGAAGAAGCAGGTCCCGGGCTTCGCGGGCAACGCCGAGGGGCGCGACATCCTCTCCGGCGAGTTCGACGTCGTCGTGTGCGACGGATTCACGGGCAATGTGACGCTCAAGACGATCGAAGGCACGTCGAAGGTGCTGTTCGGGCTCGTCAAGGAGGCGATGCTTTCCTCCACGAAGGCGAAGCTCGGCGCGCTTGCGCTCAAAGGCGAGCTCTACGAGCTCAAGGATCGCATGAGCGCCGACACGTACGGCGGCGCGCCGCTGCTCGGGTGCAAGGGCGCGGTCGTCGTCGGGCACGGCTCGTCGAACGCCAAGGCCATCAAAAACGGCGTTCTCGTCACGGCGCGCGCCGCGCGCGAGAACGTTTCTGGAATAATCGCGCAAACCTTTTCGGGGGCGAGCCAGAAAGATGACGCACAGGTAGAATAAGTCTTTAACGATTCGACGTTTCCGTTGCGCAATCCGATTGCATTCAAGGTGGTTATACAGCATGGCGCTAACAGAAGAACAAGCAGAAAAACTCGCGCGTGCCCAGGAAATCTTAGGCTACGAGTTCAAGCAGGAACAGCTCCTGCTTTCCGCTATCACGCATCCGTCCGCGACCGAGGGCAAGGCGGTGAAGTACTCCTACGAGCGCCTCGAGTTCTTGGGCGACTCGATTCTCGGCGCCATCGTCGCGGCTATCGCGTTCGACAGCTTCCATGAAATCGACGAAGGCGGCCTCACGCGCATCAAGGTGGCGCTCGTTGCGGGCACGAGCCTGTCCGACGTCGCCGCGAAGCTCGGGTTCGCCGACATCATCGTGTTCGGCTCCTCCGAAACGGGCACGGGCAAGCGCGGTTTGCATTCCGCGCTTGAAAACGTCTACGAGGCGGTCGTCGCCGCGCTCTACCTCGACGGCGGCATCAACGCCGCGGTGACGTTCGTGCGCCGTACGCTCATCCCGCATATGTCGCTCGATTTGGCGGCGCAGCCCGAAAACCCCAAGAGCGCACTGCAGGAGAAGCTGCAGGAAGACGGCATCACGCCGACCTACAAGCTCATCGAGACGCAGGGCCCGCCGCATGACCGCACGTTCGTCGCCCAGGTCTACGCGGGCGACCAGGGCCTTGCACGCGGCACCGGCCGCACGAAGAAGGAAGCCGAAAGCCAGGCGGCCAAGAGCACGCTCGCGCGCCTGTCCGAGTTCTTCGGCATCGGCATGTCCGATGAGGAGCGCGCGGCCAAGGAAGAGGCCGCGGCCCGCGCAAAGGCCGAGAAGGCGGCTGCCAAGGCCGCCAAGGAGGAAGCCGCGGCCCGTGCCAAGGCCGAGAAGGCCGACCAGCGCGCCCGTGCTAAGGCGGAGAAGGAAGCGGCTCGCCAACACAAGCATCAAGGATAGGATCCTATGTACCTCAAATCCCTCGTGCTCAAAGGGTTCAAATCGTTCGCCGATCGAAGCGTGCTCTCGCTCGAGCCCGGCATCACCGCGATCGTGGGCCCGAACGGGTCGGGGAAGTCCAACATCTCCGATGCGGTTTTGTGGGTGCTCGGCGAGCGCAACGCCAAGCACCTGCGCGGCCAGGCGATGGAAGACGTCATCTTCGCCGGCTCTTCGGCCCGCCGTGCGACGGGGCTTGCCGAGGTCGATCTTGTGCTCGACAATTCCGACGGCACCATTCCCGTCGACTACTCCGAAGTCGCCATCACGCGCCGAATGTACCGCTCCGGCGAAAGCGAGTACCTTATCAACGGCGCTGTCGCGCGCCGCATGGACGTGCTCGATATCCTGCACGATTCGGGGCTTGGCACCGGCACCCATTCCATCATCTCCCAGGGCTCGCTCGACTCGATCCTGCAGTCGAAGCCCGAGGATCGGCGCGCCCTCATCGAGGAAGCCGCCGGCACCCTTAAACACAAGCAGCGCAAGGCGAAAAGCGAGCGCAAGCTCGCCCAGATGGACCAGCACCTTGCACGCGTGCGCGACGTGGCGGCCGAAGTCGAGCGCCAGCTCAAGCCGCTCGAGCGCAAGGCCAAGCGCGCCCGCACCTACCAGGGGCTTTCCGCCGAGCTTTCCGAGCTGAAGCTCAAGCTCGCCGTGGACGACTTGCGCCAGTTGCAAGGAAAGCACGGCGCCGCGAGCGAACGCGAAGCCGCGGTTGCCGCCGAGCTCGAAGGCTGCCGCGCGAAGATCGAGGAGGCAGAGGCCGCGGCCGAGAAGCTCAACCAGCAGATCGCCAAGGAGAACCTCGATGCGGGCGAGCTCACGCGCAAGCACCGCCAAGCGTCGAGCGCCGTCGAGCGCATCGAGTCGGGCGTGCTCGTCATGCGCGAGAGAAGACGCGCCGCCGTTTCCCGCGCCAGCGAGCTTTCGGTGTCGCTCGCCGCGAACGCGTCACGCGAGAAAACCGCGCAGGCCGACCTCGACGCCGCGACCTCGCAGCTCGAAGAGGTACGCGCCGCTCGCGTACGCGCCGACGAGAAGGTTGCTTCCCTCGAATCGAGACACGCCGACGTCACCGAGAAGCGTGCCGAGACCGAGAAACGCGCCACCGAGCTCGGCCGCGCGAGCCGCGATTTGGAATCGCGCATCAACGCTGCCCGCGCGAAGCACGCCGAGCTTAAGGAAGCGCTCGCCAACGGGCTTGCCCACATGAAGATCATCGAAGGCCACACCCAGGAGCTTTCGGCCCAGTTCGACCGTGCGAAGGAGGTTGCCGACGCGGCATGCGCGCACGCGAAGGAGCTCGCCGAAGAGCTCTCCGCGCTCGACGTTGCCGAGAAGGAGGCCCGTGTGCGGGTGGGCGAGGCCATGAGGCGGGCGGAAGCCGCTCGTGCCGAGCGCGATGCGGCGCAGGACGCCGAGCGCGCGTGCGCGGCGTCGATCAGGGCGCTCGAAGAGGTCGAGCGCGCGAGCGCGAAGGCTTCGGGCCCTGCTCTCGCGTGGCTTTCCGCCCACGGCGACGACTTCGAAGCCGCTGTGGCGCCCCTGTCCCACGAAGTGTCCGCCCCTGAAGGCGACGAGGCGCTTGTCGAGCATCTGCTTGGAAGCGACGTCGCGGCGCTGCTCGTGGCCGACGAGCACGCCGCCCGTCGTATCGTGTCCGCAATCGCCGAGGCCGGCCGCGACGGGGAGGTGTCGCTCGTTTTGCGCGCGGACGACGCGTGCGACGGCGCCCCGAAGGCGCAGGGTCGCCCCGAAGGCGCGATCGGCGAGCCGCTCATCGACCGGCTTACCTATCCCGACGCCGCTCGTCGCGCGGTGAGCGCGCTTTTGGGCGACGTCGTCGTCTGCGACAC
>CAKUIV010000043.1 GCA_934661105.1 uncultured Ellagibacter sp. | reverse complement strand
CCCGCGGCGCGGATGGTCACGAGCGCGAGCGGCACGAACGTGATGAGCGCGACGTCGTTGGTAACCGCCATGCTCGCGAAGAACGAAAGCCCCACGAGCGAGAACGCCACATGTCGCTGCGAGGCCGCGCGCGAGACGAGCCAGGCACCCACCGCATCGAGCACGCCGAGCGCACGGAAACCCGCCACCACCGTCATCAGACAGAACAGAAGCGCGAGCGTATGCCAGTCAATGTATCCCGCATACGCGGCGTCGGGCGGCACAAGCGCGCACGAGGCCAGGGCGAGCACGGCCGCGGCGACGAGGACGGCTTCGCGGCGAACGAATTCGCGAACTCGATCCACCTAGAACGATTCCCAGCTCGCAAGCGACAGGTCGACGTCCGCCGCCGTATGAGGGGCCGGATGCTCCTCGATCGTCCCGACGACGAGCATCGCCTCGAGCTCGAGCCCCTCGGGCACAGAGAGCGCACGGCACACGTAGTCGCCCGTCGGCGTGCCGTCCACGGCAGTGCGCATGCGCCCCTGCACCCAGCAGCTTCCAAGTCCCATGGCGTCGGCGGCCAGGTGCATGTTCGCCATGGCGACCGAGCAGTCCTCGATCCACGTGTCCGCCACGCTCGGGTCGCCGAACACCGCGATGACGAGGCTCGCCGTGTCGAAGAGCTTCTGCTTGGGATCGCGCGCGCCGGCGAGCTTCGCGATGGTGTCCCGATTCTGCACCACAACGAAGCGCCACGGCTTCTTGCCCTTGCCGGCAGGGCCCGCCATTCCGGCGACGAGCAGCTTCTCCACATCGTCGCGAGGGATGTCGCCGCCGGTGAACGAGCGGATGCTGCGGCGGTGCAGCAGCGTGTCGAGAAATTCCATGAGGTTCCTTTCTTGCTAGGGAGCATAGAGCGTAAGACAGGGGCTCAAGGAAAGGCCGGCGCGTCATGGGAGGCGCCGGCACCCGCAGCTCCTGCGAAACCCTCTACAGCGCCGCGATCGCCGCTTCGAGCGCCGCGATCTCGTCTTCGGTGGTCGACCAAGCGGTGCACACGCGGATAGCCACGTGGCCCTCGTCGACGCGCTGCTCGAACTCGAGCTCGAAATCGCGGGAAAGCCGCTCGTATTGGTCGTCGGCCACCGTGATGAACACCTGGTTGGTCGTCGTCTGCGCGAACAGCGGGATGCCGGCCTTCGCGCAGGCCTCCTTCACACGCACGGCAAGCTCGTTCGCACGACGGGCGATCGCGAAGTAGAGGTCGTCGGTGAAGAGCGCCTCGAACTGCAGGCCCAGAAGCCAACCCTTCGCGAGCATCGCGCCGTTCTGCTTCATACTGGCGCGGAAATGCGGTTTGAGCTCGTCGTTCGTGATGACGACGGCCTCGCCGAACAACGCCCCGCACTTGGTGCCGCCGCAGTAGAACACGTCGGCCACGCGCGCGATGTCCCGAAGGGCCACGTCGCCGCCTACGGCCTCGAGGCCGTAGGACAGGCGCGCACCGTCGATGAAGAGGTACAGGCTGCGCGCGTCGCACACCCGGCGGATGGCCTCAAGCTCGGCCAGCGTGTAGACCGAGCCGGTTTCGGTCGCCATGGAGATATAGACCATCTTCGGCTGCGTGATGTGCTCGGGGATGGTGCTTTCCTCCCAGTTGGCAGCGATCGCGTCGATCTGGGCGGCCGAGATCTTGCCGTCCGCATTCGGAGCCGTTTCGCACTTCACGCCCGCATGCTCGACCGCGCCCGTTTCATGCACGTTGATGTGCCCCGTGTCGGCGCAGATGACGCTTTGCCAGGGCCTAAGCGCCGCGCGGATGATGACGAAGTTCGCCTGCGTGCCGCCGACGAGGAAATGGACGTCGGCTTCGGGCGCGCCGGCGCGCTCGCGGATGAGCTTCGCGGCGCGCTCGCACGCATCGTCGCATCCGTACCCGCAAAACGCCTGGTCGTTCGCGTTGACAAGCGCTTCGAGCACCTTGGGGTGCGCGCCGTGGCAGTAGTCGTTGTTCAGTCGTATCATGGAAAACCCTCCGGGGATCGCTTTCTCAGTCGCCTCCGCATTCTACCGCAAGGACAGGTGCCAATGAAAAGCAGGGGCATACAAGGCCGCGCAAAGCCGCGCGGGCGGCGCACGCCAAGTTTTCCCTTAATCGAAACATGGGGCTGCTATGCTAGACAGCCGCGGGCACGAATGTCGATGCGCGCGAGATTCTTAAGGTGGTTCGAACGTGATATTCGCAAAGGTGAAGCAGCGCTACGAGGTCGTGGTGGCTGCGTGCTGCTTTCTGATCCTGTTCACGAACGTGGGCCTGCCGTCCACATCGTTTTCCGTGTACCAGCCCTACCTGGTGGACCTGCCGGGCGTGGGTCATTCGGGCGCGTCGATCATCGTGTCGGTGCGCACCTTCGTGTCGCTGCTCGCCATGCTCGTGGTGGGACGCTATTACGATCTGCTCGATTGCCGCTTGGGCGCGTTTCTCGCGACGCTCGGCGTGAGCGCCGGGTTCGCGCTGTACGCGTTCGCCGACGCGAACTTCGCCCTGCTCTGCGCGGCATCGGTGCTGACGGGCTTGGGCTACGGGTTCGGCGGCATGATCGCCTCGACAATCCTCATCAACCGATGGTTCCGCGTCAACGTGGCCACGGTCGCCGGCGTGGCGGCGGTCGGGTCGGGAGTCGCGGCCATCATCATCCCGAACACGGCGGTGGCGCTTATCAGCTCGTTCGACTTGCGAACGGCATTTGCCGCCGAGGCGGTGCTCGCGCTCGCCATCGGCGTCGTGGTGTTCGCGCTTCTGCGCAACAACCCGCGCGACATGGGGCTTGCGCCGTACGAGGGAAGCCCGAAGGCAAGCGGAACCGAGGCAGACGGAAGCGCCGAGAAACCCACGCGCTCGAAGCGGGCGCGCACGAACCGCAACCTCTCCCCTCGCACGATGCCGCTTCTGTTCTTGGCCATGACGTTCATCGGCTGCGCGGCGGTAGGCGGCGGAAACTACCTGGCCGTGCTGTTCACGTCCGAGGGATTCACCGCCGAGCACGCCGCAGCGCTCGTGGCCGTGAACGGCGCCTGCCTCACCGCAGCCAAGCTGGCAAGCGGCGTGGTGTTCGACCGCGTGGGCACCAAGCGCGGGTCGGTGGCGTTCTTCACGCTCTATATCGCGGGAACGGCCGTGCTCTGCCTGTCCGACATGGGGAATGCGGGCCTCGCAAGCGTCGGCGTGCTCATGTTCGGCGTCGGCATGTCGCTCGGCACCGTGGGCATATCGGTATGGTCGATCGAGCTTGCCCCGCGCGGCAAGGAGACGCGCACCATCAAGAACTTCCAGGTGTGCTACGCGCTCGGCGGGTTCGTCTTCACGTTCCTGCCGGGCTTTCTCACCGAGGCGTTCGGAACCTACCTCGTGTCATACGCGGCGCTGCTCGTCATGCTGGTCGCGGCAGCCGTCATCATCATCGGCGTCTACGCCGCCACCGACAAACGCGTGGCGAAGTAGGGGCAGGGGGTCTCGCTTTCGAGCGCCCCCGCCCCTTCCATTCCACCCGTTTCGCTCGCCATCGTGGGCCCGCCTTTCCCGCCCCTCCCCAACCCCGCCTTCCCCGCCCGCATGTTCACGGAAACTTGACTTTGAGCTAACTCCATGGGGTTTCATAGCGGCAGAGGAAGAGACGAGAGGGAGCTTTCCATGCAGTACCGCACATTGCCGCACGGCGGCGAGAAATTAAGCGTCATCGGGGTCGGGGCGGGCAGCCTGCACAATTCGGACCCGAAGGGAATCGAGCGCGTCGCCGAGAAGGCGATCGACGCCGGCGTGAACGTGTTCGACTTCATCCCGAGCAAGGCCATGGTGCTCGAGCCGCTCGGGCGGGCTCTTTCGCGCCACCGCGAGCGCGTGCACGTGCAGGTCCATATCGGCGCCTGCTACGGGAGCGGCAGCTACGGCTGGACGACCGACGCCAAGCAGGCGATCGGGGAATTCGAGCAGCGCCTGAAGACGCTCGGCACCGACTACGCCGACTTCGGGTTCATCCACTGCATCGACGAGGACGCCGACCTCGACCGCGTGATGAACGGCGGCATCTGGGATTACGCGCTGTCCCGAAAACAGGACGGAACGATCCGTCACCTGGCGTTTTCCACGCATAGCGCGCACATCGCGCGGCGGCTCATCGCCACAGGCGAGATGGATCTCGCCATGTTCAGCATCAACCCGATGTACGACTACACCGACGAGTCGAGCTACGGCAAGGGCGGCGCGCAGGACCGCGCGATGCTCTACCGCGAGTTCGAGCGCGCGGGAATCGGCGTGACGGTGATGAAGGCGTTCGCGGGCGGGCAGCTGCTCGACGCGGCGCAGTCCCCTTTCGGGCGAGCACTTTCGCGCACGCAGTGCATCCAATACGCGCTCGACAAACCGGGCGTCGTGTCGGTTCTGCCCGGCGTCAGGAGCGAATCCGACCTGGACGACGTGCTCGGGTATTTGGACGAGGCGCCGGAAGCGCGCGACTACTCCGTGTTGGGCGGCATGACACCGCGCGAGGCGAACCCCGCCTGCGTGTACTGCAACCACTGCCAGCCCTGCCCTGCCGGGATCGAGATCGGGCTCGCGAACCGCTACTACGACCTGGCGCGCCTCGGCGACGAACTCGCGGCCGACCACTACCGCAACCTCGGCAAGCACGCCGCAGACTGCCTGCACTGCGGCCACTGCGACGCACGCTGCCCCTTCGGCGTGGCCCAATCGACCCGCATGGAGGAAATCGCCGCGTACTTCGGAGAGTAGCAGAGGGCGGCTTTACGCCGCCCCGTTCGCGATAAAATGACGCGCGGCCCGCGTTTAGAGGGATAGCGGGCCGCGCCTGAAATGGGGATGGGAATAATCGCGTTATGTTTTGCCGATCCGGGAGCGCGTAAGCTTACGCGCTCCCGGCGGCGGGGGATCTAGGGCAGATAGCACACGACCTTGTCCGGGCCGAGCTCGGCCATGCGGCGCGAGACGTCCTCGAGCGGCACGATCTCGATGCACTTGGCGAGGCAGTGCAGCTCGCACAAGGGGACCTTCCCCGCCTCGCGGCGCTCCTCGCACAGATCGCACGCGCGGGAGGGCGTGGGCACATAGTCCCATTCCCATTTGCCGGCGATCCTGTTCGGGCCGATCTGGTTCACCTTCATGCCCCACTCTTCGGGGCCGAGGCCCTTCTCTTTCGCGCAGGAAACCACGCAGGACTCGCAGCCCGTGCAGTACTTGTAATCGATGATCATCGCATGTTGCATTTCGCGCACCCCCTAATCTTTCATGCTGTCGACGCGCGTGATGGAGCAGATACCGTTCTTGTACGGCGCGCCGTAGCCGGTGACGCCCACGCTCTCGTGCGGGATGAGGTTGTTCGCGTTCGCGTCGAACGTGCCGAACAGGTTCGGGACCTCGCCGTCCTGTTCGGGGAACCACCAGCCGTGCTCCACGTGGATGGTCTTCTCATTGACCTCGTAGGTGAGGTGCGCCTTTTGAGTGCACTTGCCGAACATCGTCTCGACGCGTACCCAATCGCCGTCCTTGATGCCGTACTTCGCCGCGGTCACCGGGTTGATGGTGACGAGCGGGTCGGGATGCAGCGCGCGCAGCGAGGGAACCTGCCGATGCTCGGAGTGGAACGCGCTGATATGGCGTCCGCCCGTGGTGTAGACGAGCGGGTACTTCTCCACGACCTCGGGCGGCTGGGACACGGGGCTGTAGTCGGGCTCCTCGAAATAAGGCACCGGCTGCTCGTCGTAAGCGGAAAGCACGTAAGAGTACAGCTCCACGCGACCCGTCACCGTCTGGAAGCCGGGCTCGCCGTCGTCGCGCAGAAGACCCTTCTCGTACTTTCTGTACGTATAGTCCGCCTGAATGACGTTGTTCTCGCGCAAATCGCCGATGCCGTAGCCGTAGTTCTCCTTGAGCTTCTCGTCGAAGAAGTCGTCGATCGTGGTGAAGTCGCCCCAGATCTCCGGGCGCATGCGCTTGCCCATGTCGACGAGGATCTCGAAGTCGCTTTTCGTGTTCGGGTTCTCGACCGCGGTGTTCATGGCGCCGACGAAGTGCTGGTTGCGCCCGTAATTCGGCGTGACGAGCCCGTCGTGCTCGGCGAACGTGGAAAGCGGCAGCACCAGATCGCACAGCCCCATGATGGTCGGCGTCATGAAGATGTCCTGCGCCACGATGAAATCGAGGTCCTTCATGGCGGCATACCAGCGCTGCGGCTGGTCGGCCATGCAGGCGAGCGGGTTCGACCCGATGAGCCAGCACATGCGCAGCGGGTAGTACTCCGGATAGTCCTTGTACATGCCCTCGAGCCAGTTCAAGAGCGTGTCGCCCTGAACGCCGCCCATGGCCGCGCCCGTATTGAACATGCGGTACTTGCCCGTCGGGTCGACGATGTGCTTTTCCGCCATGCCCTCGGTGAGCGTGTCGGACATGTCGTATCTCCACTGGCCGATGAAGCTCGTGGGCTTGGTGATGGTGATGCCGCCGGGCACGTCGATGTAGCCGCAGATGGCGCAGATGGCCATGAAGCACTGGGCCGCCTGGGTGGACTGCTTGGATTGGTCGAGCGCCACGCCCCAGGTCGCGGTGGAGGGAGCGTTCGTCGCGAAGGCGCGGGCCGCGCCGACGAGCGTGTCCGGGTCGACCCAGGAAACCTCCTGGACCTTTTCAGGCGTCCACGGCTTGACCGCTTCGGCAAGCTCATCGAAGCCGTAGCACCACTTCTCCACGAAGTCGTGGTCGTAGAGGTCTTCCGAGATGATGACGTTCAGAAATCCCATGCCGACCGCGGCGTCGGTGCCGGGGCGCAGCTGCAGGTGGTATTCCGCGTGCGCGCCGAGCCAGGTGAGGCGCGGGTCGACGGTGATGATCTTCGCGCCGCGCTTCATGATGTCGATGATGCTGTGGCCGAAGAACCCGTCGGGGCTCGAGTAGAGCGGGTCTTTGCCCCATACCATGATGTACTTCGGGCACACCCAGCGCGGGTCGTCGTAGCGGTCCGGGAAGAACTGCGCGGAGTCGATTTCGGGAACACCTGCGCCGAGCAGGTAGTTCACGATAGTGGCGCGCGGGCCGTAGCAGGCCTCGCCCGAGAACGGGTAGGTCGACGCGCCGTTCGGCGTGTTCATGATGGCAGGGCCGTACACAGGCGCGTAAAGCGTCGACTCGCGGCCGGTGCCGGTGAGCGTGAAGATGCACTCGGCGCCGTAGTTCTCCTGGAAGCCGCGGATCTTCTCCTCGAGCAGGTCGTACGCCTCGTCCCAGGAAATCTTCTCCCACTTGTCCTTGCCGCGGTCGGCACGGTCGCGCTTCATCGGGCTTTGCAGGCGGTCCTTATGGTAGACCACCTCGTCGAGCGCGATGCATCTCGGGCACAGGCGTCCCTGGGTGATCGGGTGGTCGGGGTCGCCCTCGACCTTGACGATCTTGCCGTCCTTCACATGGATGAACATGCCGCATCCCACGGGATGGTCTCCCGGGGGCGACCAGGCGCAGGTGCGCACCTTCATGACGCCGTCTTCCTCAGTGATAAAGGGCTTTCCGCAGGTGCAGGATTCTCCCATTTTCACTCCCCCTCGTTTCGATACGCTTGATCTTTGAATCAATTTCTCAAGACCCGTCGCGCCCGGTCGGCTCGACGAACTCCGCCGAGCTCTGCCAATCGGGATTCGGGGTCGAGCTCTTGATGAATTTTCGCTTCGTGTTACCGCATTTCGGGCACGCGAGAAGCCCTGGAGGCATATCGGCACCGCATTCCGAGCAGACGATGTCGATCTTCGGAATCAGCTTTCGGCATTTGTTGCATTTGATGCAGGGAAAACACGTCACGGAGCAGCACCTCCTCGTCGCATGCTTCTTACGGTGTGGATGGAGGGAAAGGCAAGGCCTTGGATCCGCATTCGCGGAAAAAGGCCCTGCCCGAAGGGACATCCGACCGGTGGAGATCGGCCGGATGCCCACAGGAAAAGGTGAAGCTAGTTGTTGGTTGCCCACTTCGCCTGGACCGTAGCCGCACGCGGCATGGCGAAGGCGATGAAGCAGGACACGATCATCGCGATGGCGACGATGACGAACGCGTAGGCGGTCTGGCCGGTCGCGTCGATCACGATGCCGGCAACCCACGGGCCAAGGTAACGGCCGACGATGTTGATGGTGCCGATCATGCCGGTGCCGGTTGCGCGGCACTCGTCGTTGTAGTACTCGCCAGCGCCGGACATGATGACGGTGATGACGCCGGTCGACGCGCTGATGAGGGCGATGAAGAAGTAGCAGGGGATCATGTCGGGAGCCGGCGTGGTGAGCAGGTAGATCGCATAACCTGCGGAGAGAACGCCCGTGCAAGCGACCATGATGCCGATGATGTTCTTGCGCTCGTAGCGGTCGGACAGGCTGCCCACGACGAGCTCGGTGATGATGGTGAGGACGCCGCCGATGGTGAGCGAGAACGCCGCCGTCGCAAGGTCGAAGCCGTTGCCGGTCATCGACACGACGTAGTACTGGGTGGCGGCCATGTAGCCCAGCTGGTACACAGCGTAGAACAGGCCGAAGTGCCACGTGATGCCCATCTTCGCAACCTGGCGAAGCGGGGAGACCTTCTTGCCCGAAGCTTCCTTCTTCTCTTCGAGCTTCGGAGCGGGAGCTGCCTGGGTGCCCTTCGGGGCGCCGTAGGGGGCAAGGCCCTTCTCCTCCGGGCCTTCGCGGAACGTCAGCGCGACGAACACGGTGATGAACGCGAAGTAGATGCCGAACGCAACGTAAGCCATGTTCCAGCCGAGACCGTTGATGACCATAGGAGCAACAACGCCCAAGATCAGCGCAGCGAAGTTCGCGCCCGGGGTGCACAGCGACATGCCGAAGCCGCGCTTGTTGGGGGCGAACCAACGAGAGATGATCTTCGGCAGAATGGCCATGAGCAGGCCAGCGCAGCCGATGCCGCAAATCGCCCAGGTGACGATTGCCGCTGCAAGGCTCGTTCCGCCAAACAAGCCGAACAGGATGGTGCCGACCGAAGACAGCGCGCAAGCGAGCGTCATCGCCCAACGCGTGCCGATCTTATCGCCGAGCATGCCCCAGACAAGCGACAGGCCCGCGTAGAAGATCATGAACACCGAGGTGATCAGGCCGACTTCCGCGTACCCGACGCCAAGCGTCTGGCGAACGGAGTCGAGCGCGATGGATGGAAGCCTCTGAGCGGCCAAAACGATGCCGGAAAGCAAGAAGCCGCCAAGGCAGATGACGAACGCATAGTGCAGGCCGCCTGATTTGGCCTGGGTATCCGCTTCTGTTTGAAGCATAGTGTTCCTCCCCTTTTTTTGGATATCCCTTTATCTAAACTGCTTTGATTCGAGAAAGAATCGCCCCGAATTTTTCCTTTCGGCGCGTTTTGCGGGTCTCCGTGTTGCGATGCTTGTTGGCAAGAGCCTCGCGGTTGAACGCCTCAGCGTAGGCATCGCCCTCGACCGCCTCGAGCTCGGCGCAGGCACGCACCCGATCCGGGTCCTTCAGAAGGGCCTCGGCCTTTTTCTTCATCTTTGCGGGAACGTAGATGTCGACACCATAGTTTTTGTCGCGCTGAGTCGGAACGCCGAGCGCCATGATCGGATGATTCATCTTCATGGTTCCGCGGTCGATCCCGTAAATCGGGATGCTCGCCTCGCGGAAAAGATATGCCATCCCATCATATTCCCACGTCATCTTGATGTTCTTCAGAAATGACCAGGTCATTTTCTTGAACTCTTCGATGTCGGTCACCGTCGTCCAGCCCTGTCGCTTTCGCGCCATGCGAATCCCCCTTTATCGCAGCAAAGCAGCGGTTTTAGCAGATGCGGGGGCCAAATCCCCAAGCCCCCGCATCGGCAAGCAAGTATTGAGCCTGCTTTAGATCAAGAACAAAGCGGTCTTGTCACCAAGCTCCTCGGCACGCTTGGACATTTCCTCAACCGTGCCGTATTCCATGCAGAACGACTGGCAGTGCTTGACGCATGCCGGCTTCTCGCCAGCCTCGACGCGCTCGGCGCACTGATCGCACAGCATGGTCGGAACGGGAACGTAGTCCCAATTCCACTCGCCCGGACGGGCTTCGAACGGCCCGACTTCCGTCAGCTTGATGCCCCACTTGCCCAAACCGCACTGCAGATGATTGCGGCAGGCGATTTCGCAGCTATGGCAGCCGGAGCAGTATTCGTAGTTGATAAGAAGTGCTTTCTTGCTCATTTTCTTCTCCTCTCGCTTCTCTCGGCTACCGACTAGTCATCCAGACCGGTGACGCGGCGGATGTTGCACATGTTCGACTTGTACGGAGTGCCCTTGTACATGCGTCCGCAGCTGTCATTGGGAAGAAGCGTGTTGATGTTCGACTTGAAGGCTCCGAAGTAGTTAGGCGCTTCGCCGTCTTGCTCGGGGAACCACCACGCGTGCGTTGCATGAACCATGCCCGGTTTGATGACCGGCGAAACCTTGACCTTCAAGCGAGCCTTGCCGGAATCGTTGAAGACTTCGGCCCAGTCGCCTTCGGAAAGGCCGTATTCCTTGGCAGTCTCCGGGTTCACGGTGAGCACCGGCCACGGATCGATCTCGCGCATGCCCTTCACCTGGCGCCACTCGGAATGGAACTGCGTCCACTTACGGCCGCCCGTGGTGAGGATGATCGGGTACTTCTTCGCCATTTCCGGGTTGGCTTCCGCGCTGAACGGCGGGATCTCGAGCAGCGGCAGCGGCTCCTCGCCCCAGGACTCGAGCTGCAGCGAGTACAGCTCGATCATGCCGGTGACGGTGTTGAAGCCGGGCTGGCCGTCCGAGCGGAGCTCGCCGGTCTCGTACTTGCGGTAGTTCCAACCGTTGAAGGAGAGGATGCCCTTGTGGCGCAGCTCGTCGAACGTAAGGCCCGTCGGCGCCACCTGGTTGTCCATGAAGTCCTCGATCGTGTCGAACTCGGCCCATGCCTCGGGGTTCAAGCGCTTGCCGAGCTCGAAGGTGACCTCGAGGTCGGACTTCGTCTCGCCGTATTCGACCGCCTTGACCTCGGCGCCGAGGTAGGGGGTGTGACGCCCGTAGTGGACCTGAACGATGCCGTCGTGCTCCATGAACGTCGACACGGGCAGGAACAGATCGCACAGCGCCATAGCGGTCGGCGTCATGAAGAGGTCCTGGACCACGTTGAAGTCCATCTTCAGGCAGTCCTTGATCCAGCGCTGCGGCTCGGCCGGCATGCAGACGAGGGCGTTGCAGCTGTTGAACCAGATCATGCGCACGACGCGCTCGTCGTCGGGAAGCTCGAGCGCCGGCAGGATGGCGTCGGACTGGACGTTGGAGAGCGCGTTGCGCTCGATCGGCTCGCGGTCGTTGCCGATGCGGCTCTGCTTGTCCTCTTCGGAGACCCACTTGATCTGCTCGTAGCGCCATGCGCCGGTGAACGACGCCTTCGGGCCGAGAACGTTACCGCCGGGCACGTCGACGTTGCCGGTGATGGCGATGAGACTCAAGATGGCCTGGATATCGGAAAGCGCGTCTGCTTGCATCTCCATCGCGACGCCCATGAAGATGGCGCAGTTGCGGCCGGTGCCGTCCGCGGTCGCGTAGGCACGGGCGACCTTGCGCATGAGATCGGTCGGGACCTGCGTGAGCTTCTCGATCTCCTCGTAAGAGTACTTGTTGATGCGCTCGACGAGCCAATCGAAGCCGTAAACCCACTTCTCCACGAACTCGTGGTCGTAGATGTCCTCGTCGACGATGACCTTCAGCATGCCGATCGCGAGTGCGGCGTCGGTGCCGGGGCGAAGCTGCAGCACGCATTCCGCGCGAGAGCCCAACCAGGTAATCTGGGGGTCGACGACGATGAGCTTCATGCCCATCTTCATCATGTCGATGATCTGGTGGCCGAAGTAGCCCGCCGGGTTGGAAACGAGCGGGTTTGAGCCCCACACGATCATGTACTCGGGACGCTCGAAGCGCGGGTCGTTGTACTTCTCGTCGAAGAACATGCCGCTGTCGACTTCAGGATAGCCGGAGCCGAAGATGTTCGCGGCCATCATGCAGCGCGGGCCGTAGCAGGAGTCACCCGAGATCGGCGCCGCGACGTTTGCCGAACGGAAGTCGGCGAACGAGATGACCGGGTAGAACATGGTGGCCTCGCGGCCAGTGCCGCCGAGCGTCAGAACCGCGTTGCGGGTTCCGGACTTCTCGACCACCTTGTTGTAGTTCTCCTCGATGAGATCGTACGCCTCATCCCAGCTGATCTGCTGCCATGCGTTCTTGCCGCGGTCCTTCGGGTCGCGCTTCATCGGGTGGACGATGCGCTCGGGATGGTACTCGAACTCGGTCATGTTCAGGCACTTGATGCACAGGCGCCCCTGCGTGATCGGATTGCTCTCATCGCCCTCGATGCCTACGAACTTGCCGTCCTTGACATGGAGGATGGCTCCGCATGCGCTGCCGTGGCAGCCAGGAGCCGACCACACGTTCGTGCGGACATAGTAGTCGTCGTCAGTTCCGACTCGGTATTCCCCTTCTGGAATCTGCATTCCTTCTCCCCTCTCGTCTTATGAGGTTTTCCTGACGACCTCGATTATGGGGAGCGGCGACGTCATGCGCTAAACGACAAAACGTCATGAAATGATGAAGATTCGGAAAACGGGCGTGATTATCCGTATGCGGTTAGCGATTCGATTCGTCGGAAAGAAAGGCGCGGAACTGGGCGAGCGCCTCGTTGTCCTCGTCGTTGCGAACGGCAACGCAGCAGTCGACGGCGAAGGAGTCGTCGTCGAAGTCGCGTATCACCATGTCGTCGCGCAGGCGAATGCGCTCGTCGTTGCGCAGCCCTGTCGTGAACACGTAGACGCATTCGGCGGGCGCATCGAAGAAGAAACTGGCCTGCGACGTGGGGTTGAAGCGGTAGAGCCGCGGGCGGAACCCGTGGTCGGCGCACAGCTCCGTGATGCAGCTTACCAAGGGGTGTGCGAGCTCCATGCTGCACATGATGGGGACGCCGTCGAGGTCGGAAGGGAGGAGGCGCTCCTTCAGCGCGAGGGGATGATCCTTCCTGCACCATACGACGAGCGGCTCCCTCATAAGGCCGTACTCGGTCGTCCCTTCGGGCGCCCTGCTCGCCTTGTTCACCGGGTTGTATCCCAACCCGACGTCAACCAAGCCCTCTTCGAGTGCTTCGCCGGAGGTTTTATACGCTTCATTCCTTAAATAGAAATGGAAGGGAACGCTGCACTTGCCTGAGAAGGCGTGCATGATGCGCTCGAGCTCGCACATGCCGCCCGAGAAGATGAAGGGGTCCCACACCACAATCTCGAAATCGGACTTCTTCTCTATTCGCCGGCATTCGTCGACGGTTTTGGTAAGGCGGCCCATGACATCGACGACCCCATTGTAGAAACGAACGCCGGCCGGGGTAAGGCGCCCCTTGTCCTGCCGATTCACCAGGTTAACGCCGAGTTCCGATTCAAGGGCGATGAGGTGCTTGCTCAACGTCGACTGGGAGATGTGCATCTTGTTCGCCGCCTCTTCGACGGTTCTGCTTTCCGCCCACACGATAAATTCGCTGAGTAGCTCTGTCCTCATTCCAGTACCCCCCCCGAAGCGCCCTATACGCTCCGGAATGACTCATCTCGATCCCCAATCCTTTTTTATAGCACTCTGACGAAATTTTGGCACAAGGATTGCAGAATCGGAATACCTCCATTCCGATTCCGCATGAGGCGAGGTCGGCGCGGCGAGGAA
>CAKUIV010000042.1 GCA_934661105.1 uncultured Ellagibacter sp. | reverse complement strand
GCCTTCGCCACGATGTTGAGCGACTCGGACGCGTTGCGCGTGAGCACGATGTCGTGCCAGTCGGGCGCGCCGATGAAACGGGCGACGCGCTGGCGCGCCACCTCGATCGCCTCGGTCGCCTCGACCGACAGGCGGTACAGGCCGCGCAGCGCATTCGCGTTCATCTCCTCGTAGAAGCGGCGTTGCGCGTCGAGGACGGTCTTGGGGCGCTGTGCGGTGGCGGCGCTGTCGAGGAACGCGAGGTCGGGATGGTTCGCCAGAAGCGGGAAATCGCGCTTGTAGGGATTCTCCGCGATGTTGGCGGCGCATACGACGTCGGGAGCCGCCGCCGAGGTCGCCGCGGCATGGGCCGCGTCTGCGATGGCGCAGGCGGTGGTGTCGGCGGCGGGGGCTGCCGGGCAGGTCGCGCAATCCTTGGCGGTGTTTTCCGTGACGCGCGCCATGAGGGAGTCGGTCTGGCTCATTATTCTTCCCCTTCTTTCGTTTCGACGAGCTCGAACGGGACGCCGAGTTCGTCGGCGAGGCGCGCCACGGAAGCGCGAATCGCGGCGTCGGGCGCGTTGATCGCCGCTTCCTCGAGCGTTGCATTGGCGAACAGGCGCTCGGCGGCTTCCTGGGAGATACCGCGCGTCATCAGGTAGTTCATCTGCTCGGGGCGCACATGCCCGATGGTCGCGCCGTGGTTGCCCGCCACGTCGTCCTCATCGCACAAGATGATGGGGATGGTCTTGTTGTCGACGTGCTCGTCGGCGAGCAGCACCGTTTCGCGCTCGGAACCGACCGAGCCCTTGCATCCGTGCACGAGGTCGATCGTGCCGCGCAGCACCTTGTGCGAGGAATCGGCGAGCACGCCGTTCGCGTCGAGGTTGCAGGTGGTCTTCTTGCCGCGATGGCGCACCACGTAGTTGAAGTCGATGGTTTCCTCTCCGTGCCCCACGTAACGCGTGGAGATGTCGGCGTCGGACGCGTCGCCGCGCAAATCGCAGGCAAGCCCCGTGTAGGACTTCCCGGCGCCGAGCACGCGGTGGGCGACGGCGATGCGGGCGTTTTCGGCAGCGATGTAGCCTTCGTCGTCGAGAACGATCCAGGTGGGGGAAAGCGTATGGAAGGTCGACACGTCGACGCGCGACCCCTTGCCCGCGAACACGCGCAGGGACAGGCCCACAAGACCCGATCCCTCATCGGGGGAGTCGAACGCGACGGTGAGCGCGATTTGCGCGTTCTCCTCGGCGACGACGTCGATGGCGGCGACGTTCGCTGCGGCGTCTTTCGCCGTCACGCGCACGGTCGCGGTGCTTGCGGTGCCGGCTTTCGCCACGAGGGTGCGGCGATTTTCCTCGCCGCCGGCCATGCGCTCCAGGTAGGCCTGCACCTCGGGTCCCATGCCGCACTCGAAGGCGGCCGCAACGTCTTGGGCGACCTCCTCGCGCACGGCGCGCTTCTCGTAGGCGGAAAGCGCAGGGATGTTCAGGTCGTGCGGGTCGACGCCGTCCTCGGCGGCCTTCAGCATGGCGCGCGTGTCGGCCGGTGCGGACGCGCTGCGCTCGTCGAGCTCCTGCTGCATCGCGGCGACGGCGGCGTCGAAGGCGCCCGCTTCGCCGGCAAGGCCTTCGGCGCCCTCGACGACGATGTCGTGCGCGCCGACAAGCCCCGTCGGGACCTCGATGGTCGTTTCGTTCATATGCAGACGATGCCACGTCGGGGCGGGCATCGCGTTCACGTTGTTCAAAGTAAGGGCGTCCATTACCCAATCGCCCCTTCCATCTCGAGCTTGATGAGATTGTTCATCTCGACGGCGTATTCGAGCGGCAGTTCCTTCGACACGGGGTCGGCGAAGCCGTTCACGATCATGGTGCGGGCCTCTTCTTCGGGGATACCACGGCTCATCAGGTAGAACACCTTGTCGTCGCCGATGCGGCCGATGGTGGCCTCATGCCCCACGTCGACGTGCTTGCAGCGGATGTCCATCGCGGGGATGGTGTCCGAGCGGCTTGCGTCGTCGAGCATGAGGCTTTGGCACGACACGCTCGCGACCGAGTTCTCCGCAGCGGGCGTCGCCACGACCGAGCTTCGGAACGTCGAGATGCCGCCGCCCTTGGAGATGGACTTCGTCTCGATGGCCGCCGTGGTCTCAGGCGCGGCCAAGACCACCTTGCAACCGGTGTCGAGGTTTTGGCCCGTGCCGGCGAACGTGATGCCGGTGAAGGTGCAGCGCGCGCGGCGGCCCTTCAGGATCGACATGGGGTAGAGGTATCCCACATGGCTGCCGAACGAGCCGGACACCCATTCGATCTGGCCGCCCTCGTCGCAGATGGCGCGCTTGGTGTTCAGGTTGTACATGTTCTTCGACCAGTTCTCGATGGTCGAGTAGCGAAGCTTCGCGTTCTTGCCGACGAACAGCTCGACGGCGCCCGCGTGGAGGTTCGCCACGTTGTACTTCGGGGCCGAACATCCTTCGATGAAGTGCAGCTCGGCGCCGTCCTCCACGATGATGAGCGTGTGCTCGAACTGGCCTGCGCCCTTCGCGTTCAGGCGGAAGTAGCTTTGCAGCGGGAAGTCGAGCTTGGTGTCCTTCGGCACGTAGACGAAGCTGCCGCCCGACCACACCGCGCCGTGAAGCGCCGCGAACTTGTGATCGGTCGCGGGGATGAGCGTCATGAACTTGTCGTGGATGAGCTCTTCCCATTTGGGGTCGTGGAGCGCTTCCTCGATGCCGGAGTACACGATGCCCATGCGAGACGCGGTGTCCTGCATGTTGTGGTACACGAGCTCGGAGTCGTACTGCGCGCCGACGCCTGCCAGGTAGCTGCGCTCGGCTTCGGGGATGCCGAGCCGGTCGAAGGTGTTCTTCACATCGTCGGGAAGGGAGTCCCAGTCGCTTTTCTGGTCAGTGTTGGGCTTCACGTACGTGACGATGTGGTCCATGTCGAGACCGGCGATGGAGGGGCCCCAATCGGGCGTTCTGCTTTCGTTGTAGATTTCGAGCGACTTCAGGCGATGCTCAAGCATCCACGCGGGCTCGTCTTTCTTCGCGGAGATCTCGCGCACGATGTCGGGCGTGAGACCCGCGTCGAGCTTTTCGGCGGCGTCCTCGCCGTAGCTGAAGTCGTAGAGGCTGCGGTCGATGTCCGCGACCTCGGTGCGTTGCTTTGCCATGGCGGGCCCCCTTACGCGTCGGCTTCGGGGGTCGCCTGCGCAGCCTCGAAGCGCTCGAAGCCGTGCGCGTCGATGTCGGCGATGAGGTCGGCGGAGTCCTCGTGGACGAGGTGGCCCTTCACCATGACATGCACGCGGTCGACGTCGACATGCTCCAAGATGCGCGTGTTGTGGGTGATGATGATGAGCGTGCCGTCGCAGGTACGGCGGTATTCCTCGATGCCGCGGGAAACCACGCCGAGCGCGTCGACGTCGAGGCCCGAGTCGGTTTCGTCGAGGATGGCGAGCTTCGGCTTCAGAAGCAGCAGCTGCAGCATCTCGAGCTTCTTCTTCTCGCCGCCCGAGAAGCCCACGCCCAGCTCGCGGTCGAGATAGGCCGGGTCGAAGTCAAGGCTTTCGGCCAGTTCGCGCACGTGCTTGCGGAACTGCTTGCCCTTCATGTTGAAGCCCTCGCGGCCCTCGACCGTGGCGCGCAGGAAGCTCGACAGCGGCACGCCCGGGATCTCGACCGGAGCCTGGAAGCTCAGGAAAAGACCCGCGCGCGAGCGCTTGTCAGGAGAAGATTCGGTGATATCCTGTCCATTGAACTCGATTGAGCCGTCCGTGACGGTGTATTCGGGGTCGCCCATGATGACATGCCCCAGCGTCGATTTGCCGGCGCCGTTCGGCCCCATCATGACGTGCGTTTCATGCGCGCCGATGGAAAGGTCGATGTCGTGCAGGATGGGCTTGTCGCCTACCGAGGCGGAAAGCCCCTGCAGTTTGAGCAGCGGGCTCTGTGCGTTCGTTTCCATAAATAAGCTCCCTCTCGTCTTGGCTTATTCCTATGATTTTTCTAGGAATAAGATACCTTCATGCGCTAAAATGTCAAGCGTTAATCCGATTCGCACAACCGAATCGCGGAAGCGGCCAGGCGGTGCGTATTCGGCTCTAAACATATTATGACGTGCGGAAACGTCGTGACGTTGTGCTCGTTTAGGAGCGTCGCCGCAACGGGAGCTTCAAGGCTTTGGGGGAAGCGAGGGAACTATGTTGATCACGACGAAAGGGCGTTACGCGATGCGGCTCATCATTCGTATCGCCCAACAGGGCCCTGGTGGGAAGGTCCCCCTGCGCAAAGTGGCCGAGGAAGAGGACATCTCGCTGAAGTACCTTGAGCAGGTGGTTCGCCCGCTTATGGCCGCGGGCCTCGTTCGCAGCGTGCGGGGCAAGGGCGGCGGCTACGCGCTCGCCCGCGACGCCGCCGACATTCGCGCGGGGGACGTGCTGCGCGCAGCCGAAGGATCGACCGTGCCGGTCGTGTGCCTTGCGCTCGAAGACGGGCCGGACGGCTGCCCGCGCAAGGACGCGTGCACCACGGTGCGCTTCTGGGCCGGGCTTGACGAGGTCATCGAGCAGTACGTCGACTCGGCGACGATCGCCGACTTCGTGGAGCATGCTCCGGCGGCCGCGACGGCGGTCGAGGGCTGCTAGCTGCGCGTGATTTTCGCGCTTTCGCGTTGAACCTGTCGCTGCGTTTCTAACGCTTTATGCCACACTTGTGGAGTTATGCGCGTCGACCCTATGCGTATCGGTTTCCCCGATACAATGCAGGAAAACGCATTTTCCAAGGGTGAGCTGCGCCCTTGCCGCCTAAACGCAATCGAAAAGAAGGAGGGGCGGGGTTGTCTAACGTGCTGCGCGTTTTGAAGCGCGACGTCCTTCGCATATTGAAGGCACCGGCGTCCATCGCCGTGGTGCTCGTTCTCATTCTGCTTCCGTCGCTGTACACCTGGTTCAACGTCGTCGGCTTCTGGGACCCTTACAACAACACCGGCAACCTGCGCATCTGCGTGGTGAACGAGGACGCGGGCTCCTCGAGCGACCTTACGGGCGAGTTGAACCTCGGCGACATGGTCATCGACCAGCTCGCGGAAAACGACCAGCTCGGATGGGACGTCGTCGACCGCGACACCGCGATAGAGGCGGTGAAGACGGGCAACGCCTACGCCGCGTTCATCATGCCGAGCGACTTCAGCTCCGACCTCCTCACGCTTCTGACGGGCGACTTCCAACAGCCGCAGCTCGAATACTACGTGAACGAGAAGATGAACCCCGTGTCGCCGAAGATCACCGACACGGGAGCGAACACGCTCGACAACACGATCAACGCGACGTTCGTGTCGACGGTCGCGCAAACGGTGGTCGACACGCTCGGCGACGAGGTTTCCGCGGCACAGGGCAAGCTCGACTCCTCCCATGACAACGCGGTCGAGGGCATCGCGAAGGCCGAGCGAGCCATCTCGGGCGCGCGCGACTCGGTGACGGGGCTCGCCGATGCGGCGTCCGCCGCCGAGGGCAAGGTCGGAGACGCGAAGTCGCTCATGGGAGACGCGAAGGAAACGCTTCAGGACGTGAGCGGCCAGCTGCTCATCGTCCAGTCCCTTATGACGACGACGCAAAACGACGTGTCGAAGCTTTCCTCGGGGCTGATGGGCGCCATGGATTCGGGGTCGATCTACCTTTCGCAGTCGGCCGCCAAGGTGAACACCGCCATCGGCGGCGCGGCGAGCGCCGTCGTCGCCGCTCAGGGCAGAGTCGACGGCGCGATCAGCCAGGGTGGTGCCGTGGTGAGCGCGAACGAGGCCATCGTCGAAGAGCTTTCCCAGCTTCAGCAGCAGCTTCCCGACGACAGCGCCGACAAAGAGGAGATAGGCAAGGTCATCGAGCGGCTTCGCCAGGCAAACGCCAACGCCAACCAGTCGCTCGAAGAGCTTTCGAACATCAACGCGGACATGGGAAGCGTCGCCACCTCGGCGGCGGGTGCCGCGGACTCGATCAACACCGCGGTGCAAGGCACCATCTCGAACGCCGACTCGTATCGCTCGACGCTGTCGTCCACCACGTTTCCCGCGATCAACGGCGGTGTCGGCAACCTGGCCGTCGCCGTGAACAACCTGTCCGCCGCCTGCGCCGGGCAGACGGTGCTGGTCGACCAAGCCGATGCACTGCTCGACCAGCTTTCCGGCTCGCTCGGCACGGCGAAGGACGCCCTTTCCCAGACAGACGGTGTGCTCGCCGATCTGCAGTCGAGCATCGACACGGTGAAAACCGACGTCGTCGCCCTGAAGACCTCCACCGCCATCACGGACTTCTTCGGCGACGGCACGACGATCGATGCCGCGAAGGTGGCGGATTTCATGCAGTCGCCGACCAAGGTCGAGACGGAGTACCTCTTCCCGCTGAACGCCTACGGATCGGGCATGGCGCCGCTGTTCATCAACATGTCGTTGTGGATCGGCGCGTTCATGCTCATGGTCATCATGCGCATCGAAGTCGACGACGAGGGGATCGAGAACCTCACGGCGGGCCAGCGCTTCGTCGCGCGCTACATCTTCTTCGGCTTCATGGTGGCCGCGCAGGCGATCATCTGCTGCGCGGGGTGCCTTGTCATCGGCGTGCAGTGCGTGTCGCCGCCGCTGTTCCTGTTGACGGGCGTTCTCCTGTCGCTCACGTTCTTGGCGATGCAGCTCACGTTGTCAACCACGCTGCAGCACATCGGCAAGGGCCTGTGCATCATCCTCATCTTCGTGCAGATCCCGGGCGCGACGGGGCTTTACCCCATCGAGATGACCTCGCCGTTCTTCCGCGCGATCTATCCGATTTTCCCGTTCACCTACGGCATCAACGCCTTGCGCGAGACGATCGGCGGGTTCTACGCGGCCGACTGGGCGCACTACATGGGCATGCTCGCGGTGTTTTTCGCGGTCTTCATGGCGATCGGCGTCTTCCTGCGCCCGTACTTCTCGAACCTCATCCGCCTGTTCGCGAACCGCATCGAACGCTCCGACATCATCAACGGCGAGGAGGTGCACCTGCCCGAGCGCCGCTTCCGCATGGCGCAGCTTGTGCGCGTGCTTTCCGATCGCGAGGATTTCCGCCATCGCATGACGGCCCATGCCGCGCGCTTTATCCGGTGGTACCCGCGCTTGAAGCGCGGCGCCATCCTGATCGGCATTGCGGTGCCCGCGATCATCGCCATCGTGTTCGCGACCACGGAGATGGAGAAGGTCGTCACGCTCACGCTGTGGCTTTTGTGGCTCGTGCTCGTGCTCGTGTTCCTCGTCGTGGTCGAATTCGTCCGCGACAACATCGAGCGTCAGGCCTCGCTCGCCGACATGCCCGACGAGGAAGTGCGTCGCATCTACGTCGAGGGAAGGAAACCGGCAGCTGCCCGCAGCTCCTTGATCGCGCAGGCTGCCTCTGCGGCCGCGGCGATGGGGCGCCCTTCGGGCAAGCATGGCAAGGCGGCGCCGGTGGATGCGGAGCCGCCTTCGGGCAAGCATGCGAAGCGCCCGAGCGACGGCGAAGGGGAGGCGCGATAGATGAGAAACATTTGGAACATCTTCAAAACCGACCTGAAGAACCTGTTCAACAACTCGATTACCGTGATCATCGTGATCGGGCTCGTGTTCTTGCCGTCGATCTTCACGTGGTACAACGTCATCGCGTGTTGGGACGCCTTCGGCAACACGGGCAACCTCACCGTCGCCGTGGCGAACTCCGACGAGGGCTACGAGAGCGATCTGGTGCCGCTTGAAGTGAACGTCGGCGACCAGGTGGTGAGCCAGCTGCGGGCGAACAACCAGCTGAACTGGACGTTCACCGACGAGGACGACGCGCTCGACGGCGTGCGTGCAGGGCGCTACTACGCGGCCGTCGTCATACCGAAGAGCTTCAGCCGCGATATGATGACCTTCTATTCCGACGAGGTCGATCACGCGCAGATCGTCTATTACGCCAACGAGAAGAAGAACGCGATTGCGCCGAAGGTCACCGACCAGGGTGCGGACCAGGTGTCGACCCAGGTGAACGAAGTGTTCACCGAAACGCTTTCCGACGTGGCGCTTTCCATCGTGTCATCTCTGTCGAAGTATTCGCAGGACGCTGATTTGAGCGGCGTCGTGGGCACGCTTGCCGACCATGTCGACTCCATGGCGGGGCAGATGACGTCGGCCTCGTCGGTGTTGGGCATGTATTCGCAGCTCATCGACTCGTCGAAGTCGCTTATCTCGAACTCGAGCGATCTTTTGTCCCAGGCGAAGGGGGAGGCGGGCAAAGTCGGCGACATCGCCCGCGACGGCGGCGACACCGCGTCGGGCATCGCGAGCGCGCTTGACTCCTCGGCTGATTCCCTTTCCCAGGCGATCGACGCCTCGGCCGAGGGGTACCTCGGCATCAGCGCGCAGATCAGCGACGTGTACGACAACGTGGGCGAGCTTACGGGCGACGCCGCCGCGCATCTTCGATCCCGTGCTGCGGTCGTCGAGACCGAGGTGAGCGACCTGCGCTCGATCGAGCGGGCGCTCGAAGGCCTCAAGGGCAACGTGGACTCGAGCTACGTTCCGCTTATCGATGCGCTTCTTTCCCAGATGGACGAGTCGATCGACCTGCTCGACAAACTTGCGAGCTCGTTGTATTCGGCGGCCGATTCGGTGGAGAAGGGCTACGGCGACGCGGTCGCCCAACGCACCGAGATTCAGGATTTGGCCGACAAGGCGGCGCAGAGCCTCTCGTCGATCAAGGCCGACTACGACCAGAACATCCTGCCAGGTCTCAACGAGCTTTCCTCGTCGGTGTCGAAGGCCGTCGATACCCTGAAGGACGGCGCGTCGAAGCTCGACAGCGCCTCGGGCGACCTTGCGGGCGATGCCGATTCGGTGGCGGGGAAACTCGATTCCGCGAAGGGTATGCTTGCCGACGCGCAGTCCGAGCTCTTGCAGACCGCGGGCAAGCTGACGGAGCTCTCTTCGAATCTCCGGGCGGCGCTTTCCTCGGGCGATATCGAGAAGTTGCGCGAGGCCATCGGATCGGATCCGGCGGCCTTGGCGTCGGCGGTGGCGTCCCCTGTGGCGCTTGACCGCCATGAGGTGTTCCCGGCCGAGAATTTCGGTTCGCAGATGGCGCCGCTTTACACCTCGCTCGCCATTTGGATCGGAGCGCTGCTCTTGCTCGTCGCCATCAAGCCGCGTGTGTCCGACAAGCAGCTCGCCTCGCTCGACGATCCCAAGCCGCGCGAGCTGTACTTCGGCCGCTACTGCGTGATCGGGCTTTTGTCGCTGCTTCAAACGACCGTCGTGGGGCTCGGCAACATGCTGTTCCTTGGCGTGCAGGTGGCCGACCCGGTGCTGTTCATGGTGTGCTTCTGGGTGTCGGGGCTGGTGGACTCGCTCATGATCTACACGTTCGTCGTGTCGTTCGCGAATTTGGGCAAAGCCATCGCCGTCATCATCCTCATCTTGCAGGTCACCGGCGGCGGCGGCGCCTACCCGTTGCAGCTTTTGCCCGACTTCTTCCAGGTGATCAGCGTGTTCTTGCCGGCGACGCACACCATCGACATGATGCGCGCGGCCATGTTCGGCGTGTACAACGGCGACTTCTTCGTGCACCTCGGCTACTTGCTCCTGTTCGTTGCGCCGACGCTGCTTCTGGGATTGGTGCTGCGCAAACCGACCGAGAAGCTTATCATCTGGTTCGTCGAGAAGGTCGAAGAGTCGAAGATGATGGCGTAGCGCGCGGCGCACGTCGCCGTCTGGGAAAGGGGATCGCATGGAGCGTTCGAAGGAAACCGAGTCGGTCGAAACGCAGCCCGCAGGCAAGGGCGTCGGTGTATCGGCCGTGTCTTCCGAAGATATCGCGGCGGCGCGCGGCCTTGTGGAATTCATCGAGTCGTGCCCGAGCATGTTCCACACGGTGCAAGCGTTGCGCTCGCGCCTCGATGCCGCCGGGTTCTCTTACCTGCCGGAGGGAGAGCCGTGGCACGTGTCCCGCGGCGATCGATGCTACACCGTGCGCAACAACTCGAGCCTCATCGCCTTCAAGGTGGGAGCGGCCCTCGACAGTTACCATTTCCAGGTGGCGGCGTCGCACACCGATTCTCCGACGTTCAAGGTGAAGGCGGAAGGCGAGCTTGTCGGCCCGGCCGATACATTGCGGTTGAACGTGGAGGTGTACGGGGGCGCCGTCGACTACACCTGGTTCGACCGTCCGCTCGGGCTTGCCGGGCGCGTGATGGTGCGCGATGGCGCGCGCGTGGAAAGCCGCTTGTACGAAAGCGCCGCCGACGTGGCGCTTATCCCCAGCATGCCGCCCCATATCCAGCGCGACATCAACCAGTCGTTCGGGCCGAATCGTCAGGTCGACCTCTGCCCGGTCGTGTCGGCAGGGCTTCTGGCGAAAGGCTCGCTCGACGAGCTCATCGCGCGCGACCTCGGCGTGCGCGCAGGCGACATCATCGCGCGCGACCTGTTTCTGGTGAACCGGCAGAAGCCGTGCATCTGGGGGTGGGAAAACGAGTTCGTCTCGGCGCCGAAACTCGACGACCTCGCATGCGTCTACACCTCCCTCGAGGCGTTCCTTGCAGCCGACAACCCGCATGATATCGCGGTGCTCGCATGCTTCGACAACGAGGAAGTCGGGTCGAACACCAAACAGGGCGCCATGTCG
This sequence comes from uncultured Ellagibacter sp., assembly GCA_934661105.1. Classification (GTDB taxonomy): domain Bacteria; phylum Actinomycetota; class Coriobacteriia; order Coriobacteriales; family Eggerthellaceae; genus Ellagibacter. The sequence continues at coordinate 3,179 of CAKUIV010000042.1, read as the reverse complement.
ACGTTTCTGGTCGACGCGCTTGCTCGTTTGAACGACGCTCTCGGTCGCGCTCCCGAGGACCTTCGCTGCGCGCTTGCGAAATCGATGCTTGTGAGCTGCGACAACGCGCACGCGGTGAACCCCAACCATCCCGAGAAGTACGACGAGGCGAACCGATGCGCGCTGAACCGAGGCATCGTCGTGAAGGAAGCGGCAAACCAGAAGTACTGCACCGACGCGTTCTCGCGAGCGGCGTTTCTCGCCGTATGCGACGACGCGGGCGTGCCGTACCAGACGTTCGCGAACCGCAGCGACATGCCCGGCGGCTCGACGCTCGGCAACCTGTCGAACATCCAGGTGAGCATGCACGCGGTCGACGTGGGTATCGCGCAGTACGCCATGCACTCGAGCTTCGAGACCGCGGGCGCGCGCGATATCGCGAATGCGACGAGGGCCCTGTCGGCCTTCTTCAAGGCGAATATCGTCATCGACGGGGCGGATGGCGCGGAGATATCGTAGCGCTCCCCAACCGAGTTTTCGCTAGAAATCCCTGGTGAAAGCTGTTTATCGGGCATCACCGATATTCATGGCGCTTTGCTAGGTTTCTTCGGAGATAAGAGATCTTGTCGGTTGTCGGCCCTGGTATAATAAACGCATTTTCTGTGCAAGCACGAGAAATCGAGGCATGCGATGATGGTGAAAAGCGACTATAGGGAAGCCCTCTACTACGCTGAGGAACTTCCGTATTCCTCGCTCAAGATCGACGAGGAAATTCAGGCGCTGCTGTGCGAAAACCATGGTGTCGGCATCCTTGGCGGCTCGTTCGATTCTGGCTTCCCCATCGTTTTGGTGAGCGATCTCGTGCTCCGAATGCTCGGCTATGAATCCATCGGGGAATTCGAGGCAGCGACGGGCAATCGCATGGACCAGCTCGTATGCGGAGACTGCACCGAGGCCGAGTTCGCCGCGCTTTCCGGTGCGCGCGAGCTGCACCTCTGCTCGAAGGCGGGGGAGCTGCGGGTTCGCATGTTCAAGCGCGATCTAACCGCGCACGATGGCGGACGGGTCTGGCTCGCGTCGGTATGCGACACCGACGATCTCTATCATGCGACGCGTCAGGTCGACCGCATGGAAGTTGAGCGCAGGGAACGCGATGCCCGCTATGCGGAGCAGCTTGCGCGCACGAACGCCGAACTCGCGCAGGCAAATGCCGACCTCGTCAGCGCCAATGCCGAACTTGAACGCCAGAAAGGCGAGCTTGAGCACGCTGTCGAGGAAGCGCGCCTCGCGAACCTCTCCAAGACCGATTTCCTGCGCCGCATGAGCCACGACATCCGCACGCCCATCAACGGCATCCGCGGCATGGTCGAGATGATGGGACGCTTCGAAGGCGACGAGGAAAAGCAGCGCGAATGCCGCGACAAGGTGTGGGAGGCGTCGGGTTATCTGCTGTCGCTTGTGAACAGCGTTCTCGACATGAACAAGCTCGAAAGCGGCGGCACCACGCTCGACAGCGCGCCGTTCGACGTGATCGAGCTTCTGCGCGAATCGAACTCCCTTGCCCAGATCCAGGCGAACCGGCGCCATATCGGCTTCGCGGTCAACCGCTCGCTCGTCGACGTGACGCACAAGCACCTTCTCGGCAGCCCCAAGCACCTCAAGCAGGTTCTCATGAATCTGGCGCAAAACGCGGTTCTCTACAACAAGGAGGGTGGCAACGTCACCGTATGGTGCAAGGAAATCGGATGCAGCGATGATGTCGCGGTGCTCAAATTCGCCTGCATCGACACGGGAATCGGCATGAGCGAGGACTTCCAGAAGCATGCGTTCGAGCCGTTCATGCAGGAGGAGCGCGACGACGCGCGCACCACGTACCGTGGCACGGGGCTCGGGCTTTCCATCTCGAAGGGGCTTGTCGAGCAGATGGGCGGCACCATCGACTTCACGAGCCACGAAGGCGAGGGAACCTCGTTCTTCGTGACGATTCCGTTCAAGATCGACGCTGATTTCACGGAAGAATCCGATTCCGCCGCCGTCGATTCCATCGATCTCGCGCCGATCACGGTCTTGCTTGTCGAGGACAACGACATCAATCTCGAGATCGCGCAGTTCTTCCTGGAAGATCACGGTGCGAAGGTGATTTGCGCCCGCAACGGCCAGCAGGCGGTCGATCTGTTCGCGGCGTCTGATCCGGGCAGCATCGACCTTGTGCTGATGGACATCATGATGCCGGTCATGAACGGCTACGAGGCCACGCAGGCGATTCGCGCGATGGAGCGCTCCGATGCGGTGACGGTCCCCATCTTCGCGCTCACTGCGAACGCGTTCACGGAAGACGTTCGCCATAGCCTCGATGCGGGCATGAACGAGCATCTCTCCAAGCCGCTTAGCACCGAGAAGCTCATCCTCACCATTGCCCGTTACGTCACGAGGTGACAGGGGTTTCCGCTTTCGCTTTCCAAGCCCCGCTTCTGCTGGCTCGTCGCCTGCGGAAGCGGGGCTTTTGGCTTCCCGCTTGCGTTTGGGCATGAAAAAACCGCAGCTCACGTTTCGCAAGCTGCGGTTTCCTTGTTACCTTGAACGGCGATGCTTAAGGCGTCGCCGCTCAATGAGCCGAGGGCTCGCGCGGGTCTACACCTCGAGGTGCTTGAATGCCTCGGGGACCTCCTTGTAGCCCTTCGACTTCACGGCGCCGATGATAAGGCCGATGACGAGCCATACGATGCCGACGATGTAGGTCATCGTCTCGAAGCCGGTGAACACGTACACGAGAATGGCGATGCCGATCCACGGGCAGACGAGGTACTTCACGATATCGCCGAAGGTGTTGCGCTTCTTCTCGCGGATGAAGAAGAACAAGAACACCGCGAAGTTCAGCAGGATGAACGAGGCGAGCGCGCCGAAGTTCACGAGACCCGCAAGCTCGGTCATCTTGTCGCCCATGGGGATGGACAGGCACAGCGTGACGACGGCCAAGAACACTGCCGAGAACCACGGGGTCTTGTACTTCGGATGCACCTTGCCGAACGCGCGCGGGATAACGCCGTCGCGGCCCATGGAATACAGAAGGCGCGAGGAGGCCATCTGCGCGTTCATGATGTTCGCGATGCCGATCGCCACGATGTTGATGACGAGCATGATCTTGTAGAAGACCGGGCCGCCCACCAGCATGACGGAATCGAAGAAGCCCATGTCGGGGT
>CAKUIV010000041.1 GCA_934661105.1 uncultured Ellagibacter sp. | reverse complement strand
AAGATGCGCTCCCTGTCTTCCTTCGAGTACATTCGAACCTCCTTCAACGAGGTCCAAGAATCTGCCGCACTCCCATTTGCGCAGGTTTTTACGCGTGCCCGAAGTTGCCCGCTTGTTGCGGGAAACGCGACCTGGGCTTTTGCGGGGGGCGTTGGGCGTCGGGCGGCACTCGCCAGCAAAACCTGCGCAAATGACGACTTTTTCAAGGCAGTTTGCACGTAGCGAGGCCAAGCTCCCTGTTTTTCTTGTTGACATCTTCTTGCGCTATGCGTAATATGCGAACGGTTCTCAAATTAGAGGAAGGAACGCATGCGCGGACAGTACAAAACAGTGCAACGGAAGGCGATTATCGACTGCCTTTCGCATGCTCGCGGCCATATGACCGCGGCTGCCGTGTGCGCCGCGCTTTCCGAATCGGGTCACAAGGTTTCTTCGGCCACGGTGTACCGCCAGCTGGAGAAGCTCGTCGACGAAGGCGTTGCGGTGAAATCGACGCCCGTCGGGGAGAAGAGCGCCTGTTTCGAGATAATCGATCGCGACGCGTGTGAAGTTTCGCGTTGCTACCATATGAAGTGCCTTTCCTGCGGGAAGCTCATCCACCTCGATTGCGACGAGGTCGAGAAGCTGTGCTCGCATATGCTTGACGAGCACGGCTTCCGCATCGACATGGCAAGCACCGTGCTGTTCGGAACCTGCGAGGAATGTTCTACCCATTCCGCGGACTCGGAGCGCCGCGATGCGTGATCCCCGTTTTCGCGTCGTCATGCGAGAGGCCTGCGTGTGCTCGCGTGCCGGTTCCGGCGCGGCGGCGAACTCCCTTTTCGCGCGTATCGCAGCGGCGGCGATCGCCCTTGCCCTGATCGCGCCCTCGCTCTTCATCGTTTGCGAGGCCCATCATGATTGCTCGGGCGATGGGTGCCAGGTGTGCCACGTGCTCGCCATCGCCTCGTCGATCGCACACGCCGATGCCGATGTCCCGGCAGGGTCGAGCACGCCTGCGCTCATCCCTGCATTCGCGCTGCTTGCGTTCGCTTCCGTCGTGCGAGCTTGCTCGATGACGCTCGTCGGTCTTAAAGTGAGGCTCGACTGTTAAGTTCCCTGTGTATTTGAATCAAGATGAAAATGCCTGTTCTTCAGACACGGTACACAGGAGTCAAAGCATGATGAAAATGAATAAGCTGCTCACGGCTGTGTTCGCAGCCGCATTGGCGGTGCTCTCCATCGTCGGCCTTTCGGCGTGCACGAGCGCTTCGGGCACCGCGGGCTCGGGTTCGAGCGAAAGCCAGTCCGCAAGCGAGTCGCAGAAAATCCAGGTCGTGGCGAGTTTCTACCCGATGGCTGATTTCGCGCAGAAGATCGGAGGCGACCATGTCGAGGTCGAAAACCTCTGCCCGGCTGGAACCGAACCCCATGAGTGGGAGCCGTCGCCCACTGACGTCAAGGCGATCGAAAGCGCTCGCGTCTTCATATACAACGGCGCCGATATGGAAGGCTGGGTGGACGACGCCTTGGCCTCCGCGAATGTCACGGGAACGGTTGTCTGCGCGTCCGACGGCATCGACCTGCGCATCGCCGACCACGATCACGATGCCGATGAAGCCGACACGCATGAGCATGCGGGCGAACACGACCCGCATGTATGGCTCGCGCCCGAAAACGCGAAGAAGGAAGCCGAGAACATCAAAGATGCGCTGGTGAAGGCGGATCCTGACAACGCTTCGGACTACGAGGCGAACTACGAGAAGTGGGCGCGCGAGTTCGACGATCTCGATAGCGAGTTCGCAAGCCGGCTTTCGCAGACTTCGGGCAAGACCATCGTCGTGTCCCATGAGGCATTCGGCTATCTGTGCGACGCGTACGGCCTGACGCAGGAGCCTATCACGGGCATGGACGCCGAAGGCGAGCCCGACGCGAAGACCATGGCCGAGATCGTGCAGTTCGTGCGCGACGACAATGTGAAGGTCATCTTCTCGGAAGACCTGGTCAGCCCCAAGATCGCGCAGCAAATCGCCGATGAGACGGGGGCTTCCTGCGAGGTTCTCAACCCGATTGAAGGCCTGGAGCAAGACGAGCTCGACGCGGGCGAGGACTACTTCTCCGTCATGCGCGATAACCTTGACGAGCTGGTCAGCGCCTTGAACCAGCAGTAGCTTAGGTGGATCATGGGCGAAAATCGGTTAATCGCGTGCGCCTCGCGCGTGGGGCGCAAGGCTAAGCTGCATCCTGCGGGGCAGATCGGCGTCCCCGTTCTTCTTTCCCATGTCGGGTTTTCCTATGGGGCGCAGGAGGTCTTGTCGGACGTCGATCTGGCGGTCGGCGATGGGGAGGCATGCGTGATCCTCGGCGAAAACGGGGCGGGGAAATCGACGCTTCTGAAGGTGATGCTCGGGTCTTTGGCCGCGAGCAGGGGAAGCGTCGAGCTGTTCGGCGTCCCTGTCGACTCGTTTCGCGATTGGCGGCGCGTCGGGTACGTGCCGCAGCAGGTAGCGGGCGCGTACGAGCGCTTCCCGGCGACGGTCGCGGAAGTGGTCGCTGCGAATCGCTATGCCGTGCAGCGTAGGTTTTCGCCCAAGTCGGCAAGCGACGGGGAAGCGGTCGAGCACGCCTTGGAAAAGGTCGGCGCGCAAGGGCTTTCCCGTCGTCTCGTCGGGGAGCTCTCGGGCGGGCAGCTTCAGCGCGTTCTTCTCGCTCGAGCGCTGGTGAACGACCCCGACCTGCTCATTCTCGATGAGCCGACAAGCGGCATGGACGCCGACGCCGTCGGGTCCTTCGTCGACTTGCTGCAGGGAATCGTGGCATCGGGAGAGCGCTCCGCGCTGCTCATCACGCACGACATGCGCAGGTTGGCGGCGTTGCCGGCCCGGATGCTGCAGCTGGAATCGGGGAGGCTGCGCGAGGTTGCGCGCTCTGCGCAGCCGGAGACGCGGGGCGCGTCTGATCACGCGGCTCTTTTGCGGGAGATGATGTAGATGCTGCAGTTGCTTGCCGACATGTTTTCCCATGCGTTCATGGTGCGTGCGTTCGTTGCGGGCATCGTGCTCGGCGCGGCTATCCCGCTTGTCGGCGTCGTCGTGGTGCTCAAGCGCTTGTCGATGGTCGGTGATGCGCTTTCGCACGCCTCGCTTGCAGGCGTGGCTGCCGGGCTCATCGGGGGCGTGAATCCCGTCGCGGGCGCGACTGCGGCATGCATGGCAGCAGCCTTGACCGTCGAGGGAATCCGCCGCCGCTTCGAAGGGCACGCCGATCTCGCCATCGCCGTGGTCACGGCGGCGGGCGTGGGGTTCGCGGGAGTGCTTTCGGGGTTCGTCCCGAACAGCTCCACGTTCTCGAGCTTCCTCTTCGGCAGCATCGTGACGGTCGACGACGGCGAGCTCGCCGTCGTCGTTGCGCTTGGCCTCGCCATCGTGCTTCTGAGCGTTCTGTTCAGTCGCGAGTTGTTCTGGGTGACCCTCGACGAGCGTGCCGCGCGACTCGCGGGCGTGCGCACGACGTTGGTGAACTTCTCGTTCATCCTGATGACGGCGGTGGCCGTGTCGATCGCGTCGCGCACGGTCGGCACGCTCATCGTCAGCTCCATGATGACGGTGCCGGTGGCTTGCGCCCTCGTGGTCGCGCGGAGCTGGAAGCAGACGATCGTCGTGTCATGCGCCGTCGGCATGGTGAGCGCCGCCTGCGGGCTCGTGGCTTCCTACGCGTTCGGGTTCAAGCCCGGCGGAGCGATTGTGCTCGTCGAGATAGCTTTGCTGATGGCGATGTTCGCGGGGAAGAAGCTGCTAGGCCGGTAAGAGAGCGCTCGCTAACGGCATCGTGTCGGCAGCAGGATGAGGAGGCTCGCCACGGCCATGCACGCATATGCGGCGGCGAGCCCCGCTTCCTGCATGAGTGCCACGCCGACGGCGATGCCCAAGGACCCGGCGACGTTGCGTGCAAGGGTGAGCAGCGCCAGGCCGTGCGGCATGTCGGCTTGTTCCAAACATGAGTTTCCCCAGGTGACAAGCGGCATCTGGACAATCGGGAACGCGCAGCACGGAAGCGCGTACAAACCCGAGAGGACAAAGGGCAACTCCGATCCGCCCAGCGCGCAGAACCCTACGCAACCCAGGACGAACGCGGCGAACGAGATAGCCGCGAGGGGCCGTATCCCGTGCTTGTCGAACGTTTTCCCTGCAAGCGGGCTGATGAGCGCCATACAGATCGCGCCCGGCAGCACGGCCGCGGCTGATGCGCTGGCGGAAAGCCCCAGCACCGTCTGGAGATGCAGGGGAAGAACCACCGACGATCCCATCGAGATGAAATACGCCGCCATGCTGCCGATGACCGCGGTGCGGTACTGCGGTCTCCCAAGGAGTTGGACCTTGAGGAACGGCTCGCGGAGTTTCTCCTGGCGAAGCACGAACGCGATCGCTGCGGCGAGCCCGACCGCGAGTTCGGCCACGGTGGTCGCCGCGTGGGAGCGCAAGGACACCAGCCCGCCGAGCCCGAGGGAGATTCCGCCGACTGCGAAGGCGCTTAAAACGAAGCTCGGGACGTCGAAGCTTTTGGGGCGGCTGTCCAGGATGTTCCCCATGGCCGCCACCGCAAGGACGAAGCTCGCCAAGGCCAGCGCGAAGACGAACCAGAACACCGCCCGCCATCCGAAAGCGTCGGCGACGAAACCCCCGAACGCCGGCGCGATGACGGGCGCGGCGCCTTGCGTGAACCCGAACCAGCCCATGCGCTGGCCACGTTGCCCCTCGGGGAACAACGAGATGATGGAAACCTGCGTCAGGTTCGACACGAGCGCGTTCGCGCAGGCCTGCACGATGCGCGCCGCCATGAGCGGCCAGAAGCCGGGCGCCAGGGCGCTTGCAGCGACGGAAAGGGCGAACAGCCCCGCAGCGAGGCAGTACAGGGGCTTCGTCGGGAAGCGCGTGACGAGGAACGCGGAAAGCGGCATGAACACGGCCAGGGCAAGGGCATAGCCGCTCACGATAAGCTGCCCACGGCTGGCGGCAACGCCGAGGTCGGCCGTGAGCTGCGGGAGAGTCGTGTTCAGCGCCGTGGAAAGCAGCGCCAGGGCGAAGCAGGTGAGGATCAGGTTCGCGAACACGACGTCGCGCCGTCGCGCGGATAGCTCGTCGCGCGCACCTGCCTGCGCGCTCTCCTTGCTTGGCTTTGCGGTGGGCGGGGCGGGCTTCGGTTTCTCGCGGAATCGGCGGGTCGTCATCGGCGGCTGTTCTTCGGAACTGTCTGCATGCTTCGGCTTCAAAGGAGGCTCGGTTAGATGACCACGCCGTTGCAGTGGTCGATTTCGTGCTGGATGATCTGCGCGGTGTAGCCGGCGAATGCCTTCGTGCGCGGGGCGAATGACGCGTCGAGGTAGGTTACCTTGATGCGCTTGTATCGCGTGCAGGGGCGCATGCCGCTAAGGGAAAGGCAACCTTCCTCGGTTCGGTATTCGCCTGCCGTCTCGACGATCTTGGGGTTGTACATGAGCAGCGGCGTGTCCTCGTCGCTCGCCACGATGACGCGCTTGCGCACGCCGATCATGTTCGCGGCAAGCCCCACGCACTCGTCCTTGTGCGCGGCGAGCGTGTCGATAAGGTCTTGCCCGACGCCCGCGTCTTCGGGCGTGGCGTCGACGCTCGGCATCGCGAGCAAAACGGGGGACGTGACGATTGCGCGTATCATAAGGGTCCTTTCAGCATGTTCGGTGGAGGAGACCACAGGGCTATTCTAGCTCTTCGGCGCGATAAGCGCGGCCTTTCGGTCCTCACCTGGCCAGGCCGTCGACGCCGTGCACTGCGAGCACGCCGATGGCGCGGGAGAGCTCGGCCGAGCCCGGCGCGCATCCGTGGGAAATCCAGATGCGGATGATGCCGAGGATCCCCGCCGCGATGTACGCGCTCGCAAGCTGTTTTTCCGGCTCCCCTAAGGTTTCGAAGCGTTCCGTGATCGCCGCGACGACGGACGGCGCCGAGACCATATCGGACTCGCTCGGCGCCAGCTCCGACGACATGGGAGCATACGTCGCCGACCCCACGAGCGTGAACGAGGAGAGGCACGGGTCGCTTGACTACTACGGGCAAGGGTTCTCGCCGTTCTTCATGACGATGTCGCTGTGGCTGGGCGTGCTCATCGTCTTCTTCATCATCGAGCCTCTCTGGCCGAAAAGCCGGCATGCAGGGCGCTTGCGCACCGTGGTCGGGAGGCTGCCGTTCTATGCGCTGGTCTGCGCTTTCGAGGCTGCAGCCGTCACCCTCTCCGCGTGGGGTATCGGCGTTCTGGACGCCCATAGCGCCTCGCTGCTTCTGCTGTTCGCCTATGCGCTGGGGGTGAGCCTGAGCTTCATGCCGATCATACAGTTCCTGAACATGACGCTCGGTGTCATCGGCAAGGCGCTTGCCGTGCTCACGCTCATCTTCCAGCTTGCCTGCTCGGGCGGCACCCTGCCCGTCGATTTGGGACAGAGCTTCGTGGCCGCGCTGAACCCCTTCCTGCCGTTCACGTACGCGATCGACGGGTTCCGCGAGGTGATCACGTACGCGAACGGAGCGACGATCGCGGGCGATCTGGGAATGACGGCGGTGTTCGGCCTTGCGCTCTTCGTGCTCTCGCTTGCGACGTGGGGCTTTGCCGAGAAGCGCCGCGATGCCGAGATGAAATCCGCGCTCGCCTGGAACAAGGAAGAGGAACCGGAAGGCGAGACGGGGCCGGGCGCCGTCCCATCGGCCGAGATGGGACCGGGTACCGTTTCGCCCATCGGCCAAAGGGCGTGTTCGGAATAAGGTAACGGCCCGGTTCCATCTTGGTGCCCCGTTCGCCATTTTCCCGAATCGATGGTATAAACCTCTTACTGGACCACGGGGATGCGCGAGGGGGCGCGAGGGAATACTCATCTATTTTTCGGCAACGGGCAACACCAAGCATGTGGGGGACGAGATTCGCCTGGAAGGCGAGGACGTCGTTTCCATCGAGGACGCGACCAAGGCGGGCTCGTTTCGGCTCGCCTTGCGCGACGAGAGGCTCGGGATTCTCACCCCTACCTACGATTGGTGCCTGCCGAGCATCGTGAGCGAGTTCCTCGAGAAGCTCGATGTGGCATTCGACGCGAAGCCCTACACCTTCTACGTCGGTACGTTCGGCACCACCACCGGCGGCGCATCCTCCATCGCGAACGCCATCATGAGGCGGAAGGGCCTGGGCTTCGACGCGTTGTTCGACATTCGGATGCCCGACACGTGGACGGTGCTTTTCGATCTGTCGGACAAGGGGAAGGTTGCCGAGACGCTCCGCCGCGCCGATGGGGAAATCGAGCAGCTCAAAGACCAGCTTGCCCGAAAGGTGCGGGGCAGGCACATGGACGTCGCGGCTCCTGCGTTCGCGGGCCGCATCGGCAAGGCCCTGTACGACGGCAGGGTGAGGAAGACGGCGAACCTGTCGGCGTCCGAAGCGTGCATCGGTTGCGGGTTGTGCGCAAGAAAGTGCCCGGTAGACGCTATCGAGATGGAAGGCAAGCTGCCGGTTTGGGTTACGGATTCTTGCACCATGTGCCTAGGGTGCCTGCACCGCTGTCCCAAGTACGCGATTCGCTACGGCAACGGCAAGGCGACAAATTCCCACGGCCAGTACACGTACGGTAACTATTCACGCTAGCTGGCTCGGGACATTGGGGCGGCATCCAGTCTCGTCCCGTACCGCAGGGCTGGTAGCAGGTGCATTCGAGACCGTCTCCTCAAATGTTAGAGATGCTATACTTTTCATCTGTCCGAATCGGATAGGGAAGGCGTAGCGCTATGAGCATCAAGCAGCAGAAAGATATCGAGAAGTTCTTGTTGGGCAACCTTGAGAATGCCGAGGCTGCCAAGTTGTTCGACCGCCAGTCGAAGCTGCTCGGCGAGTTGGTTGCCGATACGACGGGCAAGTCGACGAACCAGATGAAAGAGCTAGAGCAGACGATTCTTCCGCGCATCGCGCTCTACAAGGCGCTCGTGGGTGGGCCGCTGCCGCATGAACGGGCGATGGCGCTCATGCGGTCGTACATGATGGGCGTGGTGGCTGCGGAGAAGCACGCGTCCACAGCGAAAATGCAGGTGGTTCCCGGGTTCTTCGGCATTTACAAGCGCGTGTTCCTGCACGTCATGCGCACAAGCGATCTATGGGAGAGCGCGCCGTCCGCCGGGCGCGACTTTTTCGACGCCTCCATCACGAAATGCCTCTGGCACGACGCTTGCGTGGAAAACGGCTGCCCCGAGCTGTGCCCGCTGTTCTGCGACGTCGACGACGTGAACTACGGTGGCCTGCGGAAAATGGGCTTCTCGCGCACGAAAACTCTCGGCTACGGCGGCGACTGCTGCGATTTCCATTTCTTCAGGAAGTAGGAAGGGCCGCGGGCCGTCTCGCTCCGAAGATGGAAACCCGGCTTTTTCCGTCGTTCCACACAGTGAATCTTCCGCTTGATCGCTGCCCACATTACCACGTTCGCCGCCGCGATTGCAGTCTGGTTTTTCCGCTTGTTTCCAGGTATTAAGCCTTATCCGGTTTTCGAAAGGATGGGGCGATATGGATATGGGTGCGATGGCGGTGCGGATGCATCGCGCGCAGATGGAACGGGCCGTTCGCGAAGCGGGGCTTGTGCTGACGCCGCAGCAGGTCGGCGAGCTTGGCGAGGCCGAGTGCGCGTGCCTTACGCGTGCGCGGCGCGTTTCGTTTGGGGCTACGGCGGCGCCGACGCTGATCAGGGCGATCGCGGGTTCTCCCTGTTTGACGGGGGTGGACGCCCTCGAGCAGCTGATGGACCTGGTTGAGGCGTTCTACGACCTGCGGGAGGATTTCCCCGCGCAAACGACCGATCTTGAAATCATCGAAGCGCTGCGGGAAGGTTTCGACGGAGAGGCGCAAGGCGATGCGGCGCTTGCGGCGAGCTTGGCGCGCGAGGCTTTGACGGCGAGGGAACGCCAAGCAGGCTACGAAATCACCGACGATCACGGCCGTGTTTACCGATTGGATCCTGTCGAATGGCGCGATGACACCGAAGCGCCAGGTTGGGATGGCGAACGTTGGGAGGCCGATTATGAATAATGCGCTTGCGCCTTTGGGCGAATCTGCCAGCGAGGGTACGATGCGCGGTTTCGTCGTGCTGATGGAACACGTTGCGGGGCTGCACACCTTCGGAGAATCGTGCAGTGTGTCGGAATCCGAGGCGTGGGAAATCGCCTCGTCGGTTCTGTACGTGATGGGGCTTGCCTGCGACGATGATGCGCCTCGGGTTGCGATGTTGCTTGCCTGCGACGACGTGATCGAAATCTGGACGGCACGCCGTACCGTGCTCGAGGCGCGTGTGGACTCGGTCATGCAAACGTGGCGCGAAGCGGTCGCAACCATGCCGCCCGTTCACAGCATCGCCTTGCGCGACACGCTCGCAAACATTGGCGGGCTTCCCGCGCGCTACGACACGTTCTTCGCCGCCCACGAGGTGCCGTGCGAAATCGACTACCCGTTAAGCGTTCCGGTGCCCGAAAGCCTGAGGGGCCTCGACTACGTGCAGGCTTGGCTTGACCAGCTGTTGGCCGAGGCGCGCTTCCTCGCTCGGTTCGATGCCGCCGAAATGGAGGCGTACCTGCAATCGTGGTGCCCCGACTTCCGCGGCCTGCTCATCAACCTCTACGATCCGATTCGCCAGGCATGGGAGCGGGGTCTGCTGCAGATGAGGGCGTGAGAGCTGTGGGGGCGGGGTGAAATCGGGCGTCGTAGAAATAGATCGTCCTTTGACCTGATCGGGATGTTTTTCGATCCGAAGATGCAGTGCTCTTATTCTTCCAAAAAACGGCGAGGCGTCTATTTCTGCCAACAAAGTGGAATTTAGGGTAGGTGGGTGCCTGATGTATGCCCCTCTGCTCGCTGGAACGTACCATTTCCCCAGGTCGTGAAATGAGCGCGGAAGGTTACGCGTTGCTGACGGGCGTTCACCTACCCTAAATTCAAGAAAGTTGACGAAAACGAGGCGTTCGCGGAATAATGCCCGCGTCCTTACGATTATCAAGCCATGGCACCGACGTCGGTGTCGATTTTCGGCCCGATAAGGCTTATGTATTCGTCGAAGTCATCTGTCTCCATCATCATGGGCAAACACGCCATGTTGTGGTCGAACAGCGGCGCCATGCGCAAGATTTCGCCTGTCGCGTTTTCGACGAGGAACCCGTAGTTTCCCGCATGCCGGTCGACTCGCGCTTCAGAAGCGAAATCCGCCCGCCTTCGCGTATCCAGCACTTCGCAAACGACCCCGATGCGGCGAACTCGGGCGAGATGGGCGAGTTTTGTTTGCTGCATTTGCCGGCGCCGTCGAAAGCGATTCGCGCTGTATCGTCGTCGAAAGGATTGCGGTAAAGGGATACGTCGTCCCAAGTCAAATCCTCATCTTCTCGCTTCATTCAGAAGGTATCGGTTAGCGAGAGGCCGCGGACCATGTCGATGAAGTCGTGTCGGGCCGTAAGGCCAGATTCGCGCATGAGCTTTTCGATGAAGGTGCGGTGCATGCGGCAGGTGCGACAGGGGATAGGCGCGTTACGTGCTGGTAAGTCGCCCACGCGGTGACGGAAGGGACCGGCCGAAGGTTCAGCGGCCATGCAGGGCCGCGAACCCGCCTTTCGAGTAGGTGTTGAGCAGCTTCTGGACGTGGTCGAATTCGGGCCCGCGCTTCCAGCCGAGCAAGCGGTTGACCGCAAGGTTGCCATGCGCGTTGTGGACGAACAGCAAGTAGGCGTCCTCTCGTGAGAGCCCGGTTTTCTCCATGATCTGGGGTACCGCCTGCTTTGCGCCGTGTTCGATGACGCGTTGGGCAACTCGGGCGTACGCGTCGCTATCCGAATACAGCAGATAGTAGTCGTCGTTTGCGGGCGGACGTTGGCAAAGGGATGCTTCTTCCGTGCGCTCAAGCGGAGGTGCTGCGGTCAGCGCCTCGTCGATAAGTGCATCAAGCAGTGCGAACTTGTCTTCGTAGTGCAAGTAGAATGTGCCGCGGTTGATATCCGCGCGACGGCAGATGTCGGCTACGGTCATTTTCGCGAAACCGACCTCGGCGAGCAGCGCGAAAAACGCCTCTCGTACAACCGAGAGCGTGTAGCGCCGGCGCCGATCGATTTTCTCCTCTGGCATAGTCCCTCCCGCAGGTTTGCTCGTCGATTTCCCGCATGCGTTCGTTTCTCGACAGTCGTTGGCATTTGTTCATTGCCTTCAGAAAAATCAACAGAGACACTGTTTATAGACACCTGTTCATTATAACTGAAAGCGAGAACGGAATGACCCCGTACGAGCGGCTCGTCGTCGAGCTTACCAATCAATCATTTGCCTACCAGGCCGCATATCAGGCAGGAGTCACCCCTTACGTGCTGAGCGCTCGCGAACCCTTGCCCTATCGGGAGCAGATTGCGACTTTCGCCCGCATGGTCCGGGATGCCGACTGCGTGCTTGTGGGCGGGGCGTCAGGGCTGTCGGCGGCGGGCGGCGGCAACTTCTACTACGAGGATAATGCGACCTACCGTAAACATTTCGGTAAGTTCGCCGAGCGTTATGGCTTCGAAGGGGCGTTTGAGGGGTCTTTTTACTGCTGGCCCTCGGCGGAGTCGCGTTGGGGGTATTTGGCAACGTTTCTCGACACCACGCTTAACGCACCGCTGCGCAAGCCCTATAGGGATCTCGACGCCGTTCTCGGCGAGAAAGATTTCTTCGTGCTTACCACGAACCAGGACACGCAGTTCGTGAAAATCTACCCCTGGGATAAGGTGGCCGAAATCCAGGGCGACCATCGCTTCTTCCAATGTGCGCGTTGCTGCACCGATGAGGTATGGGATGCGACCGAACCCGTTGCCCGCATGATCGATGCCATGGGGGAGGGCTTGGAAGTGCCGAGCGAGCTTGTGCCACGCTGCCCGTATTGCGGCGGCGAGGCGTTTCCCTGGGTGCGCGGCTATGGGAACTTCCTGCAGGGCAGCCTGTACGAAGAGCAGTACGCCAAGGTTTCCAGCTGGCTCGAGGCTCATGCGCAGCAGAGGATTCTGTTCCTGGAATTGGGCGTGGGGCGTCTCACACCGGCGTTCATCCAGGAGCCGTTTTGGGAACTTACGGCGCAGCTGCCTCAGGCAAGCTATATCGCGGTGAACGACAAGACGCAGTTTTTGCCTCGAGCAATCGAGAACCGGGGTATGGCGATTCGCGCCGACATCGCCGATGTGCTTGCCGATGTGCGCGAAGAGTTGGGGAGGTAGCGCATGGAAGCAGCGAAAGCGGCTCGCATCAGGCGGGTGCTCGACGAGGCCGACTTCGTCGTTATCGGCGCAAGCAACGGGCTTGACATGGCCGAAGGGCTCAACATCTTTCGTGATGACGCTCACTTTCGGGAGGCGTATGGCGACCTTGCCCAGCGCGATGGGGCGTCCTGCATCTTGGCTGGGCTTTCGGCGGTGGATGCGCGCGTGCGCGGGCAGTGGGCCGAGCGGTTCTTTCTGAAGGAGTGGCTGGAATACGAGCCCGGCCCGCTCATGGTCGGGCTTCGCGAGCTTACGCAGCATGCCGACGCCTTTGTGATTACGTGCAACATCGACGGGCATTTCGCGAAGGCCGGATTCGACGAGCTCCGCGTTTTGGAAACGGAGGGGAGCATCCGCACGGCGATCGACGAGCGGCGGCTTGCGCACCCCGACGCGCAGGTTGCGGCCCGGCTTGAGGAGCTTTCACGCTTGGTGCGGACTCATCGCGGCGGGAATGTGGTCATCCTCGAACTCGGTGTGGGGCTGCGCAACGGCGCCATCAAACGCCTGCTCGCGGATGTTGCGAACGCTTGCGAGCATGCAAGCTACATCGTCTTCAACTACAACCAGGCCATGCTGCCGGATGCCCGTTGTGAGACCATTCTCGTGGACGGCGACATGACCGGCGCCTTCGAGAAGGTCGCGCGATGCCGGCCTTAGCGGAAGATGCGCGCAAGCTTTGCGCGCTTATCGCCGACGCCGACGCCGTCATCGTGGGCATCGGCTCGGGCATGTCGAGTGCCGCTGGATTCAACCACTACAACCGGGCGGGGATGGCGCGTGCCGGGATGGACGATTGGCAGCGCGTTTTCGGTTTCAAGAGCCTCTTCGACGGTTTCTACCATCTTTATCCCAGTCTTGAGCAGCAGTGGGCGTATTACGCGCGTTATATCGATTTCATGCTGCGCGAACCTGCTTCGCAACCCTATCTGGACTTGCGCGCTCTTCTTGCGGGAAAGGACTGCTTCGTTCTAAGTACGAATGTGGACACTCAGGTAGAAAAAGCTTTTCCCCTTGAGCGGGTTTGCGGCTATCAGGGCAGCTTCGCTTTCCTGCA
Organism: uncultured Ellagibacter sp.; assembly: GCA_934661105.1. GTDB lineage: Bacteria > Actinomycetota > Coriobacteriia > Coriobacteriales > Eggerthellaceae > Ellagibacter. Next base: position 932 of record CAKUIV010000041.1, on the reverse strand, counting down.
GTGCAAACAGCCGTGTTGCGACGAGCTTTTCGATGCGGTGCCGTACGTCGAGCGCATGCTTGCGGGTATGCGCGGATTCGAAGTGCGCGGCGAGGATATCCCGCGCTGCCCCCATTGCGGGTGGCAGCTTGTGCCGTGGGTGCGTGATGACACGTTTCTCGAAGGTGTGGCTTGGCGCGAAAGCGTTGAGCGCTACGAATGTTTCGTGCGCGAACATCGTGATGGGCGTCTGCTTCTTATGGAGCTCGGAGTAGGTGAGATGACCCCCGGTATCATCACGCTCCCGTTCTGGAACATGGCTGCGAAGTTGCTGCATGCGCATCTGCTGAGCGTTAACGTCGCGAGCGGTTCGGTTCCGCTGCAGCTGGGAGATAAGGCTGCTGCTATCAGGGCCGAACTCGGCGAACTTCTCGCGTTTGCGCGAAAGATCGGCAAAGGGTGACGCGAGGAGCATCCCTTTGTCACCTGGCAAGGATTGATTCCAAAAGCGTGGCAAAGCGTCCGATTTCTGTCGTGCTGCCGCACTTGCATACGGTGGGATAATCAGGGAAGCAGAACGGAAAGACGGGAAAGGCAGGTTCGAACATGGCGGATATCGATTGGGAAGCGGCGGCGAATCATTGGACGGCGAAGGAGCCCGACGAGGCGCGGATGCCCGAAGCGGAGCTCATGGCCGAGATCGACGGGTTCCTGGCGCGCCATAAGGTGTGCGCGCTCGCCTGCGCCGGTGCGGGCATCGTGCGCAACACGCCGGTCGAGTACCTCTACGCCGAGGGCGCGTTCTGGATCTTCTCGGAGGGCGGCCTGAAGTTCAAGGCGCTGCACGAGAATCGCGACGTCTGCCTGGCCATATACGACGACGACCCATCGTTCGGCTCGCTCGCCGGGCTTCAGGTGACGGGTTGCGCCGATGTGCTTAAGCCCTTCGGCAA
>CAKUIV010000040.1 GCA_934661105.1 uncultured Ellagibacter sp. | reverse complement strand
CCCCAACGGATTGTGCGACAATGTTTTGCGACTATAGGCAGCTATCGGGAGAATTCAATGGCGGACAAGTTATTGGAAAGCAGCGCCATCAGCGCGTTCTGCAGCAGCGTGTCGACCATGCTCGCCGCCGGCGTCCAAACGGACGAGGCGGTTCACATGCTTTCCGAGAATCGCGAGGCGTCGCAGTTCCGCGGCGTATGCGACGCGATTTACGGAAAGCTGATCGAAGGCGTGGGGCTTGCCAGTGCCATGAAAAGCTCGGGGGCGTTTCCCACCTACGCGGTGGAGATGGTGCGCGTGGGCGAAGCCGCCGGCCGCACCGAGCGCGTGCTGCGCAGCCTTGGTCGTTACTACGAAAGCGAGAGCCGTTCGTTCGCGAAGCTGCAGAGTTCGGTCGGCTACCCGGCGGCGCTTCTGTGCGTGATGAGCATCATCCTCGCGTTCACGGTCGCGGTCATCCTGCCCATCTTCACCGATGCCTATAACAACATGTCGGGGTCGGTTGCCTCGGGGTCGTTCAACATGGTGGGCGTTTCCATGATCATCGGGTGGGTGGCGCTCGCCGTCGTGCTCGTCACCACGATGGCAGCGCTCGTCATCGCCGTGCGGGCACGCACGCAATCGGGCCGCATCTGGGTGATGCGGCTGATGGAGAAGTTCCCCGGAACGCGCCAGGCGATGTACCAGCTGGCGCTTTCGCGCTTCACCAATGCGCTCTCGGCTTATGTGGCCTCAGGCGTGCAGGAAGACGAAGCCATGAAGATGGCGGCATCCACCATCGACCACGCGGCGCTCGCCGCGAAGGTGCAGAGCGCCTACGACGCCATGGTCGATTTGGACAACCCGAGAAGCTTGGGCCAGGCCATCGCCGAGAAAGACGTGTTCGAGCCCGTGTACGGGCGCATGCTTTTGATGGGCACGCGCTCCGGCTCCACCGACGACGTGCTCGCGCAGCTGGCCGACATCTTCTTCGAGGACGCGAACGTCCAGCTCGACAACGCCGTCAACAGCGTCGAGCCGGTGCTCGCGGCGTTTCTGACCATCGCCGTCGGCGCCACGCTGATCGCGGTCATGCTGCCGCTCATCGGCGTCATGGGATCTATCGCATAAGAAGAATCGGCAGGTAGACTCCATGTTTCACGAATTAACCGAACGCCAGATACGCCACCGTCGCCACGTGCGCGTCGCGGTTGCGTGCTGCATCGTTGCCATAGCCGTGGCGGCGTGCCTTATCGTCGGCGCCGTCCAGGCGAACGCGCGGACCCAGGGCGCCGTGGCGCTGCGCGACTCCATCCTAAGCTCGGCGAAGCAGTGCTGCGCCATCGAAGGCAGCTATCCCGCAACGCTTCAACACCTTGAAGACGACTACGGGCTCGTCATCAACCATGACGATTACATCATCTCGTACGAGTACTTCGCCGACAACATCATGCCGAGCGTGGTGGTGACGCCCCGATGAACATGCATTCCCCTTCCGATGAAACGACGCGCATCGACGCGCTGACCGCCATCGCCCATGTCGATGCGCGGGCGCCGAAAACACCGCCTTCGGGGAAGGCGTTCCAGCGCATCCTGCTCGTGGTGTTCTTCGCCGCGCTTCTGCTGGCACTCGTGGCGGGCGTTTCGGTGTACCGGTCGGTTTCGGCTGTTCAAGAGCAGAACAATGCCGCGCGCGAAGGCGTGGGGCTCATCTGCAACGTCGTGCGCGCCAATGACGCGACCGGGTCGATCGCCGTGGGCAAAGGGCCCGAAGGCAAGTCGCTCGTCGTGGTGGAGCGCCTCGATTCGGGCACCTATGAGACGCGGTTCTACCTGCATGAAGGGAAGATCGTTCAGGAATACAGCCTTGCGAGCAGCCAATACACTCCCGAAAAGGCGAGCGAAGTGACCGCGTCGAACACGTTTGATTTCGCGTACTCGAACGGCCTTCTCGCCATCTACACCGACGGCGGCACGTCCGAAGTCGCTCTCCGTAACATGCAAGGGGGCGAATAGCATGGCGAAAAGAACCGCAGCAGAGGAAGGACCCTCGTGGTCGAGCACGTCGTTTCTCGTGGAAGCGCTTATCCTACTCGTCGTGCTGATCGCGTCGATGGCCGTGTTCACCACGCTATTCGTCCATGCTGCAAGCGGCGCGAACGACGCGGCGCGGCTTTCCTCGGCAACGGCGATCGCCCAGAACGCCGCCGAGGAGTTCTCGTCGAACCCGCAGGCGGTGGCCGCCGGCAAGAAGGTCGGCGAGGGTATGGCGAAAAGCGGCGGCGACAGCGACTTCGATGTGACCTGCAAGGTTTCCTCCGAAAACGAAGGGGCGGGCGTGCTCTACACCGCGGCAATCACCGTCTCCGACGATGCGGGCGAGGTTTACTCCCTTACCGCGTCGCGTTACGTAAGCAGGGTGGAATAACATGGCGGCGAAGCGAAACGAAGGCATGCGCATCGGCCCGATCAGCCTGCTCACGCTGATCTCGGTGCTTCTGCTGGCGGTTCTGGCCATGCTGTGCGTGACCACCACCAACGCCACGAAAGCCATGGCCTCGCGCCAGGCCGATTCCACGGCCGAGACCTACCTTGTCGACTCATGCGGGCAGGCGCTCGTCGCCGGCATCGACGACGAGCTGAAAAGTACCACCGGATCCGCTACCGAAGCCGTGAGCTCGGTGAACGCCCGCATGACCGATCTGCAATCGAAGGCGAAGCGATCATGCGATGGCGAGAACCTGGACGTTTCCGCGCAGACAGACGGCGACGGCATTTCCTTTACCGTGGTTTCGCAAAGCGGCAAGACGCTCGAAGCGGAACTGCGCGTCATGGACGACCTTTCATACTCCATCGAGTCGTGGCGCATCACGACTACGCAACAACTTCCCGAAGACACCCTCTGGTCGAGTTCGAGCGCGGGCTCAAACCAGTAAGCGATAGGAGATACACCAATGCAGTTGAAAGAACTTCTCGAGCAGATGATCGAGGTCAAAGCATCCGACATCTTCATCATCGCAGGACTGCCATTGTCTTATCAAGCGAGCGGCGTGCACGTGCGCACCGATTCGACGCCGCTTATGCCCGCCGACACCGAGTCGTACGTTCGCGCCATCTACGGCCTGGCGAAACGCGACATGTCGCTCTTCGAGAGCAACGTGAACCACGACGACGACTTCAGCTTCGCAGTGGCGGGCGTGGGGCGCTTTCGCGCCAACATCTTCCGTCAGCGCGGCTCGATGAGCGCCGTCATCCGCGTGATCCCGTTCGGCTTGCCCGACCCGGAGGAAATGCACATCCCCGAATCGGTGCTGAAGCTCGCACACCTCACGAAGGGACTGGTTCTCGTGACCGGGCCGTCCGGTTCCGGCAAGTCGACCACGCTCGCGTGCATCATCGACCGTATGAACCACGAGCGCACGGGGCACATCATCACGATGGAGGATCCGATCGAGTACGTGCATCGTCACGGCACCTGCATCATCACGCAGCGCGAAGTCCCCACCGACATCGCCACCTACTCCGAGGCGCTCCGTTCAGCCATGCGCGAAAGCCCGAACGTCATCCTTCTGGGCGAAATGCGCGACTCCGATACCATCAGCACTGCCGTTTCCGCAGCTGAAATGGCCCAACTGGTGCTTTCGACCCTGCACACCACCAGTGCCGCTGACACGGTCGAGCGCATCGTGGACGCCTTCCCGCCCAACCAGCAGCGCCAAATCCGTATCCAGCTTTCCATGGTGCTGCAGGCGACGGTGAGCCAGCAGCTTGTACCGACGATCGACGGCGGCACCGTTCCCGTGTTCGAGACGATGACGATGAACACGGCGATCCGCAACCTCATCCGCGAGGAGAAGTCCTACCAGATCGATTCCGTCATCGCGTCGGGCGGCAAAGAGGGCATGCAGACCATGGACCAGAGCCTGTTCACGATGGTGAAGGACGGCATCGTCGCCAAAGACGTTGCCCTGCAGCACGCAAACCACCAAGAGGCGCTTCTGCGCCGGTTCCAGGCCGAAGGGCTGTAGACGCTAGAGAGGCTGGCACATCGTGACGCGATGCGACGAGCCTGCGGCTGCGAGGCCATCGCCGATATCGTGCCCCTCCTCGTCGACGTCGAGCCTTGCCACGGCAACCGGAACGCCGTAAGCGCGCTTCAACGCTTCTGGCTGAAGAAGGTCCTGCTCGCCGCCGACGAGACGCGTTCCGTCGCGCATGAAAAGCACGCCGGTCGCTTCGCACTGGGCGATATGGGCTGGGGAATGCGTGGTCATGACGACACCGAGCCCCTGGTCGGCAAGGGTTTTCACCGCCGAGAGCACACGCATCTCGTTCCCAAGGTCAAGGCTTGCCGTCGGCTCGTCCATCATGAGGTAGCGCGCGCCCTGCGCGACGGCGCGGGCGATAAGCACCATTTGCCGCTGCCCGCCCGAAAGCTCGGTATAAGCAGCCTCTTTCAAATCGGCGATGCCGAGCGTTTCCATGCATCGGCTCGCAACCTCGTAGCACGACGCCCCGGGACGCCCGAACAGGCCGCCGGTCGTCGACGCCCCCATCACCACGACATCGATCGCCGTGAACGCGAAAGGGGGCGTATGCGACTGGGGAACGTAGGCGAGCAGGCGGGCGCGCCGCTTGTCTGAGCAGCGAAGGACGTCGATGCCGTCGACTTCCACCGCCCCGCTTATCGCGGGAAGCAAACCGAGCATCGTGCGAAACAACGTCGTCTTTCCCACGCCGTTCGGCCCGAGCAGGCAAAACACTTGTCCCGCCTCGATAGTCGCACTGAAAGATTCGACTACTGCTCGCCCTTTGTAACCGCATGTCAGGTTCTTCACGCAGATGCTCATAGCCATTCCTTTCGACCGCGCGCCAGCAAGAACAGAAACAGCGGGGCTCCGATAAGCGCCGTCAGCACGCTGATGGGGAGCTCACCCGGCACGGCAATGCGGGCGATATCGTCGACGACGACCATGAAGCACGAGCCGGCGAGCATCGAGAGAGGAACAAGCGAGCGGTAGTTCGGCCCCGTGACCAGGCGCATTATGTGGGGGATGATAAGACCCACCCAGCCAACCGTGCCGCACATGCACACCGTGATCGAGGTGAGCAACGTCGCCGCAGCGATGATGACCGCCCGCGTCGCGCGCACGTTCACGCCCATGGCGCGTGCCTCGTCGTCGCCGAACGACATGACGTTGATGCGCCAACGCGTCGCCATGAGCACACCGCCGCCTACGACAAGCGAGCCCGCCATCGCCCACACGTTCGTCTCGTTGCCGCTGCGCGCGAAGCTGCCCATGAGCCAGTACGTGATCTGTGGCAGCGTGTCGTCGGGGTCGGCAACGTATTTGAGAAGCGACGTCACCGCCGTGAAAACCGACGCGACCACCGTGCCCGCAAGGATCATCACCACGATCGCATTCCCCGATTTGCCGAACGAGCCGGCGATGGCCATGACGACGAGCACCGCCGCCACACCGAACGCGAACGAGAACGCGTGCACGGCCAAGCTCGACAAGCCGAGCAAAAGCGCCAGCGCCGCACCCGCGCCCGCGCCGGCGGACACGCCCAAGATATCGGGCGACACCATGGGATTTTTGAATATCCCCTGGTAGGCAGCACCAGAAACCGCCAAAGCAGCACCCGCTAAGGCCGCGATGAGCACACGAGGCAAGCGAATGACCGCAAGAACCGTCACCGCCTTCTCATTGGAAGGAACGGGCACAAGCCCGAGTTTCGATCCGATCACTTCAGCTATGTCGGCAATGGTTAAATCATAGGTTCCTACCGTCAGCGACGTGACGACGAGCACTGCGAGAGCAATCGCAAGACCTACGCCCACTGCCCATTCCCGTGCACGGATAGAATCCTTCTTCTCGTTGCTTTTTCGGACGCGCTTCTCCACGCGCCGTCACCCCCCCCTGCAGGCGAAAGCGGCTTCGCCGCAGCAAAGCCGCCCGCGTTTCTCAAGTACGCTCGCGATGATTGACGATTACCCGCGGCCGCCCGCGTTCTGGGGCGCTCCCGCACCCGTAGACGTTGCGCCGGAAAGGATCGTCTCAGCGTCGGCGCTCGACAGCTCTGAGCCGTAGAAATCCTGGTAGAACGACTGCAAGACCTTTGTCATATCCTGGTCGGCGTACAAATCGGGATAGATGACCGACTCGAGCCACGGCGTCATGAGGGCATCCTCGGCGCTGCGCACGCACCAGAGGTAAAGCGCCGTCGGGCAGACATAGATGTTGCCGCTTTTGACCGCATCGACGTTCGCAAGCGCGGCGTCGGCGAGGATCTGGTCCTTCACGCCCGAATTCATCGTGATGATGTATTCGGGGTTCCACTTCACGATCTGCTCGGCATCGACGCTGCGGTACTGCCCGCTCTGCGCGCCGTCATAGCCGGCGGCGACGTTCTTCGCACCGACCGCCTCGTAGTACGCGTTCGATATGTCCTTATCATCGGCGCAGATATACTGGTCCCCGCTGATATTGAGTTGCAGCACCGTGCGCTTATCCGCATCCGAAAGCTTGGTCGCGCGTTGCTCGGCGTCGGAAATGCTCTTCTTGTAATACTCCACGAACTGCTGGGCGCGCTCGTATTCCTCGTCGCCGAGAATCTGGCCGATCGTGAGGAAATCGGCGCACATGTCCTCGACCGTCGAAAGCTTGTCGAGCGTGACAACGGCGATTCCTGCCTGCTTCATCTGGTCAAGCTGCTCGTCGCTGTACATGCTCGTAGGACCATACACCACCTGAACATCGGCGGAGATGAGGTCTTCGACAGACGAAGAGTCGTAATTGTTCGGATTGCTCTTCTCGTAGTCGGTGAACACGGCCTTGAACGCTTCGGAAACCTGCTTGGTCGAAGCAGCCGCGATCTTGCCGTTACCGTCGCAGAACATCTCGGTCGCCTGGGCGAACGCGCCCATCGTCGGGGCGACGCGCGTGACCTCGGCGGGAATCGTCACTTCCTCGCCATTGCCATCCGTAACCGTTCTGGTCGTGGCCGCCGCTTGCTCCGTTGCCTGACCGGACGACTTCGAAGCGTCCCCCGATTGCCGTGACGCACAACCCGCCAGCATGCTCCCCGAAGCGAGTGCCGCAACGAGCGCAAGGCTGGTTATCTTCGCGAATTTCATAACAGACCTTCCTCTTTCGTTTTCGCCTGAGCGAACCGAACGTAACGAAAGGGCATGGTTATACGCAATGGTGAAAAAAAGGTGAGGTCATATAATGCCTGGTTAAACTATAATCTGGTTTTGAAATAATTGTTTTCAGGGAGGATAGAATGAAAACGCAGGAGCAGAGCGCCTCTTTGCATATGGCGCACGCCATGGCGGCGATCGCCGTAGCGATGCTGGGATGGACTTCGATCATGGGAGCAGCGGCGATGGGCGGCGCGAGCAGAGCGCTTCTCGACACGATAACGGTTGCCGTAGCTGCAACGCTCGCCCTTTCCGGCGGCTTGCTCGCGCAAAGAAGCCGGAAGCGATCCGCCGCACGCGAAACCGCTTTTCAACCGCCCGCCCTCATAACAGGAAGCGTTGCCGTCGAAGGCCGCACCGGGCAGAGCGCGGAGTGCGCACGCGACGAAGGAGCGTCTCACGCCCGCACGGAAGACCCATCGGAAGAACGTCTCGAGCCCGATTGCCCCAGAGACGGCCTGGAAAACAAGCGCGCCTACCTTGAATTCTCGCGAGATTTCGGGCTTTCCCTGCGAGAACGTGACGTGTTGCGCCTTTTAGCGGCAGGCATGACGGGCAAAGAAATCGCCCGAGAGCTCATGCTGTCGTACAACACCGTGAAATCCCATATTCGGCACATCTACGATAAGACAGGAGTGCATCGCAAGCAGGATTTGGTCGATCTTATCTACCAGCACGAAACGCCGGACCGATAGATAAGATCAGCCTTTACCGTGCGACTTTGCGTTCAAGCTCTTCCCATTTGACGTCGCGCGAGCGCTCTACCAGGGAAATCTCCTCGTCGGTAAGCGCCTTGAAGCGGCCTTGGCTCTTCAGGTAATCGCGTACACTCGAGAACTGCCTGGGCTTGCGGTTCAGCGTGAACGCGCCCCCGGGCACGCCGCATACCGCTTCGCCCTCGTATTCGGCGAGGTACCACAGCCCGCAATCGACCACGTCGCGCGCGAGGTCGACCATCTTGTCCTCGGGCGCGCCCCAGCCGGTCGGGCACGGCGCGATGACATGGATGAAACGCGTGCCGTGAATGCTTTTCGCGCGCTCGAGCTTCTTCAGGAAGTCGGGCATATAGCCCACGCTCGCCGTGGCTGCATAGGGAAGCCCATGCGCGGCGACGATCTCGAACACGTTTTTCTTTTGCGTGAGACAGCCGTGCGCGTTCTTGCCGGCCGGCGTCGTGGTGGTTTTGGCGCCGAAAGGCGTGAGCGAGCTCTTTTGGATGCCCGTGTTCATGTACGCCTCGTTGTCGTAGCAGATGTAGAGCACATCGTCGTTACGGTCGATCGCGCCCGAAAGCGCCTGCAAACCGATGTCGGCGGTGCCGCCGTCGCCGGCAAAGCCGACGACCGTGCAGTCGTCGGGCTTCTTGCCCTGGGCGCGAAGGCCGGCATCGATGCCGGTGAGCACGGCGGCCGTCGCCGCGAACGGCGTGATCATCGCGTTGTTGGCGAAGCACAGCTGCGGGAAGTTGAACCCGACCGCGCTCATGCAGCCGGCCGGCAGCGCCGCGATCGCGTTCGGCCCCAAAACCTTGAGCGCCGCGCGGACCGCGAGGGACCCGCCGCAGCCTGCGCACGCCTTATGCCCGAAGAAGAGCTCGTCGGCGGGCATGTTCTTCGCATTCATCGTCACGAGAGGCCTCCTTCCTCGCAGGCGAAATCGATGCCGAGAAACACCACGCGCTTTTGCGGAATTCGCCCCGAAGCCCGCTCGATAAGCTCGTCGAACATGGCATCCATCTGGGCTTCCGTGATGTCGTCGCCGCCCAAGCCGCCGACGAAGTTCATGGTCGGCACCGTGTTTCCCGCCTGCTGCAGCGCAGAGTTCACGTCCGTGAAGACCGTGCCCTCGGCGCCGAACGACACATCCTTCTCCAACACGCCGACGGCCTTGGCAGACGCAAGCGCCTGCACGATGGCACGCGCCGGGAAGGGGCGCATGTAGCGGATGCGGAGCAGCCCGACGCGTTTTCCCTGCTTTCGCAAACGTGCCGCCGCAGCCTTCGCAAGTCCCGAAATCGACCCGAGCGTGACGAGCACGACTTCAGCGCCATCGCAGTTCACCGCTTCGACCATGCCCGAATAGCGACGCCCGAAGATGCGCGCGAACTTCTCTTCCACCCGATCGATCACGCGCTCGGCGGCGAGCATGTCCTTATGCTCGTAGTACTTGAAATAGCGGTTGTACTCGGGACCGGCCGAATACCCGATATTCTTCGGCTCGTCGAAGTCGAAGCAGTTCGCAGCCGCATACGGCGGCAAGAACGCATCGGCATCGGCGGCATCGGGCACATCGACCGTCTCATAGGTGTGCGTGAGCGCGAACCCATCGAGATTCACCATGAACGGCGTGAGCACGTCTGCGTCTTCGGCCACCGCATACGCCATGAGCGCCAAGTCGAGCGCCTCCTGGTTGTTCTCGGCGTAAGCCTGGATCCAACCGTGGTCGAGCAGCGCCAAAGAATCACGCTGATCACCGTAGATGTTCCAAGGCAGCGCGGTTGCGCGGTTCGCGTTCATCATCACGATGGGGAAACGCCCGCCCGCCGCATAGGTAAGGACCTCGGCCATGTAGAGCAAACCTTGGCTCGACGTGGCAGTGAACGTGCGCGCACCCGTAGCGGAAGCGCCCATCGCGCACGACAACGCCGAATGTTCCGACTCGACGTGCACGTATTCCGCCTTGAGCGCGCCTGATTCGACCATTTCGGAAAGCCGCTCGACCACCACCGTCTGTGGCGTGATGGGATACGCCGAGATCACCTGCGGACGCGCCAAGCGCACGCCCTCGGCGAAGGCCTCGTCGCCGGAAAGGAATCGCTTCATTTACGCCGTCACCTCGCTTTCGGGAACCATGGCAAGCGCTCCGAAGCGGCACACCGACACGCACACCCCGCACCCCTTGCAGAAATCGTAGTCGATCGCGATGGGAGCGCCCGCCACTCGCGCAGCGTCGGCTCCATCGGCGGGCTGGCAAGCCCGCCGAACAATCGTGCCGTCTGGGCAGTAGAGATAACACTGCAAGCATCCCGTGCACGCGTCGGCATCGACGACGGGCCGCTTGTTGCGCCAGCCGGCGTTTTTCGCCACAAGGTACCCGCCCGCGAAACAGGTGGTATGGGCGAAATCATCTGGGTCGATATGCGGCGACTGTAAAGCGGGAATGCGAGAGCCGAATCGCGAAACAGGCTGGTCAACAGCGTGTTTTCCCGTATCTATCACCTTGCGCGCAACGGCTGTTTCACGTGAAACAGCCGCCGGCGACGCGTCGGGGGCGCAGGCGCGGGCTTCCGAAACCGCCGCTGCGGCGATGTCGGCCACGCGCTTGTTCGTGTCGTGGAGCTTGCGCGGCATGTAGCCTTCGATGGCCGCCTTCACGTCGTCGAGAGAAACACGATCGCACACCGCGCACAACGCGCCGAGCAGCGCCGTGTTGGGAATGGGGCGCCCAAGCTCGGCTTGGGAAATGCCGTTCGCGTCGATCGAGACGATCCTCGGATCATCGAAAGCGCTCGTCGTGTTCACCACGGCGATGCCGCCTGGCTTGAGCTCGCTTTCCCATCCGTCGCCGAAAAGCGTGTCGTCCAAGTACACCACGTAATCGGCCCGGGAGATCGCGCTTCGGTCACCGATGGGCTCGTCCGCCATCTTCGTGAACGCACGCATGGGCGCACCGCGCCGCTCAGGACCGAACGATGGGAACGCAAGCGCGTAGCGGCCATCAGCGAACGACGACGCTGCGCCCAAAAGCCGCGCAGCCGTGAATGCCCCCTGCCCGCCACGGCCGTGCCAGAGCACTTCGATCATGTACATCTCGCCTTCCTGCTTGTCGTAATCTTCCCTCAGTATAGGCAAAACGAAACGGCGCATCGGGACGAGAAGTCCCGATGCGCCGAAAACGCATGCAGAACGCGATGCGCCCCTTCAAAAGCGAAGCGCATCAACGCCCCAGACGAGAGAGCTACTCCTTCGAAATCCTCGACAGTTCCTTCACAAGCGCATCCGAATCGAACGGCTTCGCCAAGTGCGCGTTCATCCCCGCCTCGCGGGAGCGTCGTCGGTCGTCCGCAAATGCGTTCGCGCTCATGGCGATGATCGGAACCGATTTCGCGTCAGGTCGGCTGGACACGCGAATACGGCGAGCCGCCTCGCACCCGTCGATCCCCGGCATCATGATATCGGTGAGCACGATATCGAACGAGAACGGCTCGCTTTCCAGGAACGTCTCGACCTCGCTTTCGCCGTCGACCACACGAGTGACCTGCGCACCCGCTTCCTCAAGCACGAACTGGGCGATCTCGGCGTTGAGCTCGTTGTCTTCCGCGAACAGGATGCGCATCCCCTCAAGCGACGCAGGCGGCAGCTCCTCCGTCGCGCTCACGACGGCGGTGGGCTCTGCCACTTCAAACGACAGCCTGATCGTGCACGTCGTTCCCTCGCCAAGCGTGCTCTCGAAGCGAATCGAGCCGCCCATCTGATCGACGAGCTGCTTGGCGATAACGGTGCCAAGCCCTGTGCCCGAGGGCTTGTCTCCGACGTCTTGATTCTCGCGCGAGAATGGCTCGAACAGATGCTTCTGGAATTCCTCGCTCATGCCGATGCCGTTGTCGGCGATGACGGCCTCATACGTTGCGCGCACGCCGTCATAGCGCGATTCGCGGCACGTGAAGCGCACGTAACCGCCGGGGTTGTTGTACTTCACCGCGTTTCCGGCGACGTTCATGAGCAGGCGCTTCAGGTGCAGGTCACTCGCAACGACGCACGGATGCTCAATCGCGCTCTGGTCGCATTCGATGGAGATCCCACGTTCGGACGCCTGTCGTTCGAGCATCTCGCAGATGCCCGCGTTCAAATCGACCAGGTTGGTCGGACGCATATCGAACACGACATCGCCGCTTTCGAGCTTGCTCGTGTCGAGCACCTCGTTCACCAAATCGAGCAGAAGACCCGACGCCGTCCAAATCTTGCTGCGGCATTCGGCTTGCCGTTCCTTGTCGTCGGCGAATGCGTTACCGATTTCCACCATGCCGCGAATACCGTTGATCGGCGTGCGGATATCGTGGCTCATGCGCTGGAGGAACTCCGTCTTTGCCCGGTTCGCGCTTTGCGCCTCGCGAGCCGACTGCTCGAGCTGTTCGTTGTAGCTGCGTTCGCGCTGCACAAGGCCGTTCAGGTAGCGACGCTCCGCGCTGCGTCGCAATGCGACGACGACGGCCACCACAAGAGCGTAAATGCCGAGCGCGATCACGACGCTCACGCCCACGGCGTGGATGACCTTACCGGCTCCCGTATACGTGTACACGTAGTAGTCGCGCGCCTTGTCGAAGAGCGCGAAGTACGCACCCGATTGCGTTCTCACAAATGCAAGCTCGCCGGCCTCGCACTGCTGCTTAATCGCTTTGACGACTGCATCGTCTTTCACGGGGAGGCCACCCGAAGAGCCCAGCTTCCAACCCTCGACGTTCGCCGCAACGACATCGCCCGCACGCTCGATGACGATAGCGCCGCCGCTGGCGGGTTCGTAGCCGTTCAACAGGCTTTGTTGGGTCAGCTGATAGCGATGCGCAAACGTGACGCTGGTGTGATACGCCGCAACCACGATGCCGGGAGCGTCGAGACGCGGGGCGCATCCGATGTCGACGTACGACCCGTCGGCAAGGTCAACCCGCGCCGTGTACACTTTGGTCGGATGAGACGCCACGTCGAGCACCGGCTGGTCGAGCAGCGCTTTCGAAAGCAGACCGTAGCCAACGCCGTCGGCCGCAACCTGCCCTTCAAGATCTCCCTCGGGCGAAAGCACGATGGCTGCCGTCAAGCGCAAATCGCTCACGTGCTGGGAAAGCCCCTTGAAGTCGCCGTCGTCGTTTTGCAAATCGCGAGCAAGCTGGCTCGCGTTCTCGGTTAAACGCAGAAGGCTCTTCATCGTGGAGGCGTCGTTGAACGAATCGAACGTGAGGCTTTGCTTCTGCACGTACTCGATCGTGCTGCGCGCGTTCTTTTCAGCCTGATCGTGGGTGATGCAATACGCGCTGATGCCGACAACTGCCAGCACGGCGACACCGATGACGAAGGCGATCATCCAGAAATGTTTGCTGACGAACGACGATTTAACCATCGAGGCCCTCCATATCGAGGAAGCTCGACAGGTCATCGAAGTATTCCGAAAGAATCTTCGCCATCGTGCCGTCTGAAAGCATGTCGCTAAGCGCGCCGTCGAGCGCCTCGGCGATCCCGCGGTCGTCATCGTTGTCGAACGCCACGCCGATCCCCACCTCGAGCAACGGCTCACCGAGGATGCGGTACTGGACCCCGTAGTCCTGCTCGTAGGTGAGAATGGAGGTTTCATGCGCGGCGATCGCATCGACATAACCCTTGATGAGCGCTGGGTTCAGATACGAACGATCCGCGAAGCTGAAGACGTTCTTCACCTCGGGAACACGAGGATTCGTGCGGTCAAGAAGGATGCTTTCCGGCTTAGTAGTCGACTGCACGGCCACAACCTTACCCTCCAAATCGGACAAGCTGTAAATGCTGCTTACCGGGTCGACCGCAACGACTTGGCGGCTTTTCATGTAGGGCCCTGCCCATCTGTACTCGCTTTCGCGGCCGGTCATCGAGAAGCACGACGCGATGCAGTCGATGTCGCCCGCTGCAAGTAAATCGGCCTTCCGCTCCCAATCGATGGTCTTGAATGTCGGCTCATAGCCGATACGCCCGAACGCCTCGGTGAGGATATCGACGTCAATGCCGACGAGATTGCCGTTTTCATCCGCCGACACATACGGAGGGTATGTATCGGCGCCGACAACGACTGGGGAAAGCGCAACGTCGTTGCCAGCGCGCGTCGAATCGGCGGTACGCGAGCACCCGCAAAGCGCCATGGCCATAACGACCACGAGCGCGAAGGCGACGGCGACCCCTCGTTTCTTCATCTATCTCCCAACTTCCCAGCGAAATCCTCAGGAACCTATAAGAATCCCGTAAACTCACGAGCACAGCGCTGCAAGAACCGCAGCCAGGCGATCGGCGTCGAGCGGTTTAGGCAGGTGCTCGTTCATCCCCGCATCGAGCGCGCGGGCCCGATCGTCCGCGAACACGTTCGCCGTTATGGCGACGATCGACACCGTCGCCGCGTCGGCACGATCGAGTGAGCGAATGGCGCGCGTCGCCGCATAGCCGTCCATCACCGGCATCATGATATCCATGATCACCGCGTCGATCGAGCCGACAGGCGATTCCTCGAACACGCGCACCGCCTGTTCCCCGTTGCGCGCAACCACAACC
>CAKUIV010000039.1 GCA_934661105.1 uncultured Ellagibacter sp. | reverse complement strand
AATGGCTGGGGTACCAGGATTCGAACCTAGATAGCTGGTACCAAAAACCAGAGTCCTGCCATTGGACGATACCCCAGTCTGTTCGGCGCAGGCCAAGGCTGGCTCTGCCGCGCTGAAAAGATGGTGGGCCGTCGGGGATTCGAACCCCGGACCTTGGGATTAAAAGTCCCCTGCTCTGCCAACTGAGCTAACGGCCCGCTTATCCAATAGCGCAACTGTATATATTAGCGATATGGATCAAAGACGTCAAGGAAAACTTCCACTCCGCCGTTCCGCACATGCAAGAACGAACTGCCGGAGCAGACGCCTTCAGGGGAAACGCCTTTGAAGACGCCTATTCCTCTCCGCGGAAGACGATCTCGCCGGTGTTCGGGTCCATCGATTCAAGCACCGCAAGCGATTCTAGGTGGTAGCCCTCTTCGCGCAATTTGTCGCCGCCGTGCTGGAACCCTTTTTCGACTGCAATGCCGATGCCCTCGATGGTTGCCCCCGACTCGTTCACAAGCTCGATGAGGCCGTTGAGCGCACAGCCGTTCGCCAGGAAGTCGTCGATGATGAGGACGTGGTCGTCGGGATTCAGAAACTTCTTCGACACGATGACGTCGAAGATGCGCCCATGCGTGAACGACTGGATCTTCGTAGAGTACATTTCGCCGTCGAGGTTGATAGACTGCGCCTTCTTGGCGAACACCACCGGCGCGTTGTCGAAATGACGCGCCACGATGCAGGCGATGCCGATGCCCGACGCTTCGATGGTGAGGATCTTGTTGATGGGGGCGCCTTTGAACAGGCGGGCGAATTCGGCGCCCATCTCGTCGACAAGCTCGATGTCGATCTGGTGGTTCAGGAAGCTGTCGACCTTCAGCACGCCTTCCGACTTGACCACGCCATCGCGCCTGATGCGCTCTTCCAAAAGCTTCATGCGATTTCCGCCCCTTTATGCAGCTTGGGATTCATTCGGTAGTGTTCGAAACAGTGTAGCAGAACCTAGAACGCAATGCCCGCAACCGAGACGACAAAGCCCGCCGCAACACCCACGATGAGCAGGATGGCGACGATGGTGAGATTTTGCTTGGGACGGCGATTCGCGCGGAACAGCACGAGCAAGCCCACGCCCGCCGACACGAGAAGGCCGGCGAACATGGCGCCCGCCCCGAGAACGCCTTCCACGTACAACTCGGCGATGACCACGCTCGCCGCGCAGTTCGGGATAAGCCCCACGATCGCCGACACGAAGACGGACAGCATCGTGTTCGCGCCGAGGATTTGCGCGAGCGCTTCTTCTCCAACCGTTTCGAGCACCACGTTCAAAAGAAGCGTCACGACGAAAATGAACACCGTGACGTGCAAGGTGTGGCGAAGGGCGCTCTTCACGATGGATGCGCCCGCGTGATCGTGATGGTGCTCTTCGTCGTGCTCGGCGCTATAGGCAAGCTCGGGGTTTTCCTCGCATGCGTGGCATTCGCCGTTGCAGTGGCAGTGATCGCGCTGGCAGAGCTCGTGGATGCGCAAATGCTCTTCGGGCCGGCGCAGCGCGCGCAGAACGCCGTCGAGGATAAGACCCGCCACGATGCCCACAACCACCTTCGCGCCGAGAATCGCCGCCATGGTCGAGATCGGAACCTGCGCAGCAAGGAATATGGGGATCATCTCGTCCGACGTCGAAAGAAGCACCGCAACAAGCGTGCCGACGGTGATGACGCGGCCAGCGTAAAGGGTTGACGCCGCCGCCGAGAACCCGCACTGAGGCACCACGCCGAGCACGGCACCGAGCACCGGACCCGCAGCGCCCGCACGTTTGATGGCGTTCTGAGCCTTGTCGCCCGCCTTGTGCTCGAGCCATTCCATCGCCAAATAGGTGACGAAGAGGAACGGAATGAGGTACAGCGTGTCTTCAACCGAGTGTTCGAGGACGTGCCCCGCGATATGCATGATTTCTTCCATGGCGCGATATTCTAGCGAATCGCTTCCCTGCTGTGCTCAAACGCATGCGAAACGAACATGTTTCCGATGCGAAAGGCTATCTTCCACCAGAACCTTGACACAGACGAGCGCAGGGAATCTGGATTTCGGTCAGATACTGCGCCTCGTCGCTCGTCATGCCCGCATCGATGATGGTGATTTCCACCGAATCGCCCGCTATCTCGAGCCCTTCGCCACACACCCACCGGCAAAGCTCGGCATAGTGGGACGCCGCCGCACGGTGCGTGCCATGAAACGACAGGCACGCCCATTCGCCATCGGGAAGCGTGCGCAAGGCGCTTGCCGCGCAACCTGCGGGGACCCCCTCTCCCGCTTCAAGGGCGACGAACACCGACGACAGCCTGCCGAACGACCCCGCAGCAAGATTCTCCCTCGCCACCGACACACCCACCTTCCCCAGGAAAATGGCCTCTTCAAGATGGAATTCGCGGCCGAGGCTGCGCAGAAGCGGCTCGAGGTCGGCATCGGGGCCGAAGCTGCGTTCGAGCACAACGGCGGTACGAGCTTTGATCGTGCGCAGGACGGGCGTGCCGACGCGCGACGTTTGCGCGCTTTCGATCTGGGCGATGCGGCTTTTGATCTTGCGCTCGACTTGCGAGAGCATCACCTGCTTGGCGCGCACCTCCGCAAGCTGCTCGGTGAAGATGGAGAGCATCGACGAGACGTCGCGGTCGGCGAAGAAGTCGGCGATCTTTTCCAGAGGCACATCGAGCGCGCGGAGGTATTTGATGGTGTTCATGCGCTCGAACTGCGCAACGGAGTAGTACCGGTACCCCGTCCGCTCGTCGACGAATTCAGGAGAAAGAAGCCCTCGCTCACCGTAATAGCGAAGCGTTCGCACGCTCGTGTTGAAGAGCTTTGCCATGTCGCCGATTGAGATGAGCGCGTCTTTGCGCGAGGGCGGCGCGGGCGCATCCGAGGTTTTCCGGGCAGCACGGGGCAAGACATCCACCTGCGTTTCCCCCTCGTCAGTGCCCCTCGCTGTCCCATGGCCACGTTTCGACACGGTTCTCCCCTTTTCCTGAATTTCCGCTTGACTCTTACGTTACGTAAGAGTTTACCATCACCTTCGATGCAAAGGAGGAGCGATGATTGGAACCATCGTGAACACCGCGGCCATCGTCGTGGGCAGCACCATCGGCTCGATTGCGAAGAAAGGGCTCGGCGAGAAGTACCAGGACATCCTGTTCTGCGCGATGGGCCTGGCAGCCACGGGCCTTGGCCTTCATTCGGTGGTGGAGGGGATGAACAGCAGCGTCTACCCGGTGTTGTTCATCATCAGTTTGGCCATAGGGGGCGTCATCGGCTGCGCCGTCGACATCGACGGGCGCTTCAACCGCCTCGCCGAACGCTTGTCGCGCGGACGCAAGAAATCCGCGGGGAACGATACGATGGGCAAGGGCGAAGCGACGGGCTCCGCGGGCGGATCGAACCTGTCGCGAGGGCTCTCGACCGGCATCGTTTTGTACTGCATCGGCACGCTTTCCATCTTGGGGCCCATCAACAGCGCGCTTTACGGCGATGAGACGTTCCTGTTCACGAATGCCACGCTCGATTTCGTGACGTCGATCGTTTTGGCGTCGTCGTTCGGCATCGGGATGGCGCTGGCCGGAGCAGTGCTGTTCTGCTGGCAGGGGTCGATCTTCCTTTTGGCGCAGTGGCTCGCGCCGCTCATGACGGCGGACCTCATGACGGAGATAACCATCGTGGGCGGGTTTCTCATCATGGCATCGGGGCTTTCGATCCTGAAGGTGAAGGAAATCTCGGTGATGAACCTCTTGCCCTCGCTTTTGGTCCCGCCCCTCTGGTTCGCAATCGTGCCGTTTCTGCCCCTGGGATAGAAGAAGGCTCGCGGAAAACCGCGAGCCTTCTTGCTCCATACGCCAAATATCCGAAGCGCGAACGTCCGACTCGCGCCTTTATCCCAAAGCCAGCGAGAAGGCCCCTGGCGGATGCGGGGCGTGTGAAAGGATTTCGACACGTACTTCGGTAAGAATCACATCACGCTCCAAAGACAGCGAGGGCCCGTCCGGCGAGTTCAGGTGGCGCGAAAGGTTGAGGAAGCGTACTTCGGTACGCGACGAAACCTTGGAGCGCCAGCTGGACCGCCCGGCGGGCCCGCAACGTCGAGCAGTTGCGCTGACCGTAGATCAGCGCAACCCCCTTACATCATGCCCATGCCGCCGCCCTGGCCGGCACCGGCGAGAGCGGAAAGATCCGGACCTTCCTTCGGGATCTCGTTGATCGTGGCCTCGGTGATGAGGATGAGGCCGGCGACGGAAGCTGCGGACTGCAGCGCCGTACGGGTAACCTTGACCGGGTCGTTCACGCCCATGGCGATCATGTTGCCGTACTCGCCGGTGGCGCAGTTCAGGCCCTCGCCTGCAGGCAGACCCTTGATCTTCTCGACCACGACGGAGCCTTCGAAACCGGCGTTCTGGGAGATCGCGCGAATCGGAGCCTCGAGCGCGCGGCGGATGATGTCGATGCCGACCTGCTCGTCCTTGTCGGTCGTCTCGATCTTATCGAGCACCGGGATAGCGTCGAGCAGAGCCACGCCGCCGCCAGCGACGATGCCCTCTTCGACAGCAGCGCGCGTTGCCTGCAGCGCGTCCTCGATGCGGGACTTCTTCTCCTTGAGCTCGGATTCGGTCGCAGCGCCGACCTTGAGGACGGCGACACCGCCGGAGAGCTTCGCCAGGCGCTCCTGGAGCTTCTCACGATCGAAGTCGGACTCGGTGCGGTCGAGCTCGGCTTTAATCTGGTTGATACGGTCGTCGATGTCCTTCTTATCGCCCGCGCCGTCGACGATGAGCGAGTTGTCCTTGGTGACCTTCACGGACTTGGCGGTGCCGAGCATGTCGATGGTGACGTCGGCGAGCGTCATGCCGAGGTCCTTCGAGATGACGGTCGCGCCGGTGACGGCGGCCATGTCCTCGAGGATGCGCTTGCGGCGATCGCCGAAGCCCGGCGCCTTGATCGCGACGCAGTTGAAGGTACCGCGCAGCTTGTTGAGCAGGATGGTTGCCAGCGCTTCGCCCTCGACGTCCTCAGCGACGAGGAACAAGGGGCGACCGGTCTTCATGATGTTCTCGAGCAGGCCGACCATGTCCTGAATGTTGGACACCTTCTGGTCGGTGAGCAGGATGAACGGATCCTTCAGGTTGGCTTCCATCTTCTCGGTATCGGTGGCCATGTACGGGGAGATGTAGCCGCGATCGTACTGCATGCCCTCGACGATGTTCACGTCCATGCCGAAGGTCTGGGAATCCTCGACGGAGATGGCGCCGTCCTTGCCGACGGCCTCCATGGCCTCGGCGATCTTCTCGCCGATTTCGGCATCGCCAGCGGAAATGGTGCCGACGTTGGCGATCTGCTCCTTGGTGTCGACGGTCTGGGCGTTCGCCTTGATGGCCTCGACGACTGCGTCGGTCGCCTTCTGGATGCCGCGGCGGATGCCGAGCGCATCGGCGCCGGCGGTGACGTTGCGCAGGCCCTCGTTCACGATGACGTCGGCGAGCAGGGTGGCCGTGGTGGTACCGTCGCCCGCGTCGTCGTTGGTCTTCACCGCAGCTTCGCGGATGAGCTGGGCGCCCATGTTCTCAACGGGGTCGGAGAGCTCGACTTCCTTGGCGACCGTGACGCCGTCGTTGGTGACGACCGGCGCGCCGTAGGACTTCTCGAGCGCGACATAGCGGCCCTTGGGGCCAAGCGTGACCTTCACGGCGTCGGCGAGCTTGGAAACGCCGGCGGCAAGAGCGGAACGAGCATCGGACTCGAACTTGATATCCTTAGCCATTTTTTAGGCTTCCTTTCCTGAATGACGGGCTTCCTCGGCGGCCGCCTTGCCCCTCAGAACCTGCGGGCTTTCGCTTGCGACCCCTTAAGGCCGCGCGCTCAAGCTCCGCAGAACCTTCGCGGCAATCCGACTCGCCGAGAAAACCCTCTAACCTTGCTGAATCGACCTGTCAACTATTCGAAGACCGCGTAGATGTCCTCAGCGCGAAGAATCATAACCTCTTCGCCGTTGACCTTCACTTCGGTTCCGCCGTACTTGCCGTACAGGACGCGGTCGCCTTCCTTGACGGGAACGGGAACGAGCTTGCCGTCCTTGTCGAGCTTGCCCTCGCCGACCTTGAGAACAACACCGGTCTGCGGCTTTTCCTTCGCATCATGCGCGAGGATGAGCCCACCTGCAGTGGTTTCCTCGGCTTCGTCCTGCTTGACGATGACGCGATCGCCCAACGGCTTCAAATTCATCATTTGCTTGGCCTTCCTTTCGTCTGCCTTGCACATGTAGTTACCTCGATGAGTTCGAGTGCTAGCACTCTTCATACGTGAGTGCTAACAACATTGGGTAACTATAGCATCAGAGCCATCGAATGCAAGCATTTTGCAGAAAACTTGAGCGCAAGCGACTTAGATTTTAAGGAATCGCCACACTCTATTCATATTGCGAGATGAAAAGCCCGCAAGCGAACAGCTAGCCGCGAGGAGACACAAGACCGCCCTCGTAGGCGCACACCACGAGCTGCGCGCGGTCGTGCGAGCCGGTCTTTCCCATGATGCGCGAGATGTGGGTCTTCACCGTCGCAGGAGATATAACGAGGTCGGAGGCGATTTCCTCGTTGCTCATCCCCCGTGCGACGAGCGCGAGGATTTCCCGTTCGCGGCCGGTGAGCGCATCGAGCGCCCGACGCGCGGACGCACCCGACAGGGCGCCCTGCCCCGAACGGGGCCGCGACGCCACGAAGGTTTCAACGAGTCGGCGCATGACCGACGGCTGGATGAGCGCGTCCCCGCGGGCAACGACGCGTATCGCCTCCACGATGTCGTCGGGCTCGGCGTCTTTCAGAAGGAAACCGCTCGCGCCGGCGGAAAGCGCGTCGTAGACGTATTCGTCGATGTCGAACGTGGTGAGCACGAGCACGTGCGTCTTCGAGAGAAGCGGGTTGCCCGTGATATCGCGCGTCGCGTCGATGCCGTTGCGAACCGGCATGCGGATGTCCATGAGCACCACGTCGGGGCGCAGCTTCTGGGCGAGATACACCGCCTCTTCCCCGTTGCGCGCCTCGCCCACCACCGACAACCCCTCGTAGGAACCGAGTATGAGCCGAAAACCGCTGCGCACGAGATCTTGGTCGTCCGCAACGAGGATGGAAAGTGTTCCCGCCTCGGTACTCGGGGAACATGCGGGCGAGGTGCCCCCGTCAAAGTTCGGCCCAGTCGCCGTCTTGTCGTTTTCGCCCATCGCGCTACCCGATCCTTCCTTCGTCGCCTATGCCGCCTGCCCCCTCACCGCGCGGGACGCAGGGAATATTCGCCGACACGACGAAACCGCCGTCCGAGCGCGACATCGCCGTGAGCGTGCCGCCGAGCAGCCGGGCGCGCTCTTTCATCCCCAGGATTCCGTGACCGCCCGAATCAGAAGCACCTTGCCCCGCTTCCGCAGCGGCACGCTCTTCCCGATTGTCACTTCCGACCTGGGATGACATCCCTGCCGCATCGTTTTCGACGCGAAGGCGGGCAACGCCTTCCGCAAGGGAAAGCTCGATCCGGGCCTGCTTCGCATGCGCGTGTCGAACGATGTTCGTCGTCGCTTCCCGCGCGATGCCGAATAGCGCGACATCGATGTAAACGGGCACGGACGCGCGGTCGTACGCTTCGGTGTCGATCGAGACGTCAACGCCCGCTTCGCGCAGAAAGCGCGCAAGGTCTTCTATCCTCTCGGTGCCGTCGGTCGGCGCCGTCTCGGCTGGGGAATCGCCCGAACGCAGAACGCCGATCATGCTACGAATCTCGCCGAGAGCCGACTTTGCGGTCTTTCGGGCGGTCGCAACCGATTCCTTCGCCGCTGCAGGATCGCGCTCGATGAGCCGCTCGGCCGCCGCGAGCTGGATGCTCACCGCGGAGAGCGAGTGCGCCGTGATGTCGTGCACCTCCCGCGCGATGCGCACGCGTTCCTCCTCAACGCGACGGGCGGCAACCTCTTCGCGTGTGCGTTCGGCCTCTTCAGCCCGTTGCTCCATGGCTCGAACGTATTCGCGATGCGCGCGGAGGGCGAAACCGCCTGTCGCTGCGGCGATCATGAACACCGCATTCTGCACATAGGCCCAAAACCACATCGCCGCGGACGACCCGCCCTGCGGCGCGATGGCAAGTCCCACAACAGAGACCGCGAGCGCCACGCCCGCCTCAACGCGCGAGCATTCGTACGAGATGGTGAGAAGCGCCACCATAGGCCCCACGATGGCGAGCGAGAAACCCCGGAACGTCGACTGCGAGGCGAGAAACGAAACAAAGACGAAGACGAACGCGATCCATGGCATCTTCCTGCGCACGACGAGCGGCAGCGTGGTGAGCGCGAGCGCGAAAAACGCGCTCGCCGCCGGCACCACCGCCTCGATCCCAAGAAGGCGGCGAAACGCCTCGTCAGGGAGGATAAGGCTCGCCGACAGCATGAGCTGCACGCAACCGAACACGAACGCGGCCGCGGCAACGCCCGCGTCGATCGCCCAATCCTTGGGCTCCATCTCGCGTTTGCGCACCAACAGGTTGTTCAGCGTCTCGTTTCCCATGCCGCTTATTATGAGCAAACCCCGCACGGTGCGCCATACGCCATACGGGGTATTGCGGAGAGGTACCGGGGGCCGCAGACATTGCGCACCGCCAGGGCGCGGACCCGGCAACGGGCCCCGCGGGGCCGCGCCGCTGGCTGCAAACCCACGCTAGGCGCGGATAAGCCGCTTCGCCGTGAAGAACGTGACGAGGAAGTACGCCCCGTACACAAGGGCGAACGCACCCGCGACGGTCAAAGACACGCTCGCGATATCGAAGCGCCCGAACGCCTTGATCGTCTGCGACACGACCGAGATGGCGCAGGCCGAATGCGCCACCGCGAGCACGAGCGGGAACAGGAAATACACGAGCACCTGCACGAAGAGCGCGCGGTTCACCATGCCCCCATCCGCGCCGAGCTTGCGCAGAAGCCCGTAGCGGCGCGCGTTGTCGGACGCGTCGGAGAGCTGCTGGATGGCGAGAATGGCAGCGCAGGCGATGACGAGCACGAACCCGAGGTAGATGGCAAGATAGCCCACGAGCACGCTCACCCCGATGCTCTGCTCCTGGCAGTCGGTTCGCGTGAGGAACATCCCGTAGCAAAGGGGCCACGCGTCGCTTTCGGTGTTTTCCGACACAGCGCCGAGCGCCTTCGAAAGCGCCGCCTCGTCGGCCTCGCTCGCGCATCGCATGTCGAGTTTCATCGCGCCGAGCACGCAATCAGCGGGAACGTCCTCGTCGCGCAATACGAGCGCACCCGTGTTGCACTGGTAGGTCGTCGTTTCAACGCAGTCGAAGCGCGCGGAGGCGATGGCCAGATCCTTCCCGCCGACGCTCACCCGCGCGCCCGATCGGGCCACGCCGTCCCAAAAGGGGCGGAACGCGTCCATGTCGGTAAGGACGGCGCATTCGCCTTCGCCAAGGTCGATCGGAGCCTTTCCCGCAAGTTCGAGCGCGGCGTTCACCTGGGAAAGCCGCATGAAAGGAAGGGGCGCGTCCTCATACCCCGGGTTCATGAGGCCGGAAGGCACTGCGTCCGCAAGCCTGACGCCGGACGACTCCTCGATGGCGCCATAGGTGACGAGGTCCTGCGTATCGTAGAGGCTGTCGAGCTGCGCCGATGCCGCCACGAGTGCGTCGAAATCGCCCGCGTCGACATCGCGCATGCTCTTCGTCAGGCCCTCGCGCATGTCGTAGCCGACGCTTTCCATGAAGTCGGCGTAGGGGTCGAGGTAGGCGAGCCGATGCGTCTCGCCGCCTTGACCGACGATGGCGATCGTCGTCGAGGCCGTGGCGCTATAGGACGTGCCCTTCGCGAGGGCGTCTTCGGTCGCATCGCGCAGGCCAAGGCCGGTGCACACGCTCGTGATGGCGAGGAACAGCACGAGGCACACCACGGTGAGCGTGGCGAACGCCGTGTTCACGCGCGCATTCAGCTGACGCAGCGTGAACATGTTGAGCCCGCGCAGGTAGAGCGGGCGGACGGACTGCATCGCGCGCAAAAGAAACCCAGACAGCGAGTAGAAGAACAGCGCCGTGCCCGCGACGACGAGCACGGTCGAAGCGGCGAATTCGGGTGTGGGGCCCGTAAGGCCGTCATCGGCAAGCAGCTTGTACGCCGCACCGATAACGACGAGCGACACGATGAACAGCGCGAACGACAGGGGAAGGCTTCGCAGCTTCATAGACTCGACTGTACGGTCGGCCCGCAAGAGGTCGACGAGCTTCGCGTGGGCGACCGTATGGGAGTTCACGATGGCGGCCAGCACGAAGACGGCCGCGAACACGGCGACGGCCTTCGCGAACGCATCGGGCGAGAACAAAAACGCAATGCCCGTCGTGTTGGCAACCTCGGCGCTGAACAGCGACGACGTTGCCAACAGAAGCACTTGCGAGAACCCGATGCCGAGCGCGAGCCCCACGACGAGCGAGGACACGCCGACGATCGCCGACTCGGCGAGCACGATGCGCACAACGTCGGGCGCGCCCATGCCGAGCGCAAGATACAGCCCGAATTCCTTCTTGCGGCGACGGATGAGGAAACGGTTCGCGTAAACCACGAGGAACACGAGCAGCACGGCGATGAACACCGACACGCCCCCGATAACGGCGCCGAGAAGATCGAGGATGCTGCTCTGCTGCTCCGAAAGCGCGAGCACCCCTTGCTGCGCGCTCATGGAGTTGAACGCGTAGAACACCGCCACGCCGAGCACGACGGTGACGAAGTAGATGCCGAAATCACCGAACGACTTGCGGACGTTTCCCCAGGCGATCTTAAGCGTCATGGCGAGTACCCCCTCGCGACCCCGGGACGGCGAACGCGGACGCGGACGCGGTTTGTACGGCGGGGGCGCCTTCGGGAGAGGCGACGGCTTCCCACCCGCTTGCCATCCGGGCGATAATGCGTTCGTAGAACGTCGGGCGGTCGCAGGCGCCGCGGGAAAGCTCGCCCGCGAACTCGCCGTCCTTGATCGCGATGATCCGCGAGCAGAAGCTCGCTGCAGCCGCATCGTGGGTGACCATGAAGATCGTGGCGCCCAGGTGGTTCAGACGCTCGAACGATTCAAGCAAATCGCGAGCTGATTTCGAGTCGAGCGCTCCGGTTGGCTCGTCGGCGAGGATAAGGCTCGGGCGGCCGACCGTGGCACGGGCCGCGGCCACGCGCTGGCACTGCCCGCCGGAAAGCTGGTAGGGGTACTGGTCGAGCACGCCGCCGATCCCAAGCACGCCCGCGATTCGGCGCACCCGCTCATCGATCTCGCGCGCGCCGACGCGCCTGATGGTGAGCGCAAGCGCGATGTTCTCGTAGGCCGTAAGCATGTCGAGCAGGTTCGCGTCCTGAAACACGAAGCCCAGCTCCTCGCGACGAAAGCGCGCAAGGTCGCGCCCGCGCAGGCCGGCCACGCTCCTGCCGCCCACGGCAACCGTCCCCGTCGTGGGCGCGTCGAGCGTGGCCAGGCAGTTCAACAGCGTTGACTTGCCCGATCCGGAAGGCCCCATGATGCCGACGAATTCGCCAGGCGACACGGTGAAGCTCACGTGCGACAGGGCATGGGTGACATTGCCCGCCGCCCCCTTGCCGCGCATATTCCCGTAACATTTCGAAAGGTCGCGCACCTCAACGACCGGCCGGGTACCGGCGGCCGAACGAGCGCGAGCGGCGGCGCTTGCCGAGTAGCTCTCATACATAAGGTTCTCCTTCTCGCTTTGTCGTGTTTCTGCCCCATCAATGCTAGAAGGCGCCCCTTTCGCAGCGCTTGCCGAAACCTTGCGGCTGCCTTACAGCGACCCGCCGGGCAAGCGACGGCGGGAAAAGCTGTGCGATACTTCAGGTGCGAGAGAAAGGGCACTTATGGCAACGATGGGATACGGCTTGGTCGAGGAAAACCTGCGCGGCAAGCGCATCTTGGTGGTCGACGACGAGAAGGAACTCGGCGACATGGTGTCGTCGATCCTTGCAGGAGCGGGCTTTCGCGAGATCGAGGTGGCGCAGTCGGCCGAAGAGGCCCTGGAAGCGCTTGCCAAGAAAGGCGCGGCTGGACCGCAGGGCGGCGGCGATAACGGCGCGAATCTTTTCATCCTCGACGTGACGATGCCGGGAATGGACGGCTTCCAACTGCTCGGGCGCTTGCGGGAAATGCCCGAGCATCGGAAAACGCCGGCGATCTTCCTGACCGCCCGCGACGAGCCGCTCGATCGAGTGGGCGGGCTCTCGCTCGGCGCCGACGACTACATCGCGAAACCGTTTTTGCCGCAAGAGCTGGTTCTGCGCATTGCCGCAGTGCTCAGACGCTGCTATGCCGACGACGACGCCGAGCTCACGCTCTCCCATGCGACGGTCGATTTGGCGAACGCCGAGGTCACGCGCGAGGACGGGACGAACGCGCAGCTCACTGCCAAGGAGCACGAGATCCTGAGCGTGCTCGCACGCAACGCCGGGCGCATCGTCACCATCGACGCGATCTGCGAAGAGTGCTGGGGCACATCGTTTGCCTACGAGAACTCCCTCATGGCGCATGTGCGTCGTCTGCGCGAGAAGATCGAAGC
Organism: uncultured Ellagibacter sp.; assembly: GCA_934661105.1. Taxonomy (GTDB): domain Bacteria; phylum Actinomycetota; class Coriobacteriia; order Coriobacteriales; family Eggerthellaceae; genus Ellagibacter. The sequence goes on along the minus strand of CAKUIV010000039.1, from coordinate 2,064 downwards.
CGACCCGTCACACCCCGAATCGCTCGTCACCGTGCGCGGGCTCGGGTACAAGCTTATCGTGAGGAAATAAGATGGCGGCGACGAACAGGACCAGCTTCCGCGAAAAGCGCGCCGAACCGCCTCGCCGCCCTCCTGCCGCGGGCGGCGCCCGCGTACGCCGTAAACCCGTCGGGTTCGCGAGCTTTCTGTCACGCCAGGTCGTGCTGTTCGCCGTCGTGGCGTTTCTGATCACAATGATCGACTTCGTGCTCGTTTCCCTGTTCGTCTTGAACGAAAACGGCGTTGGCGACGACTATGCGAAGCCGCACAGCGCCACCATCGCCGCAAGCAGCTATCTTGCCCAAGACGACGCGGGGAACTACGTGCTCGACGACGCAGGGGCGACGGCGCTTGACGAGAGCGGGGCCGCATGGGCCGCACTCGTAACCGACAACGGGTCCGTCGCGTGGTCGTACCACCTGCCCGAGGGTTTCCCCGTCTCGTTTTCCGCAATCGACCTCGCCATGGCCGGCCATTACGACAGCTTCGACGGCTACCCCATCTATTTCTGGACGCGCGATGACGGCATGTTCGTGACGGGGTATCCCCAAGGATCGTACTGGCGCATGACGATGAACCTGCCCGAAAACACGCTTTTCGCAGTCCCCCTCTACGCCCTCGTCATCTTCCTCGTCGATGCGCTTGCTCTGTTCCTGCTCTACGCCGTGGCGAAACGTCGAACACAACGAGCGGTCGAGCCGGTGACGCGCGCGCTTGACGAGCTGTCGCAGGGGCGCTCCGCCTCGCTGCAGCTCAAAGGCGACCTGGCGGAAGTGGGCGATCGCATAACCGAAGTGTCGCAGCTAATCGAGAAGAAAGACGAGGCGCGCAGCATGTGGATACGCGGCGTGTCTCACGACATCCGTACACCGTTGTCGATGGTCGTCGGGTTCGCGGATGTCATCGCCATGCGCGACGACGTGCCCCGCGACGTGCGCGAACAGGCCGAGACCATCCGCAATCAGGGCATGAGGATCGGCGATTTGGTAAGCGACCTTAACACCGCCGCCCAGCTTGACTACGACGCCCGGCCAAAGGAGATGGGGCGCGTGGAGCTTGCGCGACTCGCTCGCGAAGCATGCGCCGATCACGTAAACGCCGAATTCGACGAGAAATTCCCCCTCACCTGCGATATCGCTCCCGAAGCCGCAAACAGCGCCATCGAGGGCGACGCCCGCATGATTCGGCGTGCGATCGACAACCTGCTTGCGAACGCGCGCACGCACAACGAGCAGGGATGCCCCGTCGCCGTGAGCCTGTTCGTCGACGCGTCAGAAGGCGCGGGAAAGCGGTTCTCCATCTGTGTCGCCGACGACGGACACGGCGCTGCGGCCGAGCGCATCGCCGCCTTGCGAGAGCGCATCGCGCATGCGCAAAAAGCCGGCACCGTTGCCGCCGCATACGGCGAGGAACATGGGCTTGGGCTGGTGCTGGTCGACCGCATCTGCCGCGCCCACGGAGGCGCGTTCGCGTTCTCGTCGGACAGCAGCGGGTTCGTCGTCAAGATGACGCTTCCCGAATAAGCTGAGACGTTTCGAAGGGCGATTCGGGTGAGAGGGACACAGAGTCGGAAACATTATGGGCACCTTTGACGCGATCCGGGCCGTCTGGATGCGGCTCAGGTTGCTATCCAATCAAAGGATAATCGAAGTGCGAGGGCTTTGGGCAAAACTACGTTCGGGGCTTTTTCAACACGCTGCAAAACACCAGTTCATTGGCGTACATACATTTCGCTTAATCCTCGAGTACCACGATGCCCTCGCACTTTGATTATCCTTTGATTGGACAACATAGCCTGCTGGCAAAACAAGGGGGGCTTCGAACCGTTTCGAAGCCCCCCTTGGCAAGATACCAGGCGCGTATTTGGGCAACGCAGCCGGAAGCCTATTTCGTTTCGGGTTCCTTCGCCTTGGCTGCCTTTTCGGCCGCTTCTTCAGCGCGGACCTTCGCGATCTCGTCGAGCGCTTCCTGCGGCGTGTACTTGCAGTGGCCATCGCCCATCTTCGTGACGACGATTTTGTCGCC
>CAKUIV010000038.1 GCA_934661105.1 uncultured Ellagibacter sp. | reverse complement strand
CTCCTCGGCGGCGAGCTTCTCGTTGCGCTCGACGCTCTGAAGCTTCATGTTGTGGATGAAAACCTCGGAAATCTGGCCGCGCTCGAGGAAGTAGTGGAGCACCTTGTCGGGCGTGTTGGAGTGGACGTGCACCTTGAATTTCGGCTTCTCGCCCACGCACAGCTCGCAGTCGCCCATCGTGGACAAGAAATCGAGCGCTTCGGCCTTGTCGAGCACGTCGGAGTCGACGAGGAACTCGTTGCAGTAGGTGTACGCAGAGCCTTCCCAGTCGTTGATCTGCTCGATGGCGACCTTCGGGGCCGCACCGGCGCGCGCGAGCGCGAGCTCGTCGCCGAGCGGGCCCGACTTGCCCAGAAGCGCCGCGGTGAACGCGTCGACCAAGATGGCGAGCCCGAAGCCGCCGGCGTCGACGACGCCGTTCTCCTTCAGGACGGGCAGGAAGTCGGGCGTGCGCTGCACCGATTCGTAGCCCTCTTTCACGATCTCCTCGAGCGCCTCGTCAGCGGAAAGCTTCTTCTTGCGCGCATGCTTCGCCGCGGCCGCCATGTCTTCGAGAACGGTGAGGATGGTCCCCTTGACCGGCTTGCGAACCGCCTGGAAGGCGACTTCGGCAGCGCGTGAGAAGGCAGCCTCGATGGTCTGGGCGGAAAGCCCGTCGGCATCGGCGTACCCTTCGCAGAGCCCGCGCAGGATCTGCGAGGTGATGACGCCGGAGTTGCCGCGCGCGCCCATAAGCGCACCCGTCGTGATGGCGCGGCGCACGTCGGCGCCAGCAGCGCCCATCGGGAGCTTCGCGATGTTGTCGACGACCGATTTCAGCGTGAGCGACATGTTCGTGCCCGTATCGCCGTCGGGAACGGGGAACACGTTGAGCCGGTTGATCTCTTCCTTGCGCTCGCCAAGCTGAGCAGCCGCAGCGGCGATCGCAGCGAGCACGTCGGCTTCGGTATGGGTTTGTGACATAGTGGGATGGTCTCCTTAAACCACGCAGGCTCCGCATGCCCTGAAGAAGGGCCCGGCGAGGACCGCCGGGGCATGCGAGCCCGAAAACGTCTGAGCTACTTGCGAACCTTCACGCCCTGCACATGGACCTCGACGCCGTCGAGCGGCACGCGGGCGTATTCTTTGAGCGCGAACGTGACCTGGTCGACGAGGTTCTGGGAAACGGCGCTGATGTTGGTGCCGTATTCGATGACGACGTAGAGCTCCACATGCACCCCCGCCTCGGTGCTCGTCACCACGATGCCGCGGCGCAGACGCGACGCGGGGAGGATCTTGGCGATGCCGTCGGCGGCGGAGGGGGCCGCCATCCCGACGACGCCGTAGCATTGAAGAGCCGCGTATCCGACCATGTCGGCCAAAACATCGTTTGCAACATGAAGGTTGCCGGGAATCGTTGTGCCCATGGTGCTCCTTTCGCAACGCGCGTTGAAATCCCTTATCAACGCGTAATCGTCCAACTAGGCAGTATAACGCAAGGGCGCAGGCGCAAGAAGCGCGCCATACCTGGAAGGACGAGTTTGCACACGAAAAGTCCTTGAAGCGTCTCATTCGTTTGTGCTACAATAGATAGGCTTTTTTGTCATCAACGGTTTGAAAACCGGCACGTACATGGAGTTGAGAATTATGTCGAAGATTTGCGAAGTTTGCGGCAAGGCCCCGTCTTTCGGTCGTAGCGTCAGCCACTCCCATCGAGTGACCAACCGTATGTTCCGTCCGAACATCCAGAAGATCACCATCCGCGACGAGAAGGGCCGCGTCCGCAAGGCCAACGTCTGCACCGCCTGCATGAAGGCTGGCAAGGTCGAGCGCGCGTAAGACTCACCTACAACAGACAGCAATAAGAAAGCCCGCGTATGCGGGCTTTCTTATTGCCTTGAAACCACCCCGGCCGGCGAGAACGCCCTTTCAGGCGGCGCCGACCAGGGTTCCGTGCAGGTGTCAAAAGCCCTTACGCGCCCGGAAGCACGATGAGCATGCGCTTGCAGCTCGGGCATTCGCCGAGCGGCGCATGCGCCTTCAAGTCGATAAGGCGCCCTTGCTCGATGGGAGCGCGGCAAGCGCCGCATACGTTGCCGGCGAGCATCGCCACCGCAACACCGCCGCAGCGCTTCGCCGTCTTCTCGTAGCGCTCGCGCAAACTCGCCGGAAGCTTCTCAGCGATGGCGTCGTGCGATGCCGTGATGGCGGCCTCCTTCTTCTTCAGTTCCCCGCCTTCGCGCTGGAACGACTCGGTCTCGGACGACTCTTCGGTGCGAAGGGTTTCAAGCGCGGATGAAATCTGCTTTTCGAGCGATTCGATCTTCGCAAGCTCGGCGCCGAGCTTGTCGAGCTCCTCCGAGATGGATTCGCGGCGCTTGGCATAGCCGTCCATTTCCTTGGCGTGCGCCTCGACGTCGCGGTATCCCTGCGCCGCGTCGACCGCGGCCTGAGCCGCCTGCTGCCTTTCCTCGAGCCGGGAGTCCTCGTCGGTGAATCGCGAGAGCTTTTCCTCGGCTGCGGAACGAAGCTTCGCGACCGTTTCCTGCTTCGTCTCGATTTCCTTGATCTTCTTGCGGGCCGCGACGATGGTCTTTCGCTGCGGAAGGTCGGCAAGCGCCTTCTGCACCCGAAGAAGCTCCATGTCGTTGTGCTGCAACTCGATGAGTGCGGAAAGGTCTTCGTCTTTCACCTGCATAGTTACCTCGTTCTCTGGTCGAATTGACTTGATTGCCCTAGATTCTCGTCGACTCGGGGTGCGTCCAGTTTCCGTGCTGGTCGACGATCTCGACATCGTCGGCGTTAACGCCCGCACGGCAGACGGCCTCGGCAAGCACCTTGGTATAGGGAAGCTCGCTCACGTCGTGCCCCACGTCGATGACGCAAAGGCCCGCCGCCTGCGCGTCGAGCGCCGCATGGTACTTCACCTCGCCGACGACGAGGCAGTCCACATGGTTGCGCAGGCACGGCACGACGGCGTCGCTGCCCGAACCCGTGAAGGTGACGACACGCGAAAGCTCGCGGTCGAGATCGCCCCACACGCGCGGGACCTGGCCGAAGACCGAGGTGCAACGCGCAGCGAGCTTTCCGAGCGTCATCGGGGCGTCGAAGCCGGCAACGGTGCACACCTGTCCGTACCCGCGATCGGACCCCGGCGCGTTCGGCATGACGAGGCGCCCCGTGTAGTCGAGCGACAGCAGGTCGGGAAGCATCGTCGCCGCGCGCGGGCTCGCATCGAGCGCCGTGTGGAACGACATGAGGGAAACCCCCTCCTCGATGGCCGCCCACACGACAGCGCCCGAGCATTGGGCCGCCGATTCGGCGGGACGGAACGACTCGGGAGCTTTCAGGAACGCCGGATGATGCGTGACGAGCACGTTCGCGCCGCGCGACGCCGCTTCGCGCACGGCCGCGACCGTGGCGTCGAGGCACACGGCGACCTTCGCCACCGGGCGCGACGGATCGCCCACAGTAAGCCCCGTCCTGTCCCATTCCTCGGCGTCTTCCCGGGGGAAGTCGCGCAGAAGCGCCGCTTCGAGGGCTCCGGTGCTTACGTTTCTTTCCTGCTTGGAAAGGGGGCCGGAGGCACGTTTGCTCAGGCCCACTTGAGGTTTCAAAGAAGCCATCTCACATCCTCCTTGCATCGGCGAGCATGCCGCTCGCGTTTTCCACCCTATTGTATCGGCAATTCCCGACGTTGCCCGTACGGCAGGGGAATAGTCACGCAATCATAACCGGCGCGGGCCATGAGCGCGTAAGCGTCGCGGATGCCGTAGGCGACGTCGGCGGGCGCATGCGCGTCGGTTCCCACCGTGCAGGGCACGCCCGCACGGCGAAACGCGCGCAAAAGGTCGAGTGCCGGATACATCTCGCGGCACGGCTTCGCCGCACCCGCCGTGTTCACCTCGACCATGCGACCGCCCTCACGCGCGGCTTCCGCCATACGCTCGTAGAACGCCGAAAGGGGGCGCGTCGGGCGATACCCCAGCTTCTTCGGCAAATCGGGATGCGAAAGCACGTCGAATCGCTCGGAGGATGCGGCCATGGCGCACCATTCCTCGACGTAGCGCCCCCAGATGCGGTCGGGCGCCCCCTCTTCGAGCCAGGGCCCCGCGTTGTCCTCGTTGTCGCAGCCCCAACCGTCGATGAAGTGCACCGACCCGAGCACCACCTCGAAACGCGAGGTGTCCCGATCCTCCGCGCTGCGGTCTTCCCCAGCGCCGAGCCAATCCATCTCGCAACCCGAGAAAACCTCGATGCCCGGATGCGCCGCGCGCGCCTCGTCGATCGCGGCGAGGTACCCTTCGACCGCCGATGCGGGCATCGCCTCGTCGCCGTTCGGGTTGAACGCGTCCGACAAGGGGAAATGCTCGGTCACCGCGAGCACCGACACGCCCGCGCGGGATGCAGCGTCCACAAGCTCGGCAACCGTTCCCTCGCCGTGCCCGCACAGCGCCGTGTGCGTGTGGGTGTTCACCAAAGGCGTCACGGCTGCGCTACCCCCGATTCCAATCGAGCGCCTCGTCGAAGGCGCGGAGGAACCCTTCGATGTCCTCGCGCGTGGTGTAGCGACCCATCGAGATGCGCAGCGCGCCGTACGCCTCGTCGCCGGTCACGCCGATCGAGCGCAACACGTGGCTCGGCTCGAGCGAATGGGACGAGCACGCCGAACCTCCCGAAACGCCGAAGCCCTTCATGTCGAGGCGCAGGATAAGCGTTTCGCTTTCGAGGTCCTCGACCATGATGTGCACGATGTTCGGCAGGAAGCGCTCGCTTCCGCGGGGAACGTCGACCGTGGCACGGACGCCCTTCACCTGGGAAAGCCGCTCGTACAGATGGTCGCGCAGCTCGCGCAGGCGAGCCGATTCCTCAGGCTCCATCGCGCACACGGCGCGGCATGCGGCCGCGAAGCCCGCGGCGCCCATGACGTTCTGCGTGCCGCTGCGGCGACCCGCCTCCTGCCCGCCGCCGAGCTCGAAGGCCGAAAAGGGCGTGCGCGCCTTCATGTAGAGGGCGCCGATCCCCTTGGGGCCTCCCACCTTATGGGCGGAAAACGACGCGGCATCGACATCCCATTGCTGCACGTCGACGGGCATTTTTCCGAGCGCCTGGGTGGCGTCGACGTGGAAAAGCGCGCCGGATTCGTGGGAGATGCGGGCGAGCTCGGCGATCGGCTGGATGCTTCCGAGCTCCGAGTTCGCGGCTTGCACCGACACGAGCACCGTGTCGGCATCGATGGCCTGAGAAAGCGCTTCCACAGTGACGAAGCCCTCGGCGTCGGGGCGAAGGCGCGTCACGTGGAACCCTTCCTGCTCGAGCCTGCGGGCGGGCATGAGCACCGCCTCGTGCTCGATGTCGGACACGATGACGTGCGGCGTGAAGGAGGCGCCTTTCGCACGACGCGCCTCGACGGCGGCGGGCGCGATGCCGAGCAGCACCGTGTCATCCGACTCGGTGGCGCCCGAGGTGAAGATGATCTCGCTTGGGCGAGACGCGCCCACGTCGTGCGCGATCGACTTGCGCGCAGCCTCGAGCGCTTCGAAGGCGGCACGGCCCGGCGAATGAAGGGAATTCGCGTTCATGTTGAGCGCGAGGTTCTCCCGCCCGCAGGTAAGGTAAGGCTTCATGGCCTCGAGCGCCTCTTCGCACAGCGGCGCCGTGGCGGCGTAGTCGAGGTACACGTAGTCGGGGCATACGGTTGCAGGCATGAACGCTTACCTCTCCTCTTCGTCGTCGAGGGAGTCTTCTTCGACCTTCGCTTCCGCAAGCGCCGCTAGGCGGGCGGCATCGCCTCTCCCCTTCACGTCGGCGATGGCGCGCGCGGGGTCCTGGGCGCCGAACACGGCGCTGCCGCACACGAACACGTCGGCGCCGGCTTCGGCCAGGCGCTCGACCGTGGACGCAGACACGCCGCCGTCCACTTCGATGAGCAAATCGTCGTTGCCGACGGCGCGTGCGAGCTCGGCAACAGCGGCAACCTTCTCCTCGCTGCCTTCGATGTAGCTCTGACCCGAGAACCCAGGCTCCACGCTCATCACGAGCACCATGTCGAGACGCGCGATAATGTCCTCGAGCACCTCGGGCGGCGTCTTGGGTTTAAGCGCGATCGCGGCCTTCGCACCCGCCTCGTGGATCATGTCGACGGCTTCGCGCATCTTGTCGCCGTAGAGCACCTCGGCGTGCACGCACACCATGTCGGCGCCGGCCGCCAAAAACCACGGCAGCTCCTCGAGCGGATTGTCGATCATGAGGTGCACGTCGAGCGGGATCGTCGCGAGCGCCTTGAGCTGCTTCACCGTGGGAACGCCCATCGTGAGGTTCGGAACGAAATGCCCGTCCATGACGTCGACGTGCACGTACCCCGCGCCGGCCTCCTCGATCATGCGGATGTCGCGTCCCAGGTTCATGAAGTCCGCCGACAGGATCGACGGGGCAATCGACACAGGCTGAAACATGCAGGCTCCTTACCCTTTTCCGGGCAGCCCGACGCCGCCCGGTTCCTCTCCTTCAAGGGCATTCTAGCGCAAGCGGCACCGCATGAGCCAAGACGCCCGCTCGAAACGATGAAGCAGCCGGGGAGAGAACGAAAAACCTGCACAAATTGAAACCTTTTGATCGGGAATCTCACCTGGGAAAACAAACGTTTTCCCAGGTGACGGCCATGTCGGCCGACAAATAAAAACTCGCGATCTGCGCAGGTTTTTCACACCCCTCTCTGCACATCGCCCGCGCAGGAGAAAACAGGTTGCCTATAATGGGCGCAAGAGGAAGAAGGTGCTCATGGACACACATCCGCTTGCCTACTACGTCTATCGCACCGCGCACGGCGCGATCACCATCTGCGTGAACGAGAGCGGCGTGCGAAACGTCGCCCTTGGAACCGTCTCCTTCGACGCCCCGTGCCGCCCGACCGAGCTTTCCAACAGAGCGGCGACCGAACTGCAGGAATATCTCGCGGGCAAGCGACTCGCGTTCGACGTGCCGATCTGCCCCGGCGGAAGCGATTTCCAGCGCGCGGCGTGGAACGAGATCGCGCGCATCCCCTACGGTGCCTCGCGCACCGCAACCGACATCGCGCGCGCCCTCGGACGCCCCGGCTCGCACCGGGCGGTCGGGCAAGTGGTACGGCAAAACCCCCTCGTCATCATCGTCCCCGACCATCGGGTCGTGGGAAGCGACGGGCGTTCGCTTCTGAAGGGAGCGCCCGGACGCGTCCGCGAGGCGCTTCTGCGCATGGAGAAAGGCCATCTAAGCTACTAACATATGAAAGTCTACCTTACCGACATCCTAATCGCCGTGGTGCTCTTCCCGCTGGCGGCCCTGCTCATCACCGTCCCCTACATGGTGCACCAATACCGAAAGCTCGGATCGGTCCCTAAGCTTCACACCGTCATCGTCTACTCGTTCGTGTTCTACCTCATGTGCGCGTATTTCCTGGTGCTTCTGCCGCTGCCCGCCGACCATACGGCCTACGTCGCCTACGCCGCGACGCCGCAGCTTCGGCCCTTCAACTTCGTGCGCGAGTTCCTGGCCGAGACCACGGCCTCGCCCACCGACCCCGCCACCTGGCCCGCCGTCCTGCGCGACCCCTACATCTACGAGGCCGTCTTCAACGTGGCGCTCCTGGTGCCGCTCGGGGCGTACCTGCGCTACTACTTCCGCCGCCGCTGGTGGCAGACGCTTATCATAGGGTTCTTGGTCACGCTTTCTTTCGAAACGACCCAGCTCACGGGACTCTGGGGCATCTACGAGCACCCGTACCGCCTCTTCGACGTGGACGATCTCATGCTGAACACGCTGGGCGCCATGGTGGGATCCTGGCTTGCCGGGCCCGCGATGCGGCTGCTTCCCGACCTGCGCGCGGCGAACGCGACGGCCCGTGCGCGCGGCGTCACCGCAAGCGTCACCAGGCGCGCGCTGTCGTTCTTGCTCGATGTCGTGCTCGCGGCGGCACTCGCCGCGGTGGGCATACTCATCGTGTACAAGACGGGACTCGTCTCCGCGCCCCTCGGCACGCGCGCGGCCGCGCTCACCACGGTCGCCGCCACGACGACGCAGATAAGCGACGCGCTTGTTCCCGCCCGCATCTGCATCGCAGCGGCGCTGCTCGCCGTGTTCTTCGTCTTCCCCGTGGCGACGGCAGGCCAGACGCCCGCGCAGAAGCTCTTGAGGCTGCGCATGGTCCGCCCCGACGCGAGCAGGGCCTCGTGGTACAACTACTTAGGTCGCTACGGTTTGCTGTTCCTGCTCGTGTGGGTTCCCTGGGCGGCGTTCACCCTGTTCGCCGAATCAGGGGCCAACGCGGCGAGCGCCTCCGCGCAAACAGACGCGCTCGCCGCCTTCGCAAGCGAGCACTTCACGACGTGCATCGTCGTGGGCGGCGTCTTCACGGCCGCATGGGCGGCATCGCTCGTCGTGCGCGGCGTGCGCGCGGCCCAAGGGCGCGCGCCCTTCGTCATGCTGAACGGCATGCTGTCGAACACGCGCGTCATGACCGAAGCCGGCATCGCGGCCGAACGTGCCCGCCTCGCTGCGCTTTCGGTGGACGACGTGCGCAGGCTGGAGCAGATCATCGCCCGAAACGGAACCTCGCTCGCCGATCTTATGCGCCACGCGGGCGAAGCGGTCGCCTGCGAGGTGCGTGCCTGGGCGGGGCATCCTGTGCGCACGGTGGTGCTTGCCGGATCGGGCAACAACGGCGGCGACGGATGGGTCTGCGCGGAAAGCCTTGCGCGAAGCGGCTACGAGGTCGTGCTTGTCACGCCGAAGGCGGCGAGCGCCCTTACCGCCGAGCCGGCACGGGAATGCGCGCTTTCCGTTTGCGGGCGCGCGCACGCCGAGGCCTTAAGCCTCACCGTGTTCGAAGCGCCGAGCGCAGATGCGGTGGCAAACGCGCTCGACGGCGCCGAGGCAGTGGTGGATGCGCTGCTCGGGACGGGTTTTTCGGGAAACGTGGTGCGCGAGCCGTACGCAACGTGGATTTCGCTTGCCAACCTGCGCAGGTTCGAAGGCCCGCGCGAGAAGGGGCGCGGCAAGCACCGCGCAAGGACGGGCAAGCAGGACAAGCGCGCCATCGGCACCACTCACCACGACCGCGTGAAGGATGCCCCCTTCGCCGTGGCCGTCGACGTGCCGAGCGGGTTCTCCGCGCAGACCGCCGCGTACGCGAGCCCCTGCTTTTCAGCCGACGTCACCGTGACCATGCTCGCCATGAAGCCCGGGCTCGCCGCCCGCGGGCATGCCCGCTTCACCGGCCAGGTGAAACTCGCTGAATTGGTAGATTCCGAACCGTACCGCGCGCAGCTGTAGCGAGCTCGGCCGCATGCTCCGCTACACAAGCTTTTCGAAAGCGATGCGCGAGCCGCCCGCATCCACGCCGTCGACGAGCATGATCGTGCCGCAGAACGTGAAGCCCGCCTTCGCGAGCGTGCGCTGCATGGGGACGTTGTCGGCGTGCGTGTCGACGCGAAGGGATGAGATTCCCAGATCACGAGCCTTTTCGCATGCGAATGCGAACATCGCGGTCGCAACGCCTCGCCCCTTCGCCTCAGGCGCCACGCACACGCGATGGATGGCGGCGTAGTTCGCGTCGGGGGTAAGCCATGCGCCGTCGATCTCGGCGTAGGACGGCTCGGGGTCGTTCGTTCGAGCGTCGGCGACGAGCGAGAACGCGCCGACGACGCCTCCGTCATCGTCGCGCGCCACGTAGGCGAAACCGCCCTCGACGTCGGCCTGCCAGCAGGCGCGGTTCGGATACCCGTCCTGCCATTGATCGATGCCCGCCGCGCGCATCGCCACCTTCGCGGCCTCGGAAATATCGTTCATCCTGTCGACGTCGGAAAGCGTTGCGGGCTCGATGCGCATGATGGATCCTTTCGAAAAGCGGGGCCTTGACGGCAGAAAGGTTAGATTCCGTAGAATTCAGGTTTAAGCGAGCGCGCCGTGAGCGCCTTCGCGATCGCCTTCGGGTCGGCGCCTTCCCACACCACCGAGCGCACGGCGTCGGCGAGCGGCAGCTCCACCCCGTAACGTTTCGCAAGCACGCGCACGTTGCGGCAGGCGTTCGCGCCTTCGGCGACCATGTGCGTCTCGGCCGTGAAGTCGGCAAGCGACTTACCGGCGGCGAGCATCTCCCCGAAGGTGCGGTTGCGCGAATGGCGCGACATGCACGTCGCCACCATGTCGCCCGTGCCCGCAAGCCCCATGCAGGTGAGCGCTTGCCCGCCGCACGCAACGACGAGCCTGCTCATCTCGGCGAGCCCGCGCGACACGAGAAGCGCCGCGGTGTTGTCGCCGAACCCGAGGCCGTAAGATATGCCCACGGCGATGGCGATGACGTTCTTGAACGCGGCGCACAGCTCCACCCCGCGCGCGTCGTCGCTCGTGTAGGCGCGGAAGCTCTCGCTCGCGAAGAGGTTTTGGAAGAACGCCGCCGTCTCGGGCGACTCGCTCGCGATAACGGTCGCCGCGGGGACGCCCTTGATCACTTCCTCGGCATGATTCGGTCCCGAAAGAACGGCGAAGCGCTCGCGATTGCCCATCTCGGCATCGAGGATGTCGATGGGCAGAAGGCCGCTTCCCTCTTCGATGCCCTTCGAGCATACGATGACGGGGAAATCGGAGTCGACGACGTCGGCGAGAGCACGCGCCGCCCCGCGGATGAGCGTCGAAGGCGTCACGATGACGGCGGCCTTCGCGCGCAGGAGCGTGTCTCTGTACGACACGGTCGCCACGATGTCGGGGTCAAGCTCGACGTCGCTCAAATAGCGAGGGTTCTTGTGCTCGGAGTTGATGGACTTCACCACTTCGGGCCTGCGCGCCCACAGCCCCACGTTGTTGCCGTTGCGCGCGAGCACCTGGGAAAGGGCGGTGCCCCACGAACCCGCCCCGATGACCGAAACCTTCATGCGCTAGTCCTTCGCCTTCTCGCCGATGCGACGCTCGTTGCCGTGCACGAGGCGCGAGATGTTGCCGCGATGCGCCCAGACGACAACGATCGCGGTGATAAGGCATATCACCCACGCAACCGGGTGGAACGATTGGAAGAGGAAGTAGTACGCGGCGAAGATCGGGCAGGTGACGGCCGCCGCGAGCGAGCCTGCCGACACGTAGCGCGTGATGGCGACGACGATGGCGAACACCGCGATTTCGAGAAGCGCGCCCATCGGGCCGAACGTCACGAACAGGCAGCCCACCGCGACCGCGATGCCCTTGCCGCCCTTGAATTTGAGCCAGGGGCTGAAGATATGCCCGAGCGTGCATGAGACGAACGCCAGAGCGAGCACGGTGGCCGAGCTCACGGGAGCGTCAGCGGTAACGCCCGCCCCGGGAACGAAGCATGCCAGCACGAAAAGGGCGACGAGCCCCGAGAGCAGGCCCTTCCCGAAGTCGAGCAGAAACACCGCCGCCCCGCCCTTCTTACCCATGGTGCGCATGGCGTTCGTGGTCCCGATGTTGCCGCTGCCGTGTTCGCGAATGTCGGTGTGGTACACCGACTTCGAGATGACGAGCCCCCAGGGAATCGATCCGAGCAGGAAGCAAACGACGACGAGCAGCGCAAGCGCGACCAAAACATACTCCTTTGCGAGACTGATGAGGCAGATGATGGCGACCATGCCCAAGCCAATTGCGCCGAGGAACGAGAAATCCGTGTATGACCAGGGCGATTCGGGATGAGACATAAGCCTTGGCTAGTCCTTCTTCTTGAACTTCAGCTTCACGGGCGTGCCCGTAAGATCGAACGCGCGACGCAGGCGGTTCTCGAGGAAGCGCTCGAAGTTGTCGTTCACGAGGTCGGGGCGGTTCACGAAGATGGTGAAGTGCGGCGGGCAGGTACCGGTCTGCGTGACGTACTTCATGCGCAGCATCGCCTTGCCCTGCGACACGGTATGGCCGGTTTCGCGAATCGACTCGAGCCACGAGTTGAGCTTGTTGGTCGAGATGGTCTGGTTGTAGTTCTCGTACGCCTCGTCGACGGCTTCCCAAATGCGGTCGACCCGCTTGCCGGTAAGGGCGCACGTGGCGACGACCGGCGCGTAGCCGACGAACGTCATGCGGTCCTCGATGTGCTGACGCACCTCGGCCTTCGCCTCGGGACCTTCGACGAGGTCCCACTTGTTAAGGACGATGATCATCGCGCAGCCGCGCTCGGCCGCGAATCCGGCGACGCGCTGGTCCTGGTCGGTAAGACCGACCGAGCCGTCGATCACAAGCACGGCGACGTCGGCGCGGTCGATGGCGCGCATGGCGCGCACGAAGCCGTAGTACTCGACGTCCTCGTCGATCTGGCTTTTCCGGCGCAGGCCGGCCGTGTCCACGATGCGGTACTTCGTGCCGTTGTGCTCAACGACGGTGTCGATCGCGTCACGCGTGGTACCCGCGACGTCGGAGACGATGGAGCGATTGTCGTTGGTGAGGCGGTTCGTGATCGACGATTTGCCGGCGTTCGGGCGGCCGATGATGGCGACGTTGATCATATCGTCGCCGTCGTCGTCGACAAACGAGCACTCCACCTCGCGCAGGCGCGCGACGACGACGTCGAGCAAGTCCCCCGTGCCATGCCCGTGCGTGGCCGAGATGGGGTACGGGTCCCCCAGGCCGAGCTGGTAGAACTCCCACATCTCGTCGTACTTGTTGGGCGTGTCGAGCTTGTTCACCGCCAGAAGGACGGGCTTGTTGCTCTTGCGCAGGATTCGGGCGACTTCCTCGTCGTCGGCGTTGATACCCGCCTTGCCATCGACGATGAAGATGATGACGTCGGCCTCGTCGGCGGCGGCGAACGCCTGGGTGCGGATGGAACCCTGGAACTTGTCCTCGTTGCCCATCTCGATGCCGCCGGTGTCGATCAGCTTGAAATCGACGCCGTTCCAGTCGGCCTTATGGTAGGAGCGGTCGCGCGTAACGCCGCGCATCTCGTGGACGATCGCGTCGTGGGAAAGAGCGATCCTGTTGACGAACGTGGATTTGCCGACGTTCGGGCGGCCGACGACCGCAACGATAGGTAATGCCATATGCTGTATTCCTTTTAAGCTCTAGGCGCCCATTTCAGACGCCAAGCGGGCGATTTCCGGTAAAAATTCCGAACCGTTACAGGATACCACGGCGACGCGAGTGCCCGCGGCCTTTTCGATATCCGCGATCGTCATGTCGTCGAGCGTCACGCCGTCGTCGTTGAAGATGACGCGCGGCACCGTGAACAAAAGGCTCGCTGCTTGCGAAGGGCGCACGGCTATTTCGACACGGATCGCCGACGCGATGTCGCAGCCGCACAGAAGCCCCGTCACGTCGACGTTGCCGCCGAAGAACTCGTTTTTCACGAAGAGCGGCGAGAGAACGTCGGCCGCGGCGCTTTCTCGCATGAGCCGCGCCATGAAGCCGCGCGTGGCGTAGCCCGCGATGTAGCGCACCTGCAGTCCCGCCGCGCGAAGGGCGCCCGCCGCACGGGCGTCGAGGCCGTCTGCGCAAGCACGCTCCCAATCGTCGACGAAGGACCGCACGATTCCCACGCCGTCCTCGAACATGTCGAACTCGCCGTAGTTCTCAGCCGGGGGCACGTGCTCGATAAGGCTCTCGCCGTAGGCGTTGCAGTAGAACTCGTCGGCCGCGAACGCCCACAGCGTGCCGCGCTCGGCGAGCGCGCGCTCTTGGATGGGCTTGATGACGTCCATCGCCGCGCGCGCAGCGTCCGGGTCGTCGAAGCTTTTCGTGAAGCACGTCTGGTGCTTGGTGAACCCGAGCGGCACAATGCATACGTCCAAGATTCCCGAGCGCGCATAGGCCCATTCGAGCGTTTCGCGCAGCACATCGCCGTCGTTCTCGTCGGGCATGAGGACGATCTGCGCGTGGAACTCGATGCCGCGTGCGAGCAGACGGTCGAGCACCTCGATGCCGTGGGCGGCGTGCTTGCCGATGATGCGGCGGCGCACATCGGGGTTCGATGCGTGGAGCGATACGCGCAAGGGGCTGATGGCCTGCTCGACGATGCGCGCCTCGTCTTCCTCGGAGAGGTTCGTGAAGGTGACGAACGTGCCCGCAAGGAAGCTTAGACGGAAGTCGTCGTCGCGCAAGGTGAGCGACGGGCGCATGTCATCGGGAAGCTGACGCATGAAGCAGAAGATGCACGCGTTTCGGCATTGCTTCACGCCGTCGAAGACGATGCCGTCGAATTCGAAGCCCCAGTCCTCCCCTTCGTCGCGGAAGAGCTCCACCTCGCCCGTGTCGCCGTCGAGGTCGATGTAGCCGACGGTGATCTCGTCATCGGCCGAAAGCCAACGCCAATCGATGAGGTCGCGAATGGGCTCGCCGTCGACGGAGGTGATGTAGCAGCCGGGCTCGAACCCGGCATCGTCGGCAGGGCTTTCGGGAACGACGGACTCGATGAGCGCGCGAGGCGGAAGCTTTTTGCGAGAACGCAAGCCGGTCGCAGACGCATTGCCCGCCGCTTCGCGATCGATATCTTTCGAGGGGTATACCGCCACCGCGGGTGCATTCCTTTCCCGTATGCGCCTTCGCCTTCGTCTTCGGTACATGGTAAGCGAGAATGAGCCGGCGCGGGCGCGACGCCACCCAAAGCACGTGAAATGAAAAAGCCCGCTTTCGCGGGCTTTGGATTCGAATGGCGGGATGTACGAGACTTGAACTCGCGACCTCCGACGTGACAGGCCGGCGCTCTAACCAACTGAGCTA